>JBIOFT010000027.1:0-30468 GCA_044447375.1 Terriglobales bacterium | reverse complement strand
GACGTGGGCCGGCTGGCGCAATACGGCCGCGAGGCCGGTTACGAAGTGAAGATCTATCCCGAGATGAAGGTACGAGGCGACAGGGTGTCCAGCAGCCGTATCCGTGAGCTCCTGAAGCAGGGCAAGGTGGCGCGCGCGCGGCAACTGCTGGGACGCGTCTTCAGCCTGGTGTCCACTTCCCGGTCGCGGCCGCGGCTACGGCCACAAGTACACGGTGCCCACCATCAACCTGAGCCAGTACGACGAACTGGTGCCGGGAGACGGCGTCTACATCACGCGCACGCGCATCAACGGCGAGTGCTTCGACTCAGTCACCAACGCCGGCTACCGCCCAACCTTCGGGCAGGAATCGTTCGCGGTCGAGACCCACTTGCTGAACTTTCATCCTATCGAACTGACGGCGCAGACCGAGGTGGAACTGTTCTTCCTGTACCGGCTGCGCGGGGAGATCAAGTTTCCCTCGGTGGAAGCGCTGCGCGAGCAGATTGCCCACGACGTACGGCGGACGCGACATTACTTCCATCTGGCGCCGAAAGGCGGCTTTTAGCTTTTGGCTCTTGGCTTTTAGCTGATCACTCCGTTATCGTAAGCCGCACATCCGTCGCAGTTTCGCCGCCCTTGTCCGGGATCTGGATGGCGATGCTGGCGGCCAGCACGATCACAATCCCCACCGCCTGCAGCCAGTGCAGCGACTCCGCGATGAACGCCGCCGCGAACAGGATGGCGAACACCGGCTGCAGGCAACTGGTCACCACCGCGCGGGTGGCGTCCAGGTACTGCAGTCCGGCGAAGTAGAACGAGAACGGCAGCAGGATCGAGATCACCGCGAACACCGCCATGAAGCCCCATTCCCTGGCGGAGTAGCGCGCCGCCACGATGGCCCAGGGCGGGTTCACGATCAGCCAGAACAGGGTGGCGGCGAAAAAGGCGTACACCAGCACGCGCCAGCGCTCATTCTGCGTTAGCACGCTGTGACCATACACGTTGTAGAAAGCGAAGGCGGCGGCGCCCAGCAAGCCCGCGGCCAGTCCCAGGCCGTTGAGGCGCAAATGCGCGGGTCCGCCGATGCCGATAGCGAGCCCGCAGCCCACCACCGCGGCGGCCACCGCGCTGACCCGGCGCACCGTGGCGCGCTGCTTGCCTCGCGCCAGCAAATACAAGAGCACCCACACCGGCGCGGTGTAGAACAGGATGATGGCGGTAGCTACCGACGTCTTGGCGAGGGCGACGTAATAGAAAAAGTTGGCGAACGACATGCCGACGATCCCCAGCAGGAAGCAGCGCAGCACATCCTTCCTCGCCAGCGCCAGGGCGGAACGGCCGCCCAGCCAGAGCACGATGGGGGCGAGGATCAGGAAAGAGAAGCTGATGCGGGTTTGGGTGAGGATGACCGGGCCAATGGGCCGCAGCGCGTGCGATTCCGCGAACAGGCGTCCGGTGAACACCGCCCGGCCGAGGCTGGCGGCGCCGCCCCAGCAGAACGCCGCCGCCGCGATGGAGAGATATCCGCGGAGGGCGTGCCGGCGGTGTGCGGGCACGGCAGCGGTCTCGCGCACTTCCCGGACGACCTTGGTCATGGCAGGCGCCGGGGATGGCTAGGAGTTGAGCAGTTCGTCAATGCGTTCCGGATCAAACCCGATGACCACCTCGTCGCCGATGACCACGGTTGGAGTGGCGCGGCTGTGATAGGTCTCCACCAGTTCGCGAACGGCGCCGAAATCATGGCTGACGTCGCGTTCTTCGAACGGAATGCCTCTCGCCGAGAGGTAAGCTCGCGCGGTGGAGCACGGAGGTCAGCCGGGCTGGCTGAACAGCAGGATGCGCTTCGGTTCCGTCATAAAGCCATCTGACGATGCGGCGCGGCCGGTGGCTGCATTTTTTCTGCAGGATGGGTGTTGAGGCACGCGCCCAACACGATAGCGGCATAAGACACATACTTCAGGATTCGGCGAAGTTGTGGCATTGGCTCGCCTTCTCGTGATTCGCAGACGCGATTGTACGCCGAGCCGTCCTACCATTGACTTGCCGTCCGCAGCGGCCCTACGATTACCCCTCTTATCGGCTTCCTCCCGCACATGATCGGCCAGATCATCTCGCACTACCGCATTGTCGAGAAACTCGGCGGCGGGGGCATGGGCGTGGTCTACAAGGCTGAGGATCTTAAACTCGGCCGCTTTGTCGCGCTGAAATTCCTGCCGGACGAACTGGCCAATGATCCGTTAAGCCTGGAGCGCTTTCAGCGGGAGGCTCGCACTGCCTCGGCGTTAGACCACCCGAACATCTGCACTACGTATGAAATCGGAGAGCATGAGGGCCGTCCCCTGATTGCCATGCAGTATCTGGAAGGTGTGACCCTGCATCATCGCATCGCCGGACGGGCGCTTGATCCGGAGTTGGTGATCGAACTGGGGATCCAGATCGCCGACGCTCTCGAAGCCGCGCATGCCAAGGGCATCATTCATCGCGACATCAAGCCGGGAAATATTTTCGTGACGGCGCGCGGACAGGCCAAGATCCTCGACTTCGGGCTGGCAAAAGTCGCTTCCCGCTTCGCCCACAGCTCGGACTCGTCGGTAACTTCGGGGCTAAGTGTTACGCGGGAGTACTTGACGAGTCCGGGCTCTGCCCCGGGAACGATTGCCTTCATGTCACCCGAGCAGGCCTTGGGAAAAGAGCTGGACGCGCGCACCGACCTGTTTTCCTTCGGCACCGTGCTCTATGAAATGGTGACCGGCGCCCAGCCCTTCCGAGGCGACACGACGGCGGCGATCTTTGACTCCATCTTGCATCGCGCTCCGGTCGCGCCGGTGCGGCTGAGCCCCGAGGTTCCCGCGGAACTCGAGCGCATCATCAACAAAGCCTTGGAGAAAGACCGGAAGTTACGCTATCAGCATGCGGCAGACATCCGCACCGATTTGCAACGGCTGAAACGAGACAGCGACTCAAAGCGCATTACCGTGATCACGGAGCCGGCGGAAGCCGATGAGCAACCGGGAAGCTCAAGTGGCAGGAGAGCAGCCGCGGCCATCAGTCACGCGGCCAGCGCCCCTTCTGTGAGAGCGGCCTCCATCGGCCGTTGGGTCCGAGCCAAGCTGGGCTTAAGAATCCTGGCGGCAACGGCATTCCTCGCACTCATCGTTGCCAGCTTACTTTATTTCCATTTCCGCAAGCCGCCGCAGCTCACCGACAAAGACGTTATCGTGATCGCGGACTTCGCCAACACCACCGGCGATCCGGTATTTGACAGCACGCTGAAAGAGGCCCTGGCGGTCGATCTGGAGCAATCGCCTTTTCTCAACGTCCTCTCGGACCGCAAGCTGAGCGAGACGCTGAAACTGATGGGAAGGACCACGGGCGAGCGTGTGACGCGGGACGTGGGGCGCGAAGTTTGCCGGCGCACGGGAAGCAAGGCTTTGCTGGCGGGATCGATTGCCAGCCTGGGGAGCCACTACGCTATTGGTCTGAAGGCGGTGAACTGCGGGACGGGCGATGTGCTGGGAGCAGCCGAGGCGGAGGCGGAGAGCCGCGAGAAAGTATTGCAGACGCTGGGACAGGCAGCCGCCACTTTGCGCGGCAAACTGGGCGAATCCCTGGCGTCGGTACAGAAGTTTGACAAGCCGCTCGACGAAGCCACCACTTCGTCTCTCGAGGCGCTTCAGGCTTACACCGAGGGTGACCGCCTCGCCCGCGAAAAGGGCGACACAGATGCTCTTCCCTTTCTCAAGCGGGCGGTGGAACTCGATCCCAATTTTGCCCGCGCTTATGCCTCACTGGGCGTGCGCTACAACAATCTCGGCCAAGCCAGTCTGGCGATTGAGAACGTCCGCAGAGCTTACGAATTGCGCGACCGAGTCAGCGAGCGGGAGAAGTACTACATCTCCTGTACCTATTTCACGCTGGTCACCGGCGAGTTGGAAAAAGCAATTCAGCAATATGAAGTGTGGATCCATGATTACCCCAGGGATTATGTCGCCGCAACCAATCTCGGAGTGAATTACTTCACCCTGGGACAGTTCGAGAGAGCGGCCGCGGTAACCCGGGAAGCACTGCGCCTGGAACCCGCTTCCATACTTGGGTACAACAATCTTGGAGTGGCTTATTTTTCCATGAACCGGCTGGATGAGGCGAAGTCCGCGTTCGATGAAGCGCTGGCTCGCAAGCTGGATGGGCCCTACCTGCGGCAATCGATTTATTACCTCGACTTCTTGCGTAAAGATGCGGCTGGCATGCAGCAGCAGTTGGCGTGGGCCATGGGCAAGCCGGGGGCGGAGGACATCTTGCTGTCGGCTGAGTCTGACACGCAGGCCGATTACGGCCGCCTGCAGAAGGCACGGCAGCTATCGGCGCAAGCCGAAGAGTCAGCCAAGCGGAACGACTCCAAAGAGACGGCGGCGTTCTGGCTAGCGAATGAGGCACTGAGGGAGGCCGAGTTCGGCAACCCAGCCGCTGCCCTAAAGCAGGCCCGTGAGGCTCTGGATCTGGCCCCCGGACGAGACGTGAAGGTGGAAGCTGCGCTGGCGTTGGCTCGCAGCGGTGATGCCACTACGGCACAAAAGCTGATGGCCGCGCTCAGACAAGAATTCCCGCTGGATACACTCATGCAAAATTATTGGCTGCCCACGGTGCGGGCAGCGATCGAGTTGCAGCGGCACGATGCGGCCAGGGCAATCGGGATTCTGCACGCGGCGGTTCCGTATGAATTGGCAGATCCGCCGCCGTTTTCGGCGGGGACGATGTATCCGGTTTACCTGCGCGGTGAAGCCTACCTGGGTGCGGGAAATGGCGGACTGGCGGCCGCGGAGTTTCAGAAGATCCTCGATCATCCCGGCGTGATCGTGAATTTTCCGTTGAGTGCTTTATCCCACCTCGGCTTGGGGCGGGCCCGCGCGCGCTCTGGCGACACCGCGGGCGCACGCACCGCCTACCAGGATTTCTTCGCACTCTGGAGAGATGCCGATCCCGACATCCCCATCCTGAAAGAAGCCAAGACAGAATACGCGAAGCTGCAGTGACGCGATGCGCGGCATCTTCCTGGTCCGACGCGAATCCGCTTTGTGCTCGCAATCTTACGCGACCATTCATGGCCCAACGCCGCCCGTGTGGCAATCGCTGCAGCTCACCTGCGTGAGATCGCCGATATCCACCGGATGCTGGAAGGGAACTCCCGGCTCGCGGCGCATCAACGGCGTTGCACTCTGCAGCTCTGCCAGCACCGTGTGACAAGTGTCGCAATTGTTGGTAAGGACCTTGCCGTCCGCTCTGACGTGCTGGCCATCATGACAGCGAAAGCAGCCGGGAGAATAAAAATGCCCGATGTTGTTGGGATGGGTGCGCCAATCCACCTTCATGTACGGAAAGATGGTGGCCTGGTAGACGTGCTGCACATCGGCAACCGCCGCCTGGATTGACTTCTGCCGGCCGGCGTACAGTTCGGGATATTTAGTTCGGTAGAACGTCTGCAGGTCGCTGCTGATGCCGTCCAGAGCCTCGCCGGTCGTGTTGTAGGTCTTCGTGAGCGCCGCAACTGCCTGTTGCTTGACGAACGGCAGGGAGCGATCAATCCGGCCGGCGAGCAGGGACCCGTCAACGGACCGGTCCGGGGGAGTGAAGATGTGGCTGGGCCGGTCGTGGCAGTCGATGCAGTCCATCAGATGTTTGGGCGCGTTCTCGATCTGCGCCGCGGTCAGTTTGGAATCTTTGGCTCGGTACACCGTCACTCTGCCCTGCATGTCCTGGACTTGAACCCAGGGGATCACCTGGTGCTGCGCATCGCTGGCGATGTAGGTAATCTGGTTGGCGATGTTCATGTGCCAGTGGATACCCGAAGGCAAGCCGGTATCGGGCTCCGCCCCGCCAGTGTTGATCAACATTCGAATCTGCCGCGGCGTGTTCGTCTCATCATCCGCATAGTGATAGAAGACCTTCAGTTGGGCTCCGTAGAACTTCTGAGGCCAGTGGCACTGCTCGCACGTCTGCTGTGCAGGGCGCAAGTTGGCGACCGGCGTGGGGATCGGTTGCGGATACTTATGGAAAATGGCGGCGTATACCTGGTAAGAACCGGAAAGCTTGGAGCGCACGTACCAACTGGCGCCTTGACCCACGTGACATTCCACGCAAGGCACGCGAGCGTGCGGAGAGAGCAGGTAGGTCGTGTACTCGGGCCTCATGACGGTGTGGCAGAGCTGGCCGCAAAACTGCACGGAGTCGGTAAACTCATAGGCGCGGTAGCTGCCTCCAGCACTCAGCAATATGAAAAAGATCGAAAAGGCCAGGAAGAACTCGAAGGCACTGCGTTGCGCCCGGATATTCAGGTCGATCCTGGGCAGGCGCGGGATCTCCTCCGGCGCGACCGTGCGCTGTCGCCGTCGCTCGCGCCACATGCCAACTGGGATCAGCAGCAGCCCCAGGATCAGGAAGGCCGGAAAGACCATGAATGCCAAGACGCCAAGATACGGGCTGGAGCGGCGGGAGACGAGCGTCACCAGGAACAGAAAGATGATGTTAGCGAGACTGATCGCCGCCAGGGCAGCGCCGAGCAGGCTGATCGGGTTGCGGATGAGGCTGGGAGCGCCCTGTTTCTCAGCATCTCGGCTGGTTGGTTGATCCGTATTCATACCGAATCGTTTCAGTCCGCCACGATCTCCGCTTCCTCGCCATGGAGATGCTCGCCCGGCCGGCTGCTCAGCAGCGCCAGCCCGAGGCTCACCACCGCCGCCGCGCCCAGCACGGCGACGCAGCCACGCCATTGCGCCCGCTCCCAAAACCATCCCGTCACGGTCGCGCCCAGGCTGCCTCCCAGATAGTAGAAGGTCACATACAATCCCGCCGATGACGACCGCGCACGCCCAGCAATGGCGCCCGTGTTCACCGTCGCCGCCGCCTGCGCGGTGAACACGCCGGAGGAAAAAATCGCCAGCCCTGCGATCACCACCGGCAACCGCCGCATCAGCGTCAGCGCCAGCCCCGCCATCATCATGCCGCAATAAAGATAGGCGGTGTGCCGGAAGCCGTAATGATCGAGGAATTTTCCCGACATCGGCGTCACCACTACGCCGACCAGGTACACGAAGAAAATGCTTCCCAGTTGCGCCGCATTCAGGCGGAAGGGCGCCGCGGCGAGATAGAAGCTGACGTAGGTGAAGCAGCCCACCATGGCAAACAGTATCGACGCTCCCATTCCGAAGTTGGCCAATAGCCGCGGATTTCGCAGGTGACGCCGCGCCTCGGCCAGCGCGTGCCCCATGTGCTGGGCGGGGACGAACCGGGTGGCCAGCGGCAGCCACGCCCGCACCGCCAGCGCGCCCGCCAGGTTCAAGCCGCCCAGCACGACGAACGCCGCGCGCCAGTTCCAGTGCGTGGTGATCAGCCCCGACAGGAACCGTCCCATGAACCCGCCCATCACCGTGCCGCTCACGTAGGCCGCCATCGCCCTGCCCACCCCGCGCCCTTCCCACTCTTCCACGATGTAGGCCAGCATCACCGCAATCACGCCCGGCACGAACACGCCTTGCAGGAAGCGCCAGCCGATCAGCGCCTCCAGGCTTCGCGCGCTCCCGCACAGCGCGGTGGGCAAGCTCAGCAGCAGCAGCGAGGGAACGATCACCCGCTTCCGCCCCATGCGCTCCGCGATCACGCCGACAAACGGCGCCACCAGCGCCACCGCGAAAACGGTCGCGCTCACCGTTAAGCTGACTGCCAGTTCCGAGGCGTGGAAGAGCTGGCGAAAATAGGGGAGCAGGGGCTGGGTCGGATAAACATTCAGGAAGGTACACATACCGGCGAGCATCACCGCCGCCATGGTCTTGTCCATGCGTACCCACAACCCCGCCGAGTTTTGCTCTGTGCCCACCAGCAACTGGAAGTACGATACTGCCGCTTCCGTCGCAGCGCAACGCGTCGACAGGGAGCGTTGCGGTGACTTCGGCTTGAGTCTTGCAGCTCGCTGGGAACGGTGTTGCAAAAGCACGCTGGAATTTGGCGTCATTTCGGGCTGTGCTGGCGCGGAGCGCAGACCGTTGGGGGCGTTCCTGGATGAGAATCGTCTCAACAACGTCGGAGCAGGCGAGATGGACATACAATCTTCTTTACTGATTTCGAAGTCAAAAAAGAAATTCTGGGGCACACACCAGAGCAGTCAACGTCTCCGGCGAATCGAGGAAGGGGCACGCGATGGTGACGCCGAGAGTAGCCAAACCCATCGGTGAGGAGGTCAGCGGAGCGATGCAAGAGGGATTCTTGAAGCGTTTTGGCCTGATCATCGGCCTCATCGCGTTAATCGCCGTGAACTTTGTTCCTACTCCGGAAGGGCTGCCGGTGGCGGGCAAGCGCATGTTGGGAATCTTGCTGTTTGCCGTCATCGTGTGGATCACCGATTCCATTTCGTATCCGGCGAGCTCGGCCGTAATTCTAGCCCTGATGGCATTTCTGCTGGGCATCTCTCCCAACGTCAGTGATCCGACGAAACTGTACGGCACCGCCAGCGGCCTGACCATCGCCCTGGGGGGATTTGCCAACACCGCGCTGGCGCTGGTGGGAGGGGCGTTGTTCATCGCGGCGGCGATGATGCACACGGGCCTGGACAAACGCATTGCGCTGTTCGTGCTTTCCAAGGTGGGCGCGCGGACGAACCGCGTGCTGGCCGGGGTAATCATGGTGGGGTTTGTCCTCAGCTTTTTCGTGCCCAGCACCACGGCGCGGGTTTCCTGCGTGGTGCCCATCGTGATGGGCATCATCGTGGCCTTTGGAGTGGACCTGAAGAGCCGCTTTGCCGCGGTGATGATGATTGCCACGGCGCAGGCCGACAGCCTGTGGAATGTCGGGATCAAGACCGCCGCCGCGCAGAACATGATAGCGGTCGGCCATATCGAGAAGATGCTGGGCAAGACCATCACTTGGCCGGAGTGGTTCCTCGCCGCGGCGCCGTTTTCGGCGGTCATGTCGGTGGTCCTTTATTACGTGCTGCTGAAAACCATCCCGCCGGAGACGGAGGAGATAGCCGGGGGCAGGGAAGCGATTGCACGGTCCATGGCCGAACTCGGCCCCATGAAGGCCAGCGAGAAGAAGCTGCTGGTCATGTCCCTCATCCTGCTGCTTCTCTGGTCCACCGAAAAGATTCTCCATCCCTTCGACACCTCCACCACGACGATTGCCATGGTCGCGATCATGCTGTTGCCGAAGATCGGCGTGATGACCTGGAAAGACGCGCAGTCGAAGATCGGCTGGGGCACGCTGATGCTGTTCGGCGCGGGCATCAGTTTGGGGTCGGCGTTGCTTTCCACCAAGGCGGCGGACTGGCTCGCCAGGATTATCGTGAGCGCCTTCGGCGTACAGACCATGCCCGCCCTGCTGATTCTTGCGGTGCTGGCGGCGTTCCTGATCCTGATCCACCTTGGTTTCGCCAGCGCCACCGCCCTGGCCGCGGCCATGATTCCCATCGTCATTTCCGTCCTACAAACGGTGAAAACACCCGGCATCAACAAGTGGGGCATGACCATGGTGCTACAGTACGTGGTGAGTTTCGGGTTTATCCTGCCGGTCAACGCGCCGCAAAACATGGTCGCCTACGGCACCGATACATTTGAAGTGCGCGATTTCGTCCGCACCGGTATTCCCCTGACCGTCATTGCCTACGTCCTGGTGCTGGTGTTTGGGGCAACCTATTGGAAGTGGTTGGGGTATGTTTAGTCTGGTGGGTCATTGGAAAACAACGAGTTTGAGTAAGGAGATTTTCATGAGACGAAAGAATGTAATCTTTTTCGCCACGTGTCTGGTCCTCGGCACAACCTGCTTTGGCGCCGCCCAGCCAGTTGCCGGCGCCGAGCATTGGGTGAACAACGGGGTGATCCGGTTATACGTCTGGGAAAAGTACGTGGGGACCGCCAAAGATAAACCCATCATCGTCCTGGCCCACGGCTCCGCAACCGCGGGAAAGGAGAGCTTCGACCTGCAAGTGCCGGGCAAACCTACTTACAGTCTGATGGACGTGCTGGCTCAAAATGGGTTCGACGTCTTTGCTCCCGACGTCCGGGGATTTGGCCGGTCCACCCACCCAGAAGGCCACATGACCACTGCCGAGGCCAGTCAGGATCTCAATGCGGTCGTGGACTATGTGCTGAAACTCCGGGACGTCAAAAAGGTCAACCTTCTCGCCTGGTCGTGGGGAACCCAGTACGGCGGAATGTTCGTGATGAGCCAGCCGGCAAAGGTGGAGAGGTACGTTTCCTATGCGCAGATGCACATTAACAGTCCCGACCTGGCCAAGCGGCGGGCCCGCATCGATGCCTTCCGCCAGAACGCCTACGTCACCATTCCGGAAGCCGGTTGGAAACCACGCTTCTACTCCATGGCTCCGCCTGAGGTGAGTGATCCTGAGGTAGTGGATGCGTTTGCCAGGGCAGCCGTGCAAGTCGAGCTGAAATCACCGACCGGGCCGCAGCTCGATATGGTCACTATCATGCCCATGCTCAATCCCCGGCTTATGCCCGTTCCGGTCATGATCATCCATGGCCAATACGATGACGTTGCTGACCTCGACGGGCTGCTGCCTTTCTTCGCCCAGCTCCCGAATCCGAGAAAACAGTACGTTGTCGTGCCCGATGCCGGCCACATGATGCACCTGCAAAAAGGGCATCGGCTATTTCAGCACAACGTGATTGCGTTTTTCAGCGCACCGTAAAACATCGCGCGGTGTCACCAGGCTGCGGCCAAAGAACCTGTACAATACCGTCTGCTCGGCACTTCAGAACGGAAATGCTGGTGCAAGCAGGGGAGGGTAATGCCCGAGTCGATTGACTGGCCGCGATCGCGTCCGCCGCGGCGGCGCAGCCGTTTGCCCCTCATTCTTATTATCATTTTCCTTGCCGTTGTCCTCTTCGGAGGCCGGACGGCGCTCTCGTATTACGTCGACGCACTCTGGTACGGATCGCTCGGGTACGGAGATGTATTCTGGAAAACGCTCAGGCTTCAGTCGGCGGTCTTTACCACGTTTGCCGCGGCCACGTTCTTGATTCTGTACGGATCGTTCCTGGGCCTGAAGCGGGCGCAGTTCACCGACTTGCCGAGCGGTGGCACCATCTTCATCGGCGGACAGCCAGTTAGGCTGCCCGTTGAATCCATCGTGCGCCTGGTTGCGCTCGGCATCTCCCTCGTGATTGCGGTTGTGACCGGGACCGCCATGACGGCGGAGTGGCCGGCACTCGCGCTCTATTGGTACGCGCCACGGGTCACGGGTGGCGCTCTTGATCCGATCTTCGGCAAGCCGCTGAACTTCTATCTGTTCACCCTTCCCGCGTGGCAGCTCGTCAGCGGCTGGCTGATCGTGCTGGCTGTGATTACCTGTGGCGTGGCCGGTTTCTTTATCCTCATCAGCGGCGGCAGCCGTGCCCTAGCCGGACGCCGCGACAGTTACCTCCCGTTGCCCTGGCGCGGGCTCTCCATCACCTTTGCGTTCCTCTTGCTGATCCTGGCGATGCGTGTGTATGTCGGCCGGTTCGAGCAGTTGCTCGAGGACCACACCATCTTCGCCGGCGTGACGTACACGGACGCGCACGTCATGCTTCCAGGCTTGCTCGTGGTCTGTGCGGCGCTCGTCGTCGGCGCGGCCATCGCAGCCGCCAACGCCGTCTCGCGGCCACGCGTGCGCTGGCTGGTTGCGGCGATCGTTCCCGCCGCGGCATGTTATCTGGTTCTGCTGGTAGTCGGCTGGTACGTCAGCAGCTTTATCGTCAAACCCAACGAACTGGTTCGCGAGCGGCCCTACATTGCTCACAACATCGAACTGACGCAGCAGGCCTATGGACTCAACCGGGTTTCGCAGCGCGAGTTTCCCGCGGAGACAACCGTCGCGGCCATCGACCCAGCGAACAATCAGGCTACGCTGCAGAACATACGGCTGTGGGACTGGCGCGCCCTGCAGGACACGCTGCGCCAGATCCAGGAAATCCGCACCTACTACGACTTTCCCGATATCGATATCGATCGCTATGAAATCGACGGCACGCTTCGCCAGGTGATGCTGGCCACGCGCGAGCTCAATGTCGACAAGCTCCCGGAGAGCAGCCGCAACTGGATTAACGAGAAGCTGATCTACACCCACGGCTACGGTATCACCATGAACCCGGTGAATGGGTTCACGCCGGAAGGGCTGCCGACGCTGATGCTGAGCAACATGCCCGTGCAGAGCACGGTGCCCGGCCTCACCGTAACTCGCCCAGAGGTGTATTTCGGCGAGCTGACCAACACCGACGTGTACGTCAAGACGCGGCAGAAGGAATTCAACTACCCGCAAGGCCAGAGCAACAGCCTCACCTCGTACGAGGGCAACGGCGGCATCGTGCTCGGCGGCTTCCTGCGGCGCATCATCCTTGCGCTCGACCGCGGCGATCTCGCCAAGCTGCCGTTCAGCGATGACGTAACCACGGAGAGCCGGCTGCTGATGCGGCGCAACCTGCGCGAGCGCGTGTCGATCCTGGCGCCGTTTCTGACCTACGATCCCGATCCCTACATCGTGGTCGGGGACGATGGCCGGCTGTCATGGATCATGGATGCGTTCACCATCTCAGACAGCTATCCGTACTCGCGCCATTACAATCTCGACCGCAATCCCATTAATTACATTCGGAACAGCGTCAAGGTGGTCATCGACGCCTACGACGGGACGACGACGTTTTATGTAATTGACGCGGAGGATCCCATCATCGCGGCGTACCGCCGCCTCTTTCCCAGCTTGTTTAAGGACGTGGCAGCGATGCCGCCAACGCTGCGCAAACATCTCCGCTACCCCGAGTTGTTGCTCAAGCTGCAGGCGAACGTGTATGGCTTGTATCACATGACCGATCCGGAAGTGTTCTACAACCGTGAGGATCTGTGGACGGTGGCCAGCGAAGTCGGCATGAGCGAGGGTGGCCAACAGACCACACAGGCGATGGAGCCGAATTTCGTGCTGATGAAGCTACCGGGCGAAACCGGGGTGGAGTTCGTGGAGATTCTGCCGTTCACCCCATCGAACCGGAATAACCTGATTGGCTGGATTGCCGGGCGCAGCGACGGCGCACATTACGGCACGCTGGTGGTCTACGATTTTCCGAAAACCAAGCTGGTGGATGGACCGCTGCAGGTGGAGGCGCGCATCGATCAGAACGCGCAGCTTTCCGGACAATTGACGCTGTGGAATCAGCAAGGCTCGCACGTGCGGCGGGGAGCCTTGCTGGTGATTCCCTCCGGGCGCGGGCTGCTGTATGCGGAGGCGATTTACCTGCAGGCGGAGCGCAGCCCGATGCCGGAGTTGCGTCTGGTCGTGCTCGCGCTGCAGGATCGGCTGGCGTATGGACCGACCTTCGAGTCGGCGATGGCGGCTCTTTTTGGGGGAGGGGCCTTGTCGACGAGCGCCGCGGCTGCCCCCGCGGAGCCTGCGCAACGCGCGCCCGCCTCGGTCGCCACGCCCCAGCCGGCGGCGGATCTCAATGCGCTCATCGCAGAAGCCGCCAAAGACCTTGCCGACTATCAACGCCTGACGGCGGAAGGCAAGCTGGGCGAGGCGGGACAGAAGCTGGAGCAGTTGAAGCGCACTCTCGACGAGCTGAACCGGCGTCAAAGATGATTCGCTTGATGAGCAAGCCAGGCTTACAGGAAGGGGTTCTCGACCTGAAGGGATTCGAATCGCTGGCCGTGCTGAAAGTCCGGAAGGCGTTCGTATCGAGGAAGAACCTACGGTTCATTCATCTCGTCGCGGGTGAAGTGGCGGCCAGCATTGACGTGGCGCAGTCGCTTCATGAAGGAGTCGATTTCCTGGCCGTTTCCTGACTGCGCCGTAAATTGCAAGAGCCATTCCCGAAAAGCTGCATTGAGCGTCTTGCGCTGGGAGCGGGCCACCAGACGAGCTTGCTCGATGAGGTCTTCGTCTGCGCTAAGAGTAATATTTTTCACGCGAATTGAGCGTACACGATATCAGTGCAAAAAGCCCTCGCGAAGACCTCCCTCAGGGTGGCGGCTCAGAGCGATCGCAGGAAGTCGATGATTTCCTGCTGCTCCTTGGTGCTCAGCTTATTGAAATGTTCGATGACCCTATTTGCCTCGCTGCCACGGCTCCTGTGGGCTCTGATCGCGTCGACCAGGTTTGTCGTCCGCCCGTCATGGAGGAAGAAGACTCGTTGTCCGACGCCCCACAGGGGAGCCGTGCGGAACTCGTCGGGGCCGGCGCCGCCTTGGGTGATGCCGTCCGCGAGTCCTTTGCCCATGTGGTGCACGAGAAGGTCAGAGAAAAGATTCGCCGTCTGATTGGAAAGCGCAGCACTCGGGCTGGTCGAGGAGCCGCTTGCAATCATTGCGCCCGTGGTCAACGAGGGTGTATGGCAGTGGACGCAGCCTATCCTGACAAAAGTGCCGCGGCCATTCTCGCTGGACGCTGTGGCGGGAGCGGGAGTGGGTGGGGCCAGCATCCGCATGAAGTTGGCAAACGCTTCGATGTCTGAGAGGACTGCCGTGTTCGCATTGCCGGTGGTCGGGGGAGCAGGCGTGAAGTTGAGTGTGTCCTCAGGCGTGGCGTTGAAAAGACAGCCCGGCGTTTCGTCGCGCTCTTGCTGGAAAAGCTGGTTCGTGACTCCCATCTCGACGTTGTAGGCCTCGCTCGCGAACATGAGAAGGGATTTGTTCTGCGCCTTCCACCCGAAACGGGTAATGGTCCCATCATTTGCACTGCGGTTCACATTTCCGCTTAGGTGTGAGTTCGCGCGCCCGGAAATACCCAATGCCGACTTCAGGGATGTATTGGACCTCATATTCGCAAGGATGGCCGAGTCGGGAATGGCTTCTATGAGCCCCGCGCCGAAGAGAGGCGTCGGGATTCGGAAAATAATGTTTGCATTCCCACCCTGGCCGGTGAGCGGATCTCCCGCGGGCAGGAAATCGGGTTGGACGATGTTGCAACCTGGGGCGTCACTTCGCCCGGTGATCACGAAAAGGTCGTGCACTTCGCCATCGCTGGTTTTGTCGGGGTTCCTCTTAAACCGCGCTTCGCGGACGGGACCACTTTTTGCGATGAACCATGGCACCGTGTTCTTCGCTCCATTCAAAGTAGCAACGTCGAACAGGGGATTCTGCGCCGGGCTCGTTCCGCCGGCAGCCGGCTGCGAGTGGCAAGAGAAACACTGGTTTGAGTTGAAGCGGGGACCGAGGCCGTTGTTCGTGCCTTTGGTGACGACCTCGATATCAAAGAACCTGGCTTGCCCGTCCTTGAAGAACGCAGTCTCGTCCGCAGTAAGACCCTGCAGTGGAGTGCCGGCGCCCGCCGGGCCACCGCGCACGCCGGGGTCTACTGGGGCTGCTTTGGTTTGACCCAAAGTGTAGACGCACGTTGTCAAGGCCACAGCAATGATTCCGCCGAAACTCTTGAGCGCAATTCTCCGGAGCATCATCAGCACGATTATCCCCCTTGGCCCAGCTATACCGGTATGTTACTTGGGTACTAGAGCGACGTGGAGTGCAGACCTAGGTACAGATCAATCGATGCTATTACTTGAGTCCGGTTGCGATGGCCGCTGCTTCAGCCAGGGGTACGGTTTCCACCAGCGGCCGCTCAGGATGCATGGTGAAGGATAGCGCCGAGCCCGCCAGGATTACGCCGATCGACACGATAAATGGCAGCAGCCAGTTGCCCGTCCTCTGGATCAGGTAACCGCCGACTACCGGCGAAATGATGGCGGCCAGCGCCGAACCTGTGTTCATGAGACCGCTGGCGGTGCCGGAATACTTGGGCGCGATATCCATGGGGATCGCCCACATGGGACCGATAGTAAATTCCGCGCAGAAGAATCCAGCGCTCAGCGCCAACGCGACCACGTTGATGTTGTGGGTGTAAAGAATGGGCAGCAGCGCGATCGCGCACAGGAACATCATCAGCGCCACCAGGTTGCAGCGGGCGAATTTCGCATTGCGCGTCTTTGCGAAAAGTTTGTCGCTGGTGAGGCCGCCCAGCGTATCCCCCACAACGCCCGACAGGAAGACGCCGGAGGCAAACAGCGCCGAGTTCTTCAGGTCAAGGTGATATTGCCCCTTAAAGAAAGATGGGATCCAACTGAGGAACAGCCACAGGATCCAGCCGTAGCAGAAGTACACTACGGTCACCGGGACCATGCGCACGATCAAGCGGCTCCACGGCACCTTCACCCCAGCCGACTCCTTGGAGCCGTAGGCAGGCAGGGCAGCGAGCTCGTCCGGAGCGACGCCCTTGTGCTGGTTGGGATCGTCACGGAAGTACAGGCCCCAGGCCAGCGCCCAGAATATGCTCACGCAACCAATGATGATGAAAGAGCCGCGCCACGAAATGGTGAGAATCAACACCGCCACCAGCCACGGCGTCAGCGAATTGCCCAGGCGGGAGCAGGCATGGGTAATGCCTTGCGCGAAACCGCGTTTTTCTTTCGGGGTCCAGTACGACATGGCGCGGGTTGCCGTCGGGAAGGTGGCGCCTTCGCCAAAGCCGAGAATGACGCGGGCCACCACCAGGCTGATCATGCCATGGACCAGGCCGGTGGCCAGGGTGGCGCCGGCCCAGATGACGCCGCAGACGGCCAGCGCTTTACGCGGGCCGAATTTGTCCGCCACCCATCCGCCGATCACCTGGAACAGCAGGTACGGATAAGCAAACGCGGAGAAGACGAATCCGGTTTGCACCTTGGTCAGCGGGATTTCCTTCAAAAACTGGTTGGACGCTACCACCGTACTGATGTTCACCCGGTCAATGTAGGTGAGGAAGTACATCAGACAAAGGAGCCCGAGCACGATGTTGGTCGCCTTGAACACACGAGCCCGCATTTGTTTCCTCCCCGGTTGCAGAATGAGGCCGAGAGCGGCTGGTATGATGAGCTAATGTTTTCCAGCAATCAAGGGCTATTCTGCCGGCGTCCTCGGATGTGATAACTTAGCTGCCGGCGTGGGGTGAGCGTGCCGTGAGAATCAATCCTGACAAGTGTGTGGCCTGTGGCAACTGCACCTACGTCTGCACCATGGGCGCGATTTATATCGATCCGGTGATCAAGCGGGCGACGGTGGACGGCGAGGAATGCGTCGAATGCTACGCCTGCTTCAACGGCATGAGCCAAGAGCACCTGAACCCCACATTGGTCCGCATGATGCGCCGGTTGTTTCAAATGATGCGCCTGCGCTTCGACCCGGAGCCGGATGTTTGTCCCACCGCGGCCTTCGAGCCCGAAGAACTAGTGTGGCCAAGAGTGGTGCGCCGCGCCTTCTCCGATCCGCGCGTGCCCCATGAATCCACCGGCGTCGAGGGCCGGGGCACGGAGGAAGTGAAGACCAACGACGTGAGTGGCCGGGTGCAGCGCGGCGAAGCCGGCCTCACCATCGAGTTTGGCCGGCCCGGCGTGGGCGTGCGCTTTCATGAGATCCAGCGCATGACGCGGGCTCTGGCCCAGGCCGGCGTGGCCTTTGAGAAAAAGAACCCGGTCACCACGCTCATGAGCGATGTCGTCCGAGGTGAAGTTCGCCAGGACATTCTTAACGAAAAGGTCCTCTCCGCCATCGTCGAAATCAAGGTGCCGATCCAACGCATAGAGGAAATTATCGCATTGGTCCATGAGGTCGAAGGGCAGATCGACACCGTAGTGTCCATCGGGGTGGGCGCGCGCTGCGATGAAGACGGGGAAGAGCATGAAGTCTTTGCCGTTCTCCAGCGCCTCGGATACAAGCTGGATCGGGCCAAGACGAATGTCGGGTTGGGACGCATTACCAACGTGGTTCAAGCTGCCACTAACGCAACGCCCCCGGCAGCGTAGAAACGGAGGATGGCATGACGAACACACTTCATCGTTACGGCAATGCGGAAAGTTTTCGCGACGACTACGTCGTTTTCGCCATCCCCGGCCGCGGCCGGAACGACCAGGGCTGCGTGCCCAAGCTGAAGCGTTTTCTGGCCATGGCGGTTCCCTTCAAGCCGGTCAATCTGGGCGACTCGCGCCATGGTGGCGCCTTGCGGCCTTCGCGGCACATGAACCCCATCGCGCATTGGCGGCGCAATCTGGTTCCCGATTTCCAGGCCGTAATCGATGGCGTGGACGCCGCCACCACCGTGGCCGCGGTGTTCGATAATCGGCAGGCGGCCCAGGATTTTCTGAAAGCGGTCAAGGCCGCCGATCTGGGCCTCTCGATTAACGTTTCAACCTCCATCGAAGGCGCCAAGCAGTGCTGCTCAGGCGCAACGCAGCCCCGCCACAGTGTGGGCTATTCGCTCGGTTTCGAGGGCAAGACGGAGAAGCTGCCCGACACCCAAGTGCTGACGCTGGCGACCATGTGCGGGCACGGCATGGTCAGCGCCAGTCTGGCCAAGAAGATGATCGATTGGGTGAAAGAAGGCCGGCGGACACCCGAGCAGGCCGCCATGTACATGGCCCATTTCTGTTCCTGCGGCGCTTATAATCCCAGTCGCGCCAAGCGGCTTCTGGAAGAGTCGCGGCACAACACGAAATAGCGGCCACTGTCTTCCATCCTTCACGAATTACCTACACGTACGGAGGCGCCAATGCGCAACTCAGTGAGAGCGGTAGCGGTCGCGATAGGTATCGTGATCCTGGCGGGGTGGTTCACGTCGGTTGAGAGTAAGACGGGCAGCGTGGTGGTTCTGGAAGGCGCCCGGCTGATCGATGGCAGCGGCGGGCCGCCGCGGGAAAATTCTGCGCTGGTCATTGAGGGCGATCACATCAAGGCGATTGGCACGGCCGGCAAAATGCATTACCCAAAAGGCGCGCGCGTGGTTGATGTGCGGGGGCGCACCATCATTCCCGCGCTCATTAATTCACACGGCCACCTGGGAGTGGTCCTGGGCACCGGCCAAAGCGCCAACGCCTACACGCGGGAGAACGTGCAAAATGCCGTCTTGCAATACGAGCAATATGGCGTGACTTCCGTACTGGTGATGGGACTGAACCGGGACCTGGTTTATGAGCTGCGCGACGAGCAGAAGAAGGGAACATTTCCCGGCGCTTCCATCTTTACCGCCGGGCGGGGCATAGGTGTGCCGGGCGCTGCGCCTCCCGTTCCGGCGGCGCCGGATCAGGTCTACCGGCCCACAACGGTCGAAGAGGCCGGGGCGGAGGTGCGCGAAATGGCCTCCCACCATGTGGATATGATCAAGATCTGGGTCGATGATGTCTTCGGCCGCTTCCCGAGAATGCAGCCGGAGATCTATGCGGCTATCATCGACGAGGCGCACAAGCAGGGACTCAAGGTCGCGTCGCATGTTTTTTATCTGGCGGACGCGAAGGCCCTGGTGGCCGACGGCCTCGATGTGCTCGCGCACAGCGTTCGCGATCAGAAGGTGGATGCCGAGCTGATCCAGGCGATGAAGTCGCGCGGCGTGTTTTACATTCCAACCCTTACCGTGGACGAAGCCTTCTACGTGTTTGCCGAGCAGCCGGAGCTGATGGCGAACACGTTCTTTACCCAGGCCGTAAGCCCGGACCTGCTGAAGATGTTCCAAAGCCCGGAATATCGCGCCAAGTGCGAGGGCGACGCTAACCTTGCCAAGAACAAGGCAGCCCATGCCACGGCCATGCAGAATCTGAAGCTGCTGCAGGATGCCGGCGTGCGCGTTGCGTTCGGTACGGATTCGGGGGCATTTCCGGCCCGCATTCCAGGCTGGGCGGAGCACCGTGAACTCGAATTGATGGTCGGTTCCGGATTGACCCCGATGGAAGCCATCGTAGCGGCCACGCGGATTAGCGCGGCCTTGCTCCATGCGGATGACCGCGGCACCTTGGAGCCGGGCAAGCGGGCCGACCTGATCGTCCTGGCGGCCAATCCGCTGGAGGATATCCGCAACACCCGCCAAATGGTTGCCATCTGGCACGCCGGCCGCGAGGTCCAGCCCCGGGTACCGGCGGGAAAACTCTCAGCCGCAGCGGGCGCGGCGCACTGATTGCGGAACGCGGCCCGCATTATTTCATGAGCCTTCTTTGAAAGGGCGCGGCTTCAAGCCGCGCCGCAGCTGGCATTTTATGGATTGTCATCCCGAGCCAGCGCGACCGACGGAACGGAGGGAGCGCGCCGCGAGGGATCGAAGCCGAGGACCCTTGATCGTGTACGCCAAGGCAGGTGAAGGGGCGTCCTGAGCGTACTCGAAGAGTATTACGCGCGCTTCGCGCGCTGGGCATCATTCCTCGCGGGTCACGGTCAGGGAAGATACTTGACCAGCACAACCTCGTTTTGAGGCTCGTTGTAGATAAGATCGTCGGCGATGGCCCGCACCATTAGGACGCCCAACCCGCCGGGCCGAATCCCCTTTTCCTCGCGCACCGCGGATGAAGCTAGAACGCCGTCCGGGTTGGCCGCCGCCGAGTGGGTCAGGCCTTCGAACTTGAATCCCGGGCCCGGGTCGGCAATGCGGTAGAAAAGCATGCGCGGAGTGCGCAGGCAGGAGATGCGCACCGAGCGCTGCGGGTCCAGTCCGCCGCCCCACTCCACGGCGTTCATCAGCAGCTCGCGGAAAGCCAGCGCAATCGGTTCCATCAGATCGAGGGAGAGATCGGAGCCGAGCTGGCGCACGAAGTGCTCGATGCGCTCCGCCGCGTCGCGCGTGCACGGGATGGAAAGCTCCAGCCACTCGCGCTTGGCGGAGAGGACCTTGATTTCCGGCTCCGACGCGGCGGTGAGGGCGCGCTCGGCGAGCTGGGCGATCTGCTCCATGGTGAAGGGCTTGCGCAGGTACTCGTAGGTGTTTTGGCGGATGGCGCGAAGCAGGCTCTCGGAGGTATCGTCCGCGGTAATGATGACGATGCGAGTGCTGCTGCCGGCCTGGCGCAGGCGGGCGAGGACGTCCAGCCCATGCAGGTCGGGCAGTCCGAGGTCCAGGAGGTCGAACGGCTTGGCGTGCAGGGCAGCCAGCCCTTCGGTTGCGGTCCCACACGCGACCACCTGCGCCGTGGTACGCAGGGCATAAGAGACCAGGTCGTGGATGGCCGGGTCGTCGTCAATCAGAAGTACCTGCTTTTGCATGGATTGGGGCGCCGCCATGGGCTGATGGTCCTTTCCTCGGGCCGCTGGGCCCGGACGGCCGCGGGCACAAGAAGTCTTGCACTCGCAGTGGGGCAGTATTAGCATTGTCGCCTGCGCTCGCGCAACTTTTCTCCCAGCGCAACGGGCCCCCCACCCATCCAGCGAAGACATTTGGCTGCGGAAGCCGCAGGAAGGCCACCGTTCTTATGGTGAGGAAGAAGGTGCGGACAAGGCGTATGAACGATCCCAAAGCGAAAGTCGGAAATGCCGTGGAGAATGGCAGCGGCGAGCCGGGCGCCGCCAGCGTCGACAAGATCCGTGACATCCTTTTCGGCTCGCAGATCAAGAACTACGAGTCGAGGTTCGCGCGGCTGGAGGAGACTCTGGCCCGCGAGACCGCGGAATTGAAAGAGACGATGCGCCGGCGCTTCGAGTCGGTGGAGGGCTTCTTCCGCAAGGAAGCGGATTCGCTCTCGGTGCGGCTGAAGGCGGAACGCGAAGAACGCACCGAAACGCTCAAGAACATCGCTCGTGAATTGAAGACGGCGAGCGATGCCCTGAGCAAGAAGATCCTCGAGCTGGACAACCGGACGGCCGAAGAGCACAGCGGGCTGCGCCAGGAGCTGATGCAGGAATCGCGCAAGCTGCTGGAGGAGATCCGCCACAAGAGCGACAGCCTGAGCGCGCTGGTGGAGCGGCGCGCCGAAGAGCTGCGCGGCCAGAAGGTGGACCGGGCGGCGCTGGCAGCGCTGCTCACCGAGGTGGCGCTCGAACTCAGCGAGGACGGAGCCGTCGGTGGCAAACCGGTGAAGCCGGCCAAGGCCGTAGGACAGTAGCGGGCGGGAGCGAGCATGAGCACGGGGCCCTCAGCGCGCGAGCCGTCGTCCGATCAGGGGGCCAACGGAGACCCTGCCGGATACGCGCGCCTGCGCGAACTGCTGGTCGGGCCCGAACAGGCGCGGCTGGAGGAGCTGCAACGGCGGTTGGACGACCGCCAGCTTCGCACCGAAGACCTCAGCCAGGTGATTGCGGAGGCGATTGCGCTGCGCCTGCGCCGCGACCACGCCCTCCAACTGGCGTTGAATCCGCTGGTGGAAGATGCGGTGCGCATCTCCGTCGCCCGCGATCCCAGCATCCTGGCCAACACGCTGTTTCCCATCATTGGCGCCGCGGTGCGCAAGTCCGTGGCCCACGCGTTGCGCGGGCTGGTCGAATCCATCAACCAGACCCTGGAACGCAGCTTCTCCCTGGAGTCGCTGAAGTGGCGCGTGGAGGCGCTGCGGACGGGAAAATCGTTCGGCGCCATCGTTCTGACGCACAGCCTGCGCTACCGCGTCGAGCAGGTGTTCCTCATCCATCGCGAGACCGGGCTGCTGCTGCAGCACGCGGCCCGCGCCGACAAGATCGTGCAAGATTCGGACCTGGTGTCGGGCATGCTCACCGCCATCCAGGATTTCGTGCGCGACTCGTTCACCGGAGCCGGCGGGCAGGAAGTGGAAACCATCGAGCTGGGCGAGTTCAACCTGTGGGTGCAGCATGGGCCGGCGGCGACCCTGGCCGCGGTGGTCAGCGGAACCCCGCCACCGGAGCTCCGCACCTTGCTGGAGCGGACACTGGAGCAGATTCACAGCGACTTCGCGACCGCGCTAAGCACGTTCAAGGGCGATACAGCGCCTTTCGCCGAAGCGCAACCGCTGCTGCAGGGCTGCCTGCTGGGCCGTGGCGCGCAGGCGACGAAGCGCAGCCGAGGCTTCTTCATCGCCGCGGCCGTCGTCTTCCTGGCGCTCCTCGCGGCCGGCCTGTTTCTGGTAGTTCGGCACCAGAGCCGCTGGGACAAGCTGCTGCTGAGGCTGCGCTCCGAACCAGGGATCGTGCTGACCAGCGCGGAAGAATCCTGGGGCAGTTACCGGCTGACTGGCCTGCGAGATCCGCTCTCTGCCGATCCGGAAGCGCTGATCCGAGCTTCCGGCGTCAACCCTGCGAAAGTCACGGCGCACTGGGAGCCTTACGTCTCACTGCATGCCAAGTTTAGAGCGGAGCGGCAATTCCGCTCCGAAAGGGAAGCGCTGGAACAGCAGGTGCTGCGGTTCCCGCTGAACTCGGCGCAGCTTGGCAGCGAGCAATTGATCCGGCTGGATGACGTTGAGGCGCACCTGGTGAACCTGCAAGAGCACGCGGCGTCGACCGGGCAGAGATTCTTCCTCGAAGTCCGCGGGCACACTGACCCGTCCGGCAACGAAGACAAGAACGCATCGCTCAGCCAGGCGCGCGCCGACGCCGTGGTGAAGGCCTTGATCGACCGCGGAATCAGCCGCGAAATGCTGCGCATCGTGGCGTTGGGTTCGCGCGAACCGGTACGCCGAAACGCAGCCGCGTACCTGACCGACTTGAACCGGCGGGTGAGCTTCCGCGTGATCGTCGAGGCTGAGGGCGAGCGGTGATCCAGAAAAAGATCTGCATGGTGGGCGCGTTCGGGGTGGGAAAAACCAGCCTGGTCGCCCGCTACGTGCGCAGCATCTTCTCGGACAAATACCAGACCACGGTGGGCGTGAAGATTGACAAGAAGGTGGTCCAGAGCCGCGGCGCGGAGGTGACGCTGGTCCTGTGGGACCTGGCGGGCGAAGACGCGCTGACGACGGTCAAGCCTTCGCAACTTAAGGGCGCTTCGGGATACATCCTGGTGGTGGACGGACTGCGCCGGCAGACGCTGGACGTTGCGATCGATCTTGAGCGGCGTGTGACCGAGGCGATCGGCAAAGTGCCGTTCGTCTGCGTGCTGAACAAGACCGATGTGCGCGAAACATGGGAGGTGCAGCCAGCGGACCTCGATCCGCTCGCGGCGCAACGCTGGACGCTGATCGAGACCAGCGCCAAGACGGGTGCGGGCGTCGAGGAACTTTTCCAGACTCTGACCGACGCGATGATGCAGGAACACAATGCCACCGATTCCACAACCGGGGCCGTCGCCGGCTAGCCGCAGCACCGCCGAAACCGCCGCTGCGGTGTTGGCGGCGATTCAACTCGCCGTCTTCGAGCCTATGCCGAACGGCAGGTTCCGTCTTTTCTCCGCAGCGCCGGAGTGGCTGCGAGAACTCATGCCGGAGATCGCAGAAGCCGGTGAGAGCGACCTGGCAGACCGTTTCCCTTTGCTGGAAGCCTTCCTTCCCGAGGCCGAGGAAGCTTGGAAGGGCACGGAGCGGGTCTCGTCGGACCTGTGGACCGAGACGCGGCCCCAGGGCGGCGACATCCACTTGCAGGCATGGGCGGTGCGCGCGGGTGGACGGCCGATCCTGGCCATCGAAGTAGCGGACGTGCTTTACCGGGAGCGGCAACTCACGCTGCAATACGCGCACGAGACGGCGTTGCAATTCGAGACCATCCAGCGGCTGAACCTGCAGGTCCAGCGCGCTGCCCAGGCCAAGAGCGAATTCCTGGCCATGATGAGCCACGAGATCCGCACCCCGATGAACGCGATCCTGGGTATGGCCGACCTGCTGGCGGAGACGCCGCTGAGCGCGGAACAGCAGCGTTACGTGGCGATCTTCCAGCGCGCGGCCGCCAGCCTGCTCGACCTGCTCAATGACATCCTCGACCTGTCGAAGATCGAGGCCGGCGAACTGAAGCTGGAAGCGGTAGCTTTCGAGCTGCGGGAAGTGGTGGCGCGTGCGACCGAACTGGTCGGCATCCGCGCCGCGGAAAAGGGATTGGCCATCGAATCGGAAATTGCGCCGGAGGTTCCGCCGTGGCTCTCCGGCGACCCGGTACGGCTCCGCCAGGTGCTGATCAACCTGCTGGGCAATGCGCTGAAGTTCACCGAGACCGGGAAACTGACGGTACGCATCGCGCGCGATCCGGAAGGAAGCGACGCGGCTGCGCTGCGAGTCGGGGTTTCGGATACAGGCATCGGCATTCCCCCGGACAAACTGGAAACCATCTTCGAGAGCTTCTCGCAGGCGGATTCCTCGACCACGCGAAAGTACGGAGGAACGGGGCTGGGGCTCTCGATCAGCAAGAAGCTGGTGGAGGCGATGGGCGGGCGCATCTGGGTGGAGAGCACGGTCGGCAGTGGCAGTACGTTTTACTTCACGGCGAAGCTGGGCGTTGCGGAAGCGCGGCCGGAAGCGGCGGCGGAACCGATGGCTGCTGCTGGCGGCGGCGCTCGCGCGCCGCTTCGCATCCTGGTCGCCGACGATTCCGAGGACAACCGGTTCGTGATTCGTGCCTACCTGAAAGGCACGCCGTATGTCCTCGACTTCGCCGAGGACGGCGCGATCGCGCTGGAGAAGCTCAAAGCGCATGCCTACGATCTTGCGCTGGTTGACGTACACATGCCGGCGATGGATGGTTACACCGTGGTCCGTGAGTTCCGTGATTTCGAGAGCGCGCAAGGCCGCCCGGCGTTGCCGGTACTGGCGCTCACCGCGGACGCATTCAAGGAAGCGGTGGAGAAGAGCCTGGCCGCCGGATTCACCCGGCACCTGGCCAAGCCGATCCGCAAGGCGGCGCTGTTGCAGGCGATTGAAGGCCACGCCCAGGCGAGGCCGGAGCCGGCGCCGGCGGGAGAACATGAAGTCGTCGTGGACGAGGAACTCGCGGCCATCGTGCCCAGGTTCCTGAGCAATGTCCGGAAAAACCCGGCGGCGATTGCGGCGGCACTGGCGCGCGGCGATTACGATACGGTCCGCTCCCTGGGACACAACATGAAAGGAACCGGCGCCTCGTTCGGGCTGCCGCAGATCAGCGCCCTGGGAGACCGGCTGGAGCGCGCCGCCAAGGAGCAGAACGCCGACTCGGTGCTCGCGGCCAACAGCGAGTTGGCGCAGTTCCTCGACCGGGTCGAGGTCCGGTACCGATAAGGCAGGTCACACATGCGAGTGCGTTTCTGGGGGACCCGAGGATCCATCGCTACGCCCGGCCCGAGCACGCTGCGGTTCGGCGGCAACACGTCGTGTGTCGAAGTGGTCACAAACTCGGGCGCACGCTTTATTTTCGATTGCGGCACTGGCGCGCGGCTGCTGGGACTTGACCTAATGGCCCGTGCGCCCAAGCCCATCCGCGCCCGGCTGCTGCTGGGGCACACGCATTGGGACCACATCCAGGGCTTCCCGTTCTTCGTGCCGCTGTTCGTGCCGGGGAACGAGTTCACCATCTGCGCCCCCGCGGGCGTGGGACAAAGCCTGGCGGAGGTTCTGGCCGGGCAGATGGAATTCACCTATTTCCCGGTCGCGCTGGACCAGTTGCCGGCGAAGATCGAATACAAAGAGCTGTCCGAGGGCACCTACGAATTCGACGGGGTGCGGGTGATCACGCAGTTCCTGAATCATCCGGCGACCAGCTTGGCGTACCGCATCGAAGCCGACGGCGTGGTGGTGGTGTATGCGTGCGATCACGAGCCGTTCGCTTCGCCGCTCTGGCGCGAGGGAGCGCGGCCCGGCTACATCGAGTCCATCCTGCACGAGGGAGACCGGCGCCACGCGCTGTTTATCAAGCACGCCGACCTGCTCATCCACGATGCGCAGTACACGCCGGAAGAATATCCCAGCAAGAAGAACTGGGGACACAGCACCTATCAGTACGCGGTGGAGTTGGCGGCCTCGGCGGATGTCCGGCGGCTGGCGCTAACCCACCATGATCCGGCTCATAGCGACGCGTTTCTGGAGAAGATCGAACAGAGCGCCCGCGAGCTGGCGCGGAAGCGCAACCTCGCCCTGCACGTGTTCTGCGCCTACGAGGGATGCGAGGTGGAGGTCGAGGTTCCGGAATCCGACCGGCTGCGCACCGTCGAGGTCGGAGATGCGGCGCTGGTTTCGCCGGGCTTGCTGCGCGTGCTGGTGATCGACGATGATCCCAACCTGCGCCTGCTAGTCCAGTCGGCACTCGGTCCGGAGGGGTACACGGTCACGGAAGCCGAGGATGGAGAGCAGGGTCTGGTGAGCGCGCGCGCGGAGCTTCCCCACCTGATCCTGCTGGACGTCAACATGCCGAAGATGGATGGCTTCGCCGTGCTGGAGAAACTGCGCGCCGGCGCTGACACGCGGGAGATTCCAGTGTTGATGCTGACCGTGCGGGATAGCGAGGCCAGTATACGCACCGGGTTCGATGCCGGAGCCACGGATTACCTCGCCAAGCCGTTCACCATCCCGCAGTTGACGGCCCGGGTGCGCGCCTGCGTCAGCCGCTCGGACGCGCGCCGGGGAGAGAGCGCGGGCTAGCGTACGCGTGTCCCCGCGTCGCCTACGCCACCACCGGCAGCCCGAAATACGCGGGATAGCGCCGCGCGTACCGTTTCTTCCCCCGATAGGAACGCGCCAGCTCCATATAGATCCCGAGATCGCGGTCGAGGTCGGACTGGGTGCCGTCGAAATAGAAGTTGCGGATGGGCATGCCGCCGTAATCCTTGCTCAGCTTGGGATACACCGACTCGCTCACGATGCCGTTCATGCAGGTGAAGGGGCTGATGTCGATGATGCCGTCGGCTCCGTGCTGCGCCAGGTACACGGCCTTGCCGGCACTGA
This sequence comes from Terriglobales bacterium, assembly GCA_044447375.1. Classification (GTDB taxonomy): domain Bacteria; phylum Acidobacteriota; class Terriglobia; order Terriglobales; family Acidobacteriaceae; genus JAHFUA01. The sequence goes on along the minus strand of JBIOFT010000027.1, from coordinate 2,953 downwards.
GCGCCATCTCGCCTTCCGCGCCGGTGTGCGGCAGGTAGGGCGCACCCAGTTCCAGGAGCTGCTCGATCTCAGGCTCTTCGTACCCGATCCAGTCTTCGTGGAAGGGCGCGCGCAGCGCGTGTTCGTCGCTGTGCTGCACATGCTCGCGGAGCTTGGCTTTCACCATCTCCAGCGACCATCCCCGGCCGCAGAGCCGGAGTTTGCGGCGGACTTCCTGGTTGCTGTAGCCGATCCACTCGGCGATGTCGCTCAGCCAGGCCTCGGCGCCGTAGCCTTCCAGCTTGCGCACCAGATCTTCATTGCTGAAGGTGTTCAGGCGGCAGAAAATCTCGCCCACCACGCCGATCAGCGGCGTCTCGGGATCGTAGTGTGCGGGCACGCGCCGGAAGCGCTCGCGCGAGCGCCGCATCGAGTCCACCAGCGCGCGCAGTTGGCAGTCGGGCGCGGCGCAACTGGCTTCGATGGTCTGGCACAGATCGCGGAGGCCTTCCTGGAAGACCTGGTCGGCGGCGCCGCTGACGTTTTCGTAGGGACGGGTTTCGAGCAGCGCCTTGTGCAGCAAGTCGCCGCAGACCAGCGCCCGCCACCCCGCCCGCATAAACGGTGTGGCGATGTCGCCGAGATCGGCATAACCGTTTTTGCTGCTGGGGGAGAGAATCTGCACTTCGCCCTGCCCCACTTCCGAAAGCAGCCTCTTCAGATATGGCGCGTACTGGCCGAAGCGGCAGGGACCATCGGCGGCAGCCATGAAGAACACCGTGCGCCGGGGGTCGAATCCCGGCTGCTCCATGATGCGCAGGAAGTCCCCGACCGTGACCTTGGCGGGATAGCACTCATCGCCGGCGGTGAATTTGCCGCCCAGTTCGCGGGTGCGCGCGTCCGACGGCGGGGTGGGATGGGCTTCCACGCCCAGCCAGCGGAACACCGCCGCGAAGGCTTCCGGATGCCCCTCGGACATGGCCGGCACGTAAACCACCTTTCCGTACAGCGGGTTGTCGGCGCCGACTTTGCGGCTTACATGCTGGTGGCGGAGGGCGCTCATCGCAGGAATCCTTTGCTGTCGAGATAGGCTTCGCAGCGGGTGATGAAGCCGGCGTCGTTGGCGTGGCCGTCGAACTGGAGCACCAGCCCGGGCTTGCGGCCGGCCTCGTTCATGAACGACTTGATGTAAGAGTCCGGCCCGCACTTGAAGTTGGAGATGTAGACCACGTGCAGGTTGGGATAGCGCCGCGTCATGCGCGCCGCCGCCAGGATCCGCCGCCCCGAGTTCCAGTACATATTGGGATTCACATCCAGGATTTCCTCGTCGTCGAGCGGAAGAAAATCCATGGGCAGCACATTGGCGCCGTAGAGCGCGCGCAGCTTGCGCGGGATGTCGCAATTGGTGCCGCGGTCGTACATGTTGTAGGAACGTCCCACCAGCACCAGCGCCGGCTCGCCGCTTTTCTCCAGGCGCGCGAGCGCCGTGCGGCCGGTTTCGAGCAGCGCCTCGGTGAACGCTCCCTGCGCCGCATAAGCAGCCAGCACCGCGCGGTTGCTGGCGCGACGCGAGACGTCCAGCGCCTCCTTGGCGAACGCCGCCAGCTCCTCTTCCACCTTCTTGCGCCCCAGGCGGAAGTGCACCGTGGGAGCGAGGATGCGGTCGCGCATCGGCTCCAGTTGCGGCACGGCGCGGATGACGAAGGGCAGAGTCTGGTTCCACGGGCAGAGGTGCGACGCGGAAGTCCACGCCGGCGCCTCGTAGTCCATCATGTTGGGAAGCAGGATGTAATCCACGCCCTGGCGCGCCAGCTCCTGCACGTGTCCGTGCGCGACGATGATGGGAAAACACGGCTGCGCGATGGCCAACTCGTCGCCCGCGGCGGCGATCTTGCCGTCGGTGCGCGGCGAGACCACCACCTCGAATCCCAGCTCCTGGAAGTAAGCGCACCAGAAGGGGAAGCGGTCGTAGAAGTACATGGTGCGGGGCACGCCGATCTTCTTGCCGCGTCCGGCCGGGGGCTTTAAGACTTCTTCGAGCAGCTTCTCCCGGTACTCGATCAGATCGTCGATCACCGGCTTGCGGTCGGTGCGGGCGCGCTTGCGGAATTTGTCCGAGCACTTGTCGCCCCAGTAGCTGCGCTGGCCCTCGATGACGAACTCCTTCATGTCGCAGTAATTGGAGCAGGCGTGGCAGACGAACTCGCGGGTCTGGTAATCGACTTGGTCCAGGTCGTAGCCGCGAAACCTGCTGGGCTGGCCGGAAGCCTGCATGAGGTCGCGCGCGATCAACGCCATGCCGATGGCGCCGATCACGCCGTTGTGCGGCGGGACGATGATGCGCTTGCCTAGGATCTGCGAGAACGCCGCCGCAACCGCGTCGTTGTACGCCGTGCCGCCCTGGAAGTAGATCACGTTGCCGATGCGGCGGCCGCGCACCACACGGTTCAAATAGTTCAGCGCCACCGAGTACGCCAGGCCGGCGCACAGGTCGCCGACTTCCGCGCCTTTCAGCATTAGGCCGGTCACGTCGCGCTCCATGAACACGGTGCAGCGCTCGCCCAGCCGCGCCGGGCTGCGTGACTCCATCGCCAGCCGCGCGAACTCACCTTTGATCTGCACTCCCAGCTTTTCCGCCTGCTCTTCCAGGAAGGAGCCGGTGCCCGCGGCGCAGGCTTCGTTCATGGTGAAGTCCACCACCACGCCGCGGTCGATGCTGATGAATTTGGAGTCCTGTCCGCCGATCTCGAAGATGGTGTCCACCGGCTCCATGTCCAGCCGCCGGCAGACGTGCATGGAACCAGTTTTATGAGCGGTGATCTCGTCGTTAACAGTATCGGCGCCCACCAGTTCGCCGATCAGCTCGCGCCCGCTGCCGGTGGTGCCCACGCCGCGGATGTTGACGCGATCGCCGAGCTTCTCCTCGATTTCCTTCAGCCCGGCGGAGACGACCTCGATGGGACGGCCCTGGGTG
>JBIOFT010000026.1:0-32306 GCA_044447375.1 Terriglobales bacterium | reverse complement strand
TAAACACCTCGTTGACCCCGTGTTGCTGGGATTTGGCTTTGGCCGGGTTCACCACCGCCACGTATAACGAGGTTTCCTGGTTGACTAAAGCGACGGTGGCTTTCGGATCCTTGGTCTTCAAGGCGTCTAATGCCACCTTCAGATACTCAGGGGCAGGCGCGAACATCTGGAACAGGAGGTGGTTCCCCAAGGTGTAAGTCTTTCCTTCCGCCGCACCCGAGGTCAGCATAATCTTGCCGTACTGCTCCGTCACCACCGCGGCGGTGGAGGTGAGGGGAGAGGAATAGGGACTGAACAAAAAGTCGGCCTTGTCCTCCAGGATCATGCGGGTGTAGAGCTGCTGCACCCGCTTGGAGTTGGACTCGTCATCGTAAGTGGCGAACTTGATGTTGTAGCTCTTGCCGCCGGCTTTGAAGCCGCCGGCCGCGTTGATCTGGTCGCGCCACAGTTCGAATCCGCGGTATTGCTCGGTGGAGTCGACGTTGAGGGCGCCGGTGTTGGAGACGGTGAATCCGATGGTGATGGTTTGCTGGCCGAATCCCGTGCCGGCCAGGAGAACTGCTGCCAATGCGAGCAGAGCCACTTGTTTCACAATTCCACCTCATGCGAGCGGCAGTCCTGCCGCGCGGCGCTGACCACTCAAAAGACCAAAACTGGAGATTGTCAGGGGAATGGTGAACGCCGGTCTGTGACGGACATCACTCCCGTGCGTTAGCCATGCACTGGTGCGCCCGGAGGCCCGCCGCAGACACTTCGGCCCAGTATTGCCGTGCGGCGCGCAGCAGGCAGTGTTCCTGCCCCAGGACCCGAGCGTGTCAAGCAGCTCGTGCCCGTGGCAGAGCAAACTGCAGGATCTTCGGCTGCACTACCCGGGCGAAGTCTTCATAGGGAAGCCGCATCAGTTCGCGGTGCGACCCGGCATTGAAGGCGATCTCTTTGTCTCTCGTCAGGCTCTCATCCACGAAAACGTTCATCCCGTAGAGATTGCCGAATGGAGGCATGGCCCCGGTTTCGCATCCCGGAAAGCGGTCCAGGAAGTCCTTTTCCGCGGCGAGGGTGGCGGTTTTCGCCCCCGTCGCCACCCGCAGGGCAGCCAGGTTCACCTGGCCAGAAGCCGGCAGAACCGCCATGGCCAGGGTGTCGTCGAGGTTCACGATCACGGTCTTGGCCAGTTCCTGGCCGGGAATGTGGGCCAGCGCCGCGATCCCCTGGGCCGTGTAGGCCACCGAGTGGGTGATGATCGTGTACTTGATGTTTTGATGGTCCAGAAGTTCCGTCAGCGTGTTGATGGACATAATGACCTCCGTGTTGCTCAGGCTACCCGGTGCGCGGCTTCGTGCCGGACCGCGCTCTCGTAGCCCACGGACGCGAAGTAGATGGCCCGATCGAAGAAGCGCTCCAGGTTGTGCAGCAGCTCCAGCTCACCGAGGAGTTCGATGGGCTGCTCCAGCAGGCCTTCGCTCTCCAGGTGTTCCCACAAATATTCCTTGGTGAGATTGATAGCCCACATAAACTCACTGAACGGCACGCCTTGCCGCGCTCGCCGCATGCCCAAGCCGGTGTATCTCTCTTCGATCTCCGACTCGGTCTTGTTCAGCAGCCAGTCGCCGAGATTGCGATAGATCGCCTGCACCCGGCTCTGGAGTTCGTCGGCAGGCACCCTGCGCAACAGTTCGCTCGCTCGCGGCGAGCTTTGCAGGCTGTGCATCAGCCCCTGCGCCAGCTGGTCGGCATGGGCCTCGATCAGCTTGACCAATCGAATCGAGAACATGTGCTCCTCCTTGCTGCAACTTCCACTGCGGGATATCCGAGCTGGTCATCTTGAGTCTCGTTCCCAGTCCGCGCAGTGACTCGGATCACGGCGCGATGGTTTGAGTCTTCGCGGCGTGAACGTCTCGCCACCTCCCAGCCGAGCCATCCCAGCTTTATCCCCGCACGGTCAGCACCGGAGACCGCGCCTCGCAGAGGACGCGGTGCACCGTCGGCCAGACCAAACGGGTCGCGAGCGCCCCCATCGGCGTGTCATGGGCGCCCATCACGATCAGGTCGCTTTGCCGGTCCCGCGCCAGGTCGAGGATGACCTCCGCCGCGGAGCCGATCTTGATGACAAACTCCGGCGGCGCAGCCAAAGCCACGTCCGCCGGCAGCAACGCCTCGAAGGCGTCGTCTCGAGTCTTCGGCACCAGCAGGGGATTGTAAGCTTCCACCGCATGCACGATGGTCAGCCGGGCGCGGTTCTCTTCGGCGAACGAAACCGCATACTCCAGCGCGGTCAGCGAGCCGGGGCCGAAATCCGTGGCACAGAGGATATGGCGCATGTCGGGGAACTGCGTGCGGGCGGGCACTTCCGGCCCCACCGCCAGCACCGGGCACGGCGCCTCGCGGATGATTTCCTCCGCCACCGATCCCAGCAGCAGCTTCTTGAATCCGCCGCGGCCCTGGGTACCCAAAATGACGAGGTCGATCTCCCGCTGCCGGATCATCTCGGAGAGCACATCCCAGATCTCCCCTTCTTCCACCAACGCCTCGTAGGGGATTCCGTTCAGCAGATCGCAGCGGTCCAGGATTGCCATCTCCCGTTCTGCGGCCTTCCCGTTCGGCAGCGGTGCGCCGGTCGCCGCCGCCACCGCCGGTTCCATCACGTGCGCCAGGTAGACCTTGGCCTGGTAATGGCGCGCGACCGCGGCGGCATAGGGCAGGGCAGCGGCGGAGCGTTCTGAGAAGTCGGTGGGGAACAGGATATTCTTGAGCGCGACGCGGGGTTTCGCTTCCACCACGGGCATGACACACCTCCTCCCGCTTGGGTCAAAACCACTATTCGCATCTCAAGCCTACTGCGGGGACGGGGACGTTGCAGTGATGGCGGTCACCCACCACGGCTCAAGCGGGGTAGCCGCCGGGCTCTTGACCTTCCCGCCCGCGCGCAGTACGGTCTTGGGACTTCGACGACGCTCCCATGACCCGATCTCTCTCTGACCACAGCACCCACGCGATCATGGCGCGCCTCGAGCAGGCGAATGCGCGGGTTGCGCGGCTCTATCCCGGTGAGACCGGACGCCGCCAGCCCGTCCACACCGTCTACGGCGGCGCGCACCTGTTCACCGGCGACATCGGCCGCAAATTGGGCGCGGCCGCGCTGCGTACCCTGGACGAGTACGCGCCCGATCCCGCCGCCTTCGCGAACGCATTCGGCTTCGACCGCCGCCTGGCGGAGACCATCTACCAGCGCGTGCGCTCGAAGCTCGAGCGCGAGCCGGTGGAGGATTTTCGCATCGACTTCGAAGACGGCTACGGCAACCGTCCGGACGCGGAAGAGGACGGGCACGCCATCGCGGCGGCGGAACAAATGGCTGCCGGGATGGCAGCCGGACGTTTGCCACCGTTCAGCGGCATCCGCATCAAGCCGCTCTCGGAGGAACTGCGCCAGCGCAGCATCCGCACCCTCGACCTGTTCGTCACGACGCTGGTGCGGAAGGCCAGTGGCCGCCTGCCGGCAAATTTTGTGGTCACGCTGCCCAAGGTGATGGCGGTCGAGCAGATGTCGGCGCTCATCGATGTTCTGGAACTTCTTGAGCGCGCCACGGGATTGCCGGCGGGCTCACTGAAGATGGAATTCATGGTCGAGGTCACGCAGTCGGTCTTGAACGAGCGCGGAGAATCGAACCTGCTGCACCTGGTGGCGGCGGCGCGCGGACGCTGCGTGGCCGCACACTTCGGCGCCTACGACTACACCGCCAGTTGCGGCATCACCGCGGCGCACCAGCAGATGCTGCACCCCGCCTGCGATTTCGCCAAGCACATGATGCAGGTGGCGCTGGCCGGGACCGGGATCTGGCTCTCCGACGGCGCCACCAACGTGATGCCCGTGCCCGTCCACGCCGCCGCGCCCGGCGGCCCGCCGCTCACCGCCGAGCAGAAAGAAGAAAACCGCCGCGCGGTGCATCGCGCCTGGGCGCTCGCCTTCTCCCACATCCAGCACTCGCTGACCAACGGCTACTACCAGGGATGGGACCTGCACCCCGCGCAGTTGCCGGCGCGCTATGCGGCGGTTTATGCATTCTTCCTGGAGAATCTGGAGGCGTCCTCCGAGCGCCTGCGCAATTTCGTGAAGAAGTCGGCGCAAGCGACGCTGGTGGGCGAAGTTTTCGACGATGCCGCCACCGGGCAGGGACTGCTCAACTACTTCCTGCGCGCCATCAATTGCGGCGCCATCACTGAGGCGGAGGCGCTCCCGCTCGCCGGCTTGACGCCGGAAGAGCTGCGCCTGGCTTCCTTCGTCAAGATTATCCAGGGCCAGGTACGTTTGGCCCGTTAGTGTCGGTCATGATCATCGTCACCGTCGCAGCGATCGCCTTCATGGTCATGGTCATGTTCATGCTTAACAACCACGGTAACGGTTGCCGCGCACGAGCTCGAGCCGCCGTAGGGATCGGCCACGGTCAGGGTGACAGGCGTTTCACCGAGGCCATAGGGTCCCGGCGGTGACTGGGTGAGTGTGAGCTTGTCGCCATCCGGATCCGACGAGCCGTGGTTGATGGAGGCATGGGCGGAGCATGACCGATGCCTGGTCGATACGGTCACATCCGCACACCCGGCGACCGGAGGCCGGTTCGCAGGCACACCTAGCGTCTGACCCAGGGCCACCAGACGTGTGAGTTCGCTGCTCGCATCTTCCAGGAGCACCAAGCGCCGCCTCACCAGGTGATTGATCCCGTCGTTCACCTTGATGTAGTACGACCCGTAGGTGGGATATCGCTCTTCGACCGATAACCGCGGGTCGCCAGCTGCGATGCGGGCGGCCGCGGTCTTCGGGAACGGAATGAACTGGCCGGAACTCTCGCATCCGTCGTTGGCTTGCGGACCCGACCGGAGTCCCCAACCGGTGTACGTCGCCAGGGGCACGGAGACGTCCACCAGACGCACGCCGGCGATATCGTTGCCGTCGCTATCAGTCTTGGGAATAAAGCTCGGATAGATGGGGCCGTTCAGCGGGTTGTCCTCATACGGCGGAGTGATGTGCGGTGGATTGATGGTCGGGACGCCACCGTTGGGACCGCCATCATAGTAGCCCGGGCCGTAGTCGAGCAGGTAGCGCGTGGTCTTCAGACCGGTAAAGGTTACTCCCGGAATGTTGGGAAATCCCATGCCGGACTGCGGCAGCGGCGGCACCAGCGTGCCGTTGTACAGCCGCGGCACCTCTGTTTTAGGCATACGCCTGCCGTCGAGCCACTCGTCAAGGTCAACCCAGAGGGCACGCTGGATGGGCGCTGAATTTAGCGGGTTCAGGAATTGCTGGCAGACGCCCTTGCTGGCGGAATTCCCGGTACCGTGCTGGTGGCTGGAGATGAAGTAGAGCCGCGCGTACTTGGAATCTGGCAGGTCGCGTTTGCCGTCGGGCGTGGTGTGAAGCAGCGATCCCGCCTTCACCCAATACTCGTTCGCCGAGTAGATTTCCGCAAGCAGCGGGCAGGTATGCGTGGCCTCGCAGCGGGTAAAGCGGCTGTCGGTTTTGCCGGTGATTGGGTCGGTGGTGGTGACGTTAGCAAAGGGAAAAACGCCCTCCGCGAACAGGTGATCCTGCCGATTGCGCTCGGTGCGGCCCGGCTGCGACCAGCGGTAATTCATGTGGATGCCGTCGCCGGCGCCGATCCAATTCATCATCAGGTCGAAGACGATCCTGCCGTTCTCGGCCTGGTTGAAGCCAAGATGAATCAAATCATTGAGCGTCCGCGCGGGTTGGGAAACCGTCTCTGTTTCGACGCGCGTGATGTAGTTGGCGAGAGGATTGGCAGTGCCCAAATCATCCTGGGTCTCGTAGCGCAGCCAGGCAACGAAGTCGCGAATGGCGGCAAAGCCAAGACCGTTCACGGTCGGGTTCTGTGCGGTGTACGAGAACTCGTAGATATCGTTGGGAATGTAGTTGCCGACGACGGTCAGAATCTTCCCGGTGGAGTCATAGCTCCAGCCGGAAGCTGGGACCACGACCGGCGGGTCGTCCAGGTGCACGCGATGGGTGAGCGTGGCTTGCGACTGATCGAGCGTTGCCGCCGGGTAGTTGAGCGTATAGGTGGCCACGGCTGAAGTCTGAACGATGTACTCGAATGCCGGCCCGGTGATGGTGGCTCCGTTGTTAGTGGCGATGGGCAGGTTGATGATGGAGTTAAAGTTCGCCGTGCTGGTGCCGGCGGCAAAGTCCCAGCCGCTCCAAACCATGGTGTATCCGCGCGGCATGAGGAAGGCATTGGCGAGCGTGGCCGGGTCGGTGACCGATCCCGGGTCATTGCCTCCGGGGAAACGCCCGAAGGTGTTCCAGGTCTTGTTGCCGCGGTTCGGCGGCTCGTACATCACCTTGGTGTTGCCCTTGCTCAGGTCAATGGGCTTTAGGATGTAGAAGGTGAATGAGAATTCGACGTTGCCGTTGGCGTTAGTCGGCGCGAGCCCAAGATCCGTGATAACCACGTTCTTCGGATCCTTGGGGTCCACCTCGCCGTAGGCCGTCCCGACGAGCTTTTCGTATTGTCCGACTCCCGGCCACGAGTAGCCACCGAAAGTCGGCGATTCCTTGGTGGTGATTACGACCTTGGTGATGCCCGCGCTCGCAAGTGGCACAGAGCCGACCAGCGCGAGGGCGATCAAGCCAAGGCAACACACTGCCAGACGTACACGAACCGCAAGCCAACGTGTCCTCATACACTTCCTCCTGGAGCATCAATCGGAAAATTTCCGATGGCTGAAGTTCAAGGGCGCAGCGGGATGCCCGCTCGCCGGCAAACCATTTCGAACCCTTTACTGATGAATTCCGGGGGGAAGAGCAACCAGCCGCCGCTCACCCACAAGCGGCGAATCGGCTAAGAAGCGGGCGGAGTCTATATCTCGCACGGGGAGATGTCAACGGCCAAGGAAGGGTTGGTCCCGGCATTTACAAAACTTTACACCGGGCCGAGAGCGAAGCAGGGGAGAAACACTGTCGCGAAAATCGGGCTATTGCCTCCACGGCCGCCTGGTTGCGCCGCTAGTCCGTAGGTTTTTTATTTTCGAGGCGGCCTGCCCCTTGGGTTATTCGGTGGCCCGGGTTGACTGGAACGAAACCAACTTCCAATCTCCGCCCTGCTTCACCCAGACGCGGGTAACGCGGTAGTCGCCGCTGTATTCCTTCGTGTAGTACGTCTTATATCCTTTTTCCTGGGTTGTGAACTTGACCGCAGCCAGCGAGTGGCAGACGGCGGTGTCGCCGTAGATGCGTATCTTCAGCTCGCGCACTTCAATCGTCTGATAGGTTAACCCACCCGATTGCCGGTTCTGGATCTCCTCGGCTTTGCTATGGGAGCGCCCATTGGCCGTGATGGCAACGTAATCCGGGGCAGTATACTTCTCCACAAAGCTAGTATCCCCTTTCAAGGTTGCCTGCCTGGCTTGCTCTTCCAGGCGCTCGATCTCCTGCCTGGCGTCCGGCGGCGCTTGCGAGAGCGCCACGGTCGCCAACGCCAGGCATACCGCCGCCAACCACCAACCTGCGCGGTTTTTCATGCGGGTACCCCCGCGCGATTGTAACCCCGCCCGGGGCGTGAGCAAGCGGTATGTGGGGCAAGAGGCAATTAGGGCGCCGCCCCGTGCCGTGCCGCGGGTCAGTTTCCTGTTGCATGGTTCTTGGGGATTACTTGTGAGAAAGCGATTTTGCAACAGACTGCTCGATGAGCGACAGCCACCCAAGGGTGTTTCTACTGCCCGAGTATCCCCGACTTCAGATCCGCATTGGGCGGCTTCGGCCCGAGCCACACCGAGAAGAGCACTGGGCCGAAGGCCGGAGCGGCAATGGTCAGCTTGTCGTTGCCGTTGATGGCGAGGGTGGTGCCCGTGCCTGGGATGTAAGTGAAGATCATTTGGTCGCCTTCCTTGACGGGCTCGAGCGCGCCCAGCAACCGGTCGATGTCGGCCTTCATGGTCTTTTTGGCATCCGGCGCATTGTTGTTGAACGACTCGTCGAATGCATCCGCCATCTGGTTCTTGCTGGCGCCGTGCAGGAACTGCATGACGATCCGCTTGGGGGCGTCGGCCTTGATGATGGCGCTGGGATCCGACGACTTCTGCTCCAGGTAGAGCCCCGCCACGTAGACCTTCACCACGAACTTCTTTCGCAATCCCAGGCCATTGAGCACCAGCGTGGCGCCCCCGACCTGTACCCTGTCCGGCAGGGTCACCCCCGCCAGACTGGCGGCGTGCAGATCGAACGTCGATGCCACCACGAACACAACAACGGCAAGCGATAGGGCGGTCTTCCGCATGAGGACTCCTTGGGAAGCAGGATGCGACCGGCGATGCTAGCACAAGCCCGGCCATGAAACCGGGTCCCTTGTCTGCCGTTATGCCGCAGAGACGAGCCGGAAACCATACCGACGGGTGCTCAGCCTGGATGTGGCCTTGGTGCAGTACAGCGTTTCCTATCCGAACAGGATGGCGGCCGGATAGGTGTCGTAAACAGGCTTTCTCATAAGTGACCGGCATTGCAGCCGGAAAGACCTCCCGTCCCAACGCAAGCGTGGTCGGCTTTTCGGAGACTGCCACCGACCCCGTGCCGGTTGGTCTTGCAAAGCGCGGGTAACGGCGCTACGCTTGCTGGAATTTTGCGGCCTGGGGACCGCGCTGGGAGGCGGCTATGGCTCTGAAGATCTCGACCCACGAGGCGGGTGTTGTCACGGTAGTCAGTTGCAGCGGACGCATCGTCTTTGGCGAAGAGGCGGCGGACCTCCGCGATGTGGTCAAGAGCGTGCTGCCGCGCGGCAAACAGATCGTCATCGACCTGAGCGGGGTCAGCTACATCGACAGCGGCGGCCTGGGAACGCTGGTCGGGCTCTACACCTCGGCCCGCAACCAGGGCGGCGAGATCAAGCTGGCCAATCTGACCCAGCGCGTGCACGACCAGCTCCAGATCACCAAGCTGATCACCGTCTTCGAGTGCTACGACAACGAGCAGGCCGCGGTCAGCGCCTTTCCCCGGCGGGCCACCGCCTGATCTGTCGGGCGGTTACGCCGCGCGCTTTTGCCGGCGCGCCGCCTTGCTGTGCTTGTTCAGTTCCTCTTCCGAGTACAGGCTGCCGCGGCATTGGCGGGCCCGGCAATGGCAGGGCACATCGCCTTCGCCGTCATACAGGTTGTAGTCGTAGGTGAGTTCTTCGCCGGCGCGGATGTCGCGGATGGCCCAGATCCACACCCGCCCGCGGATCTCGTCGGCTTCGCAGTTGGGATCGCAGGAGTGGTTGATCAGCGCCGCGATGCCGGTGCCGTCGATCACCCGCTTGCCGCCGGTGAGTCCGAACAGATAGGTGATCTCGTCGCCGTCGTAGCGCCGGTCGGCTTCCGGGATGCTGATGCGCTCGCCTGTGTACTCGATGATGCGCGTGCCCCGGCGGATGGGCGTCGTGGTGTAACAACCTTTTCGGTGAATGCGCGAGGAGCGGATGAGCAGTCCCATGCCGCAATTGGATGCGCGGGCGCGCGCCTGCGCTTCTAGGACTCGCAGCCGTGGGTGATCAGGTGGGCCTCGATGCGCGCCGTGCTCTTGGCCAGACGGCGTTGCAGGTAGGCCTCAAAATCGCCGCGACGCACCAGCGCCGAGACGACCCTCTCCTGTCCGGTTTCGGCGGCAGCGTATTGGCGGGCGCGCCGCCGGCGCAGCGTCAGGTCTTTGAAGACCACGCTGGCCTCCTGGCGCAGGGCGGTTAAGTCAGTGCATTCCATGGGCGCATTATAATCGGTACGGTCGAAAAGCCGGCCAACCATCCGGTACCTCCGCGGGAAGAAAGAGTAACCGCACGGAAGTACGGAGGTCACGAGCTTGGGCGCTGGCGGCAGAGCAGGCGGGGCGCCGCTAGTTCTCGCGGGCCGACACCTTCGGCTTGGACTCCGCTTCCTGCTCGGCCAGCAGGCGGTCCCGCATGGCGATTCGGTTGAACACCGCGTTGAGGACGAATCCACTCAAGGTGCGGCGCTCTGCCCGGGCGGTGCGGCGGATCCTGTCGGCTTCTTCCTCGGTGCAGCGTACAAAAACTGCAGCTTTCTTAATGCGTGGCACGGTTCCTCCTTGGGCCTACGATATCATCGTCTAGCCTTGGCAATCCACTTTTCAAATTGTTGCATAGTAAATAAACGCTCTTCGCAGCCATCGCAGCCAGATACCTTAAGTCATCGAGATTCCTAAGGTAACGTGGCCGCTTCGTGGCGCCTGGGAGAAACCCAAGGGCCGCCTCGGGAGCGGCCCTGGCTAAGCGTTTCCAAAAAAAGGCGTACCCCGGCGGAAGCGCAGGCGCCGGCAAAGTTTCTCTGCACCACTGAAGGTGTCATCCTTCGCGAGCCGAAGGCGAGCGGAGGATCTAACGGAATAGCGGGCACTACCCTAGCCGGTTGCGCTGTCGTTGCGGTCAGATTCTCCCGTCTCGCTTTGCTCGACGGAAGAATGACATTTGAGTGAGGGCAAACGTCGAGCTGAAACCCGAGGCTTTTACCCTCACTATTCCGGACGCTTACTTGCGGCCGGAGCGCTTCTGCGCCACCACCAGCCCGCGTGGGGTGGGGACCAGGACCACCGAGATCAGGCCTTCGGTTTCCAGGCGCAGGGCGGCTTCGCGGACTACCTTCTGGAGCGAGCTGGCGTCGTGGATCAGGATCAGGCCGGTGGGCGAGATCTGGGGCAGGAAATGCCGCACCTCGCGCTCGCGCACGTGGATGTCGCTGTCGCTGAAGAGCAGGTCGATGGCGCCTTCAACCTGCAGGTCGAGGCTGGACTGGTTGCGGGCGTCGATCCACGGCCCCAGCCCGCAGGCGTCGATGCGTTCTTTCGCCTTGGCGAAAACCTTGGGGTCGAATTCCACGGTGATGACGCGGCCGAAGCCGTTCTGCTTCAGGCCTTCAGCGATGGCGAGGGTGCTCACGCCCATGAACGTCCCGGTCTCGACCACTAGGTTGGGCTTGAGGGTGATGACCAGTTGCCTCAAGAAGTCGAGCACTTCGACCTCGGCGCTCATGGAGTCGTACATCTTCCACAGCTCAGGATGAGGGCATTCGGGCGTCGCCGGTGTGTACTCGGGCTGCAGGGATTCACCCGTGGCGCTGACGTCGGCGATGATGCGGTGTTCTTCGCGCGTGCGCAGGAAGCGGGGCACGATGATGGCAAGTAGGATGGCGCCGGCGAGGACGGAGACTAGAGCGGTGATTTGGTGACTTGAGAGGCCCGCGGGCCTCAATGGCTGCAGGAACTCCAAAATGAAATCCAGCCCGCCGCCAAGAATTGCGGCCTCGCCCAGCACTATGCCGCGAGGACGCTGCCATTGAACGGAGCGGCGTCCTTCCGTCCACAGAAACAGAGAAAACAGCACGCCGAAGATTCCCTCCACCTCGGCAGCATTGGGATAGTCAACAGAAGCCGACATGAAAAGCCGCGCAGTTGATATCGCCATGAGCACTGCCAGAGCAGCCATGTCGAGCATCAACAGCGGAGGAACGTGGTAGGCGCGTGCCAGGAGCAACGCGGCGACCACCAGCCAAAGAAGAGCGCCGCCGACGCGAAGTTGGCCTCCTGGGAAGACAGCACCGATTAGCGCCGCAGCCGCGAGAACCAAGGTCACGACGAGAGGGCTGAGAGAGAGGCGGCGACGGCGCACATCGCACCGTATGGCGACGAACCCAACGAGCACGCCCAGCGCGATTAACGCCGGAGTTTGAGGGATGCTACTCATTTCTGCGCCAGCGCCCACTTTTCCAGCTCGCCGGTCGAGCGCAGAAGCTGCATCTGCGCCTGCTCCACCAGGTAGCTGGCGTCTAGGTACGCGGAATACTTCTGGCCCTCGGCCAGGCGGGCGTTGGCTTCGTCGCGCAACGTAGCGGTTCCGCCCTGGAGCTTGGTCTGGACGGCGTCCACGTCGGCTCGGGCCAACTGGTATTCCAGGCGAGCGACCTCGCGCGCGGCAGCAAGCTGGGCCACGTCACGCTGCAGCTTACGCGTCTCGTTCGAGACTTTGTTCTTCGCCTCTTCGGCCTGGTGGCTGGCCTGGACGGCTTCGGCGTCGGCGGCGCCGGCGCGCGCCCGCTGCGACAGGTTGAAGAAGGGAAAGCGGATGGCCACACCAACGGTGCCGTTGTGTCGCTGGTACTGCTTGAAGAATTCCTGGTAGTTGTTGTACGTGGTCAGCAGGCCGTATTGACCGACGAAGTCCACCGACGGCCGGAACTGCTTGTGCTCGCCGCTGGCGCGGAGCTGCTTGGCGTCGGCCTGGGCGAACGCCAGCTTGACGGCCGGGCTGACGGATGCGCTCTTTGCAGCCAGGTCGTCGCTCTGGCTGACCTCGGGAAGCTGCGGGATCGACTCGGTGACGGTCTCGATCCCTGCCGCGGGCACCCCGGTAAGCTGCGCCAGCAAGTTGCGCAGGACGTCGACATTGCCCTCGACCTGGGCGATGCCCATGCGCACACGCGCCGTGGCCAGCTTGGCGCGGGTGAGTTCGAGCTGGGGTTCGACCCCCGCCTGCACGCGCTCGGAGGCGATCTGCTCGGCGCGCACGGCCTCCTGCTCCTGCTCGCGGAGCAGATGGAGCGCCGTTACTAGGCGGTCGAGCTGGGTGTAGGTGACGGCGGTCTCCAAAATGGCCTGCTGGCGCCGGTCCTCGCTGCTGAAGGCGGTGGCGTCCCACTCGGTGCGTGCGGCGCGCACGAAGTCACGCTGCGCCGGATTGATGAGGTATCCCATGGTGTTCACGCTGATTGCCGTCGGCGCCGAGCCCTCAATGCTCAGCGGGAATCCCCAGGACTTGGCCAGGCCCGAGCCCACGATGACCTGCGGGATGTACATGCGCGCGGCCTCAAGATAGGCCTGGTGGGCGCGCACCTGGTCGGTGGCGCTGAGCACGGCGCTGCGTTTGGCCGCCAGCTCGACGGCCTGGCGGAAGGGAAGCGGCTCGGCGCACGCGCAGGACGCGAGCAGGACGAGAATGATGCTCCAGCGAAGGATTTTCATGGGTCCACTGTACCAAGTACCCAGTACCAAGTACCAAGCAAAGTCCCTCAGCGGCTGAAGCCGGGTGCACTGGCGCCGCCATTATGCAGGGCTGAAGAGACTGTGTCACAACTCGAGTGCGGCTGGAAAAGTGGAACAGGCGATGCGAAAAGCGCGCGAAGCGCGCGGTAGAGCGTAGCCCACAGCGTAAGCTGTGGGGGCCAAAGTGGAACAAAAGCACAGCCCGCGAAGCGGGCGAAAGAGTTGTGACACAGACTCTGAAGCCCTGCTCCACCCAAAAGAAGGTTTGGTTTTAACTGGGTACTTGGTACTCGGTACTGGGTACTCGCTTCTCCTACGGCGCCACGCGCTGGAGCGCAGTCCGCGCCGGGTCGAATTCGCGGGCGAGCGAAATCGCCGTGCGATATTCGGCGGCGGCGGCCTGACGGTTTGCCTGCTTCTCGAAGATCTGCCCCAGCAGATAGTGGGCATGATAGGCGGGTGCGGCCTCGGGTTGCGATCCATTGGCGAGGTACTTCTGCAGCAGCTCGATGGCGCCGGGAAAATTCCTGCCGGCCTGGAACAGCAGCATGGCGGCTTCGTAGGGGACGGTGCTCTGCCAGACGTCTTCGGCGACGGCTTTGTTGACGGTGTCCTCCATCTGGTCGAGGCGTTCGTGGGTGCGGTAGAAGCCGGCGAGATCGAGCCAGCGCCCGCCGGGATGCGGGCTGGCGGCGATGGCCGCGCGATACTCCCGCTCGGCGCTGTCGAACTGCTTGCCGCGCTCGGCCAGCCGCGCCTTGATCCAGTGGGCGGCGGCTTCGTCCTGAGAGGCGAGCATCTCGGCCTGGGCCAGGGCTTTGTCCTTGCCGCCGCCGAGAAAGCTGGGGGCTTCCATGTAGAACTCGGCGAGATCGGTGCGGGCGGCGGCGTTCGCGCCGTCGAGCTGCACAGCGCGTTCGAAGGCGCCGCGGATGCGCGGTACCAGGCGCACCGCGGTCACAAAGCTGGCATGCGCGGCCTTTTCCCCGACGGCGCGCCCCAGCCACAATTGGTAGTCGCTGGCCGAAGGTTCGAGCGCCACCGCGCGCTCGGCGGCAGCGGCGGCTTCCTCCCAGCGTCCCATGTAGAAGTAGGTGCGGGCGAGCAGGTTGTAGGCCTGGGCATCGGTGGGCGCGGCCTGGACGCGGTCGTGGAGCACGCGAAGGGCGTCATCCACCCGTCCCACCGAGAGCAGCTCGGCCGGCGATGCGGCCTCGGCCGCGGCCGAAACTGCCGTCAGCACTCCGAACAGCAAGGCGATAACCGGGAGAAAGCGAAACCACATCAGCGCTGCACCATACGTTAGCGCTGGACCACCCGCACCGCCAAGCCGTCGGCCAGCGGATGGTTATCGACCGCGCTGAGGGCAACCCAGGCGTCGTCGGGCAGGCCGTTGGTGATCTCGATGCGCGTGGGATTGGAAACCGAGGTGGTGACGTTGCGGCGCTTGAGCTCGCCGTTGACGATCTCGAACACGTACTGTTTGCCGTCATCCTGGCGGATGGCTTCGCGCGACACGGTCAGCACATTGTTTTCCTGGGTGGTGGTGATGGCGACGCTCACGTTGACGTTGGGCAACAGCTTGAGGTCGCGGTTGTCCACGGTGCAGGTGACGTCGCCCACGGTGCGCGTGCCGAGCAGGTTGACGGTGGTGGGAACGCGCGTGATGCTCCCCTGCCAAACCCGGCCGGGCAGCGCGTCCCAGGTGACGCTGACCTTCAGGCCGGGAGCCAGGCGTCCGATGTCGGGCTCGTCCACGAAGCCGACCACCTGCACGGTGTGCAGGTCGGCCACCTGCACCAGCAGGTCGCCAGGATTGACGAAGGCCCCGACCCGCACCGGCAGCGAGTAGACGATGCCCTCGCGCGGGGCGCGCACGTTGGAGCGCAGCAGCGTGTCCTCGGCCGCGTGGTAAGCGGTTTCGGCTTCCGTCTGCCCGGCTTTGACCTTGGCGATTTCCGGGCGCGAGTAGCGCGAGGTCTCCTTCTGCTCGAGCAGGTTGACCTCTTCCTGGGCGCGCTGGACGCGATGGTGCGCCTCCGCGACCTCGCCGGTGGAAGCGGCGCCGCGCTGCTCCAGTTGCTGCAGCACGGCGAGATTGCGGTTGGCGGCCTCCAGCTCGGCCCGCGCCTTCACCAGGTCGGATTGCGTGGTGAGAACTTCTTCGCGGGTTCCGCCCGCTTCGATGGAGTGCAGATCGGCGTGCGCCGCCTTCAGTTGCGCATAGGCCCGGGATGCCTGGGTACGGGCATCGGCGTCATCGAGCTGCAGTAGCAACTGCCCGGCCTTCACCCGGTCGCCCTCGTGCACCAGAACCCGGCGCACCGTGGTGGCGGCGGGAGCGTGGGCCTCGAAGTTGTCCAGCGGCCGCACCTTACCGTTGGTGGCGATGATGTTGGTGATGTTCCCCCGCACGACCTGGTCGGCCCGCACCGGCACCTCGTTGCCGCGCAGGGAAGCGAACGCCGCCAACAGGATGACCAATACCGCCGTCCCGGCCACGATCAACATCAGCCGCTTGCTATGCAGGAAATCCAACGGCCGCGCCTCTCCGATGATTACATGTTGAACGCCCAACTAACCTCCCAGTATAGACCGCCGCCAATGACAAATGTTACCTCCGCGGAGCAGAAATGCGCGCCGCAAAGGCGTGTTGGCGGAACTTCGCTGTATATCATTTAGATGCGCCAATCTGGCGGAAGGGACGATCGGCCGGCGAAAAAGTCGGTGGTTATTAGAAGGTCGGCAGCCGGACCAACGACTCGCTTCTCCCATACAATGGCCGCATGCCGAAGAAGCCCTCCTACACGCCCGAGCACGCGCGCTCCGGGCTGAACGCGCGTTTCCCGCAGATCGAGACCTGGCCCAACCAGTTTCCCGCCTACGAAATCGTGATCGATGCGCCCGAGTTCACCGCCGTGTGTCCCAAGACGGGGCTGCCGGATTTCGGCGTCATCACCCTGCGCTACATGCCCGACCGCCGCTGCCTGGAGCTGAAGTCATACAAAGAATACCTGCTGGCCTACCGCGAGCTGGGCATCTTCCAGGAGAACGTCGTCAATCGCGTGCTGGAGGACGTGGTGCGGGCGGCGCGTCCGGTGTGGGCGGTGGTGCGGGGCGAGTTCCGTCCGCGCGGCGGCATCGGCACGGTGGTGGAGGCGCGCTGGCCGCGTCCGGACGGGCGGGAATCCCCGAGGAAAGAGAAATGAAAGAAGTCCTGGCATTCGTGCTGGAGCAGATCAACGACGAGTGGGACCGCCTGCTGCGCGAGTTCGTGCAGATTTCGCCCGAAGCCTTCACCTGGCAGCCGGACCCGAACCTGCACTCCATCAGCTGGCACGTGCGGCACGTCATCGAGTGGCGCTACGCGCTGGTGCACGCCCTGATCCTCCGCCAGCCCAACCAGGAGAAGCTCTACTGCCTGGGATGGGAGACCGATCCGGTGGTGCAGAAGCTGGCGGCCAATCCCGGGGTCTGGTACGAGCCGAAGTTCACGGTAGGCGAGAACGTGCAGTTCGCCGACCGCATACGGGGCATCACCAACGCCGAGATCGCCGGCCTGCACCCGGCGCGATTCTCCGAAGAGATAGTGTTTCCCTGGAAGCCGGGGCGGGTGCTGGACGAGATCGCGGAAGAACTGCGGCACTCGGCGCTGCATCGAGGCCACGTGCAGGAACTGAAGAAGCTGTATGCCCGCCGCGGCGGGCAATCGGGCCATCGGGTGATCGGGTCATCGGGTGATCGGGTCATCGGGTGATTGACGAAGCGTGGGATTTTGCGTGCTATAGTCGCGCCACCGGATGGCGCGAAAAACCTATCCCCTGGCCACGCTGGCGCTGCTGACGGCGATCAAC
The DNA here is from genome assembly GCA_044447375.1 of Terriglobales bacterium. Classification (GTDB taxonomy): domain Bacteria; phylum Acidobacteriota; class Terriglobia; order Terriglobales; family Acidobacteriaceae; genus JAHFUA01. The sequence continues at coordinate 15,428 of JBIOFT010000026.1, read as the reverse complement.
TTCGTCAATTACATCGACCGCTCGGTGCTGTTCGCGGTGCAGCCGCTGGTGCAGGCGGAGTTCAAATTCAGCGACACCCAATACGGCCTGCTGACCACCTCGTTCTTCATCTTCTATATGGCGGCGGCGCCGTTCATCGGCATGGCCGCCGACCGCTACTCGCGCAAGTGGATCGTCTTTGCCGGGATCTTCCTGTGGAGCGGCGCCACGCTGCTGACAGCGGTCGCGCACGATTACACGACGCTGCTGGTGCGGCACACCGTGGTGGCCATCGGCGAGTGCAGCTACGCCACCATCGCGCCGGCACTGCTGGCTGACCTGTTTCCCGAAGAACGCCGCGGACGCATGCTGTCGTTTTTCTTTCTCGCCATCCCCGTGGGCACGGCCATGGGATACATCCTCGGCGGCTATCTCGGCCACCACTGCGGCTGGCGCACGCCCTTCTATGTGGCCGCGCTGCCGGGATTTTTGTTTGCGCTGATCTTTCTCTTTCTCCCCGAGCCGGATCGCGGATCGAGCGATCATCTTTCGGCCACGCCCGATCGCGCCACCCTGCGCGGGCTCACTCACAACGGCGCCTTCTGGACGGCCACCCTGGGCATGGCCATGATGACCTTCGCGCTGGGCGGCATTTCCGTCTTCCTGCCGAAGTTCTTGTCGCAGTACCGGGGGATGTCGCTGGACCACGCCAACCTGCTCTTGGGCGTGAGCATCGGCGCGAATGGCATCGTGGCCACACTGTTCGGCGGCTGGCTCGGCGACCGCCTGCTGCGCCGGCGGGATTCGGCCTACTACCTGGTGTCGGGCGCGGGCATGGCGCTGGGCATCCCGGTGATGGCGGTGGCGCTGTACGTGGCTGGCCCGCCCATGATGCCGGCCATCGTGGTGGCGGAATTCTTGCTCCTGATGAACACCGGGCCGCTGAATGCCGCGGTGGTGAACTCGGTGAGCGCGCCGATCCGCTCCAGCGCCATCGCCGTGAACCTGATCGTGATCCACCTGCTGGGTGACGCCTTTTCGCCGCCGCTGATGGGCTATATCTCCGACCGCAGCTCGCTTCCGATGGCGTTCATCGCCGCCATCGTGGCCATCGCGCTTTCAGCCGGAGTGCTGTTCTACGGCATGCGCTACGCGCCACGGCTCCACGCGGCCGGGGCGGAAACCTGATGCACATCTTCTGGTGGCTGCTGGGCGGGGCGCTGGCGGCGGTGTGGCTGGACCGCATGCAGGACGCCGTCCGCGGCATGCCGCGCGTGGCCGACATCACCCGCCCGGAGTGGGACCGCCATCCCGAGCCCATGCCGCGCGTCAGCATCATCGTGCCCGCTCGCGAGGAGCAGGAGCACGTCGCGGCGGCGCTCGCCTCCTTCGCGGCGCAGGATTACGGGAATCTGGAAATCATCGCCGTCGATGACCGCTCACGCGACGCCACCGGCGAGATCATGGAGCGCGCGTTGCAGCAAACCGCTGCCAGCCGTCCTGGGCTGCGCTTTGAGGTGATGCACGTCCGCGAGCTGCCCGCGGGCTGGCTGGGCAAGACGCACGCCATGTGGCTGGCCGCCCAGCGCGCCAGCGGTGACTGGATCCTGTTCACTGACGCCGACGTCAAGCTGCGCCCGGACGCGCTGCGCCGCGCCATCGCCTATGCCGAAGCAGTGAAGGCCGACCACCTGGTGCTCTTTCCCACGCACGCGCTCAAGACCGTTGGGGAATGCATGGTGATCGCCGGCTTCCAGATGCAGTTCGTTTTCGGGCACCGGCCGTGGAAGGTCTCCGATCCCAAGGCGAAAGACTCGATGGGGTTGGGGTCATTCAACCTGGTGCGCCGGAGCGTGTACGAGAGCATTGGGACCTTTCGCGCGCTGCGCCTGGAAGTGGTGGATGATATCCAACTGGGCGAGCGGGTGAAGACGCGCGGCTTCGCGCAGCACACCGTGTTCGGGCGCGGATTGCTCGACTTGCGCTGGGGACGCGGCGGGCTCGGGATCGTGCGCAACCTCACCAAGAACATGTTCGCGGTGCTCGACTACCGCTGGCCCCGCGCCGTGGGCGCGTGCCTGCTGTTGGTGGTGCTGAACGTCCTGCCGTTTGTGGGAGTGGGGCTGGCGCCAGGGTGGTCGAAGGCGGGATTCGCGGCCGCCATCGGCGCCATCGCGGTGCTCTACGCCGGCATGTATCGGACGTCGCGCATCTCGCCGGCCTATGTGCTGCTGCATCCCGTGAACAGCCTTATCATTGCGTACACGCTGCTGCGCTCCATGGCGGCCACGCTTTGGCACGGCGGCGTGGTGTGGCGGGGAACCAAGTATTCGCTGGAGGAGCTTAGAGGCGAAAGGAGTACCAAGTAGCAAGCACCAAGTAGCGAGTACCAAGTACCAAGTACCAAGTACCACTAGTACCAAGTGCCAAGTCCGAAGGTAAGATCGTGCCAAGTTCTTTGATGTGACCGAGGTACCGGAAGACCCCGAGCCGCCGCCAGAGCCCCAGGTGAGGGTGGGGAAGTCGAGTCAGGGGTAACTGAGTACTTGGTACTGGGTACTCGGTACTTCTCAGTCGTTTTCCTGAAGGTGAAGCGAAGATATCAAGCCCGCTAAAATCCTGCCGAGTTCCTTAATGTGGCCGAGCCACCGATCACAAGAATCCTGGTTGACATAGCCAAGTCGGCGAGCGATCAGCACCTGCGTTTCGATCTCTGCCAGAGAACCTTTTGCGACCCGGAGAAAATGCCGAAAGTCTTTCTTCGAGTACCTCGCTTGTCCTTCGGCGACGTTGCTGGCAACCGACACTGCTGCCCTTCGGAGCTGATTGGATAGTCCGTAATTTTCCCGTGCTGGAAACGTCTCGGTTAGCCGATAGATCTGCTCGACCAAGTCCATTGCTTTTTGCCACGCAATGAGGTCTTTGAAGTGATTCACGTCAGTCTTCTCACAACTTGGTACTCGGTACTTGGTACTTACTCCTCACTCCGGCTCAGACGCAGTCTCGGTAAGGGCGTCTACGCTGCGGTGGGAGTATTTGGCAGGCTTGTGTTTGCTGCTGGGACGCTGGCCGGGGCTGGATTTGCCCTGTTTGGCTACATCGTAGTTCTTGGGGATGGGCGGCAGCTTGGCGGCTTCTCCCTTGAGCTGGCGCGAGTCGCGCACGATGACCTCGGGGTGGCCATGGTAGAGGCGGATCTGCCCCTGTATGTCCACCTCCTTGCCCTGGAGGGTGCGCACGTCGCCGACCTGGCGCAGGTCCTTGCGGAAGACTACCGCCGAGAAGCCACACTCGCGCCCTTCCTCGCAAAAACGCAGCAGGTGGGTGCCGCCGGGGGTGGCGGAGACGGCGAGGATCTTGCCGTGAACGCAGGCGGTTTCGCCAACGTGCCGGGCCGCTTGCTCCATGGGGAGGCAGGCGGCCGAGGCACAGCCGGCGAGTGTGAGCATCCAGAGAAGACGCACAAGGTGGCGGAGTATAGGAGAGCCGAGGCGGCGACGGTAGGGGTCTTTCGTCTCTAGTAACTTCGTTTCAAGTTTCACGTTTCAAGTTTCAAGCGGGTCGTGAAACCTGAAACGTGAAACGTTCTACTTCGTGATCTCCATCCGCAGGGCGTCGTTGAAGCGGTTGAAGTAATTGAACAGGCCGATGGCGGCGGCGAGTTCGACGATCTGGCCGTCATCGTAATAGCGGCGGAGTTCGGCCCAGAGTTGGTCGTCCACCGAGTGCGCGTCGCGGGTCATGCGCTCGGCCAGGCGCAGCGCGGCTTTTTCGGCGGCGGTGAAATCGGAGCGCTGCTCGAAATCGGCCAGGTTCTTGAGCTGGTCTTCGCTCCAGCCTTCCCGCCTGGCCCAGGCGGTGTGCGACGCCAGTCAATAATCGCAGCCGTTGATCTGCGAGGTGCGCACGATCACCAGCTCTTTCAGCTTGAGGGGGACGGTGCCGGTGTTGAGCACGGCGCGCCAGTGCGCGACCAGGGTGCGCAGGATCTCCGGACGGTGCGCCACGGTGCGGAACATGTTGGGGACTTTGCCGCGCTCACGTTCCACCGAGTCGAAGACCTCGCCGGTGGGAGCGCCGACCTGGGACTTATCGAGGCGGGGGATGCGCATGGGGGTATGCCGTCCGGCCCGGCGAGCAGCCCGCAGCGCCCTCGCCGGGCGGAAAGTTTACTTGAACGCCGCCACCGCCGTGGCTTCGTCGTCCTTCACGTCGAAAACGGTGTACAGCTTGGTGATCTGCAGCAGGTCGTGGACCTTCTTGGTCAGGTTGAGCAGCTTAAGGTCGCCGCCCTGGTTGCGCACGGTGGTGAAGGCGCTGACCAGCTCGCCGATCCCGGAGCTGTCGATATAGGTGACGTCGCCCAGGTTCAGCAGGATCTTGCGCTGGCCCTTGGTGACCAGGTCACGCACCAAGTCGCGCAGCACCACGCTGCCTTCCCCCAGGGTGATGCGCCCGCTGAGGTCGACGATGGTGATGCCATCCACCTGTCGGGTCATGCTTTTCATGCTCACTTTGAAGCCTCCTTATGATGTTCGGCGGGGCCGCTGACATTCTTAACCATGGTGACTTCGGTGCCCGGCGCCAGGAGCCGGATGCGGACCTCGTCCATAAAGGACCGCATGAGGAAAATGCCCCGCCCGGACTGCTTGAGAAGGTTTTCCGGCGTGGTGGGGTCCGGGACCTTGCTTACATCCAGACCCCGGCCCTCGTCGGTGACGGTGATCACCAGGGCCCGGCCTGTGTTCTCGAAAGCGATGGTCATCTTCTTGTTGGGGTCATAGGCATTGCCGTGGAGCACGGCGTTGACCGCCGCCTCCCGCACCGCCATGGAAATCCGCAGACAGTTGTCTTCATCGAAGCCCGCCTTGGAGGCGAGAAGCTGCGCCGTCTCCTCGGCCGTGTTCACGCTTTGCAGCGACGAATCGAGGGTGTAAGAGACCCGCTTGGCGGTCATCTTCAAGTTATTTATACCAGTAGGGAGGCGGAAGGCTGCGGTCCGTTCCCCCGAGAATGCGACAGTTTGAATGCCGCATCGGGAAATGTCAAATGAATCGGCACAATTGCTGGATTCGGCCTGCCGTCTCCGGTATTCTGCCGCCCATGCTGGGGATCGCCCTTTCCGAGCTGCTGGGCGCCCCCGTGCTCGACCCGGGCGGGCGGACGCAGGGCCGGGTGCGGGAAGTGGCGGTGTGTCCGCAGGCCGATACGGCGCGGGTTTGCGGGCTGATCGTCAAGACCAAACAGGGCGACCGCCTGCTGTCCCCGGAGGGGCTGGCGGAAATCACTAGCAGGGCGGTGCGGGCCAGCGCCCCTGCCGAAGAGTGGGCGCCCTTTACCAGCTCCGAAGGCATGCTGCTGCTGGGACGCGACCTGCTCGACCAGCAGATCATCGACGTGCACGGGCGCAAGGTGGTGCGGGTCAACGACCTCGACTTCCACCAGGAGCAGGTGAACCACCACCTGGTGCTGAAGGTGGGCGACGTGGACGTGGGCGCGCGCGGGGCGGTGCGGCGTCTGCTGAAGGGCATTGTGCCTGCCGGCGCCCTGCACGCCCTCACCCAGAAGCTGCCTCCGCGCGTCATTCCCTGGGAATTCGTGGACCTGATCGAGACCGACCCGGCGCGGCGGGTGAAGCTGAAGATCGAGCACGAGCGGCTGGCCAGGCTGCATCCCGCCGACATCGCCGACATCGTGGAAGAGTTGGCGCCGGCCGAGCGCGAAGCCGTCTTTGAGACCCTCGACGAACAAGTGGCGGCCGACGCCCTGGAGGAGGTGGATCCCAAGCTGCAGGTCTCCATCGTGCAATCGCTCGATTCCGACCGCGCCGCCGACATCGTCGAGGAGATGGGCCCGGACGCGGCTGCCGACCTTCTCGCCGACCTGTCCAAGGAGCAGTCGGACAAGATCCTGGAGGAGATGGAGCCGGCGGAACGCGAAGAAATCTCCGAGCTGCTGGAGTTCAAGGAAAATACCGCCGCCGGCCGCATGACCACCGACTACCTGGCGCTCGCGCCCACGGCTACGGTGAACGACGCCATCGAAGCGCTGCGCAAGTTCGAAGGCGGCATTGAAGGCGTGAGCACCATCTTCCTGGCGGACAAAGACAGCAAGCTGGTGGGAGCGGTCCCGCTGGCCAGCCTGGTGCTCGCCTCCGCCGACACGCCGTTGTCCACCCTGGCGCCCGGGCCGCCCATCTCCTGCCTCGCCGGCACCCGCGAAAAAGACGTGGCGGAGCTGTTCGACAAGTACAACCTGCTGATGCTGCCGGTGGTGGACGGCCAGGGCGTGCTGACCGGCGTGATCACCGCCGATGATGTGATCAGCCTGCTGCGCAGCAAGCTGTAACCGCAGGTTGACGCGCTCATGTTGGCCCGGGTGGAGCAGGCCTTCAGGCCTGCATAATGACCGTGTCACCGGCGTTCGGCTTTAAGCCGCTGAGGTGCATTCTCGCTAAGATCGTTGAAGTACCTCAGGGGCTGAAGCCCACAATTCAAAGGGCTTCGTGAATGCAGGCCTGAAGGCCTGCTCCACCCAGGTGATGCCAGTCCGGGTGGGGACGAGCCTGGTTCCCATTTTGCCCTCACTTTTCTTTTTCTATTCTTCCCGTAATCCTCGCTCCGCGTTTATTCTGAGAAGCCTTTGAATCCCCCGTATGCGAACCTGCGATGAATTGGCTGAGACGCTGGAAGACCCGGATCCTGATCTTCGCCGCCGTAGTGGGCCCGGGTTTCATCACCGCGAACGTGGACAACGATGCCGGCGGCATCACCACGTATTCCCAGGCCGGGGCGCAGTTCGGCTACATGCTGCTGTGGACCATGATCCCCACCACGCTGGCGCTGATCGTGGTGCAGGAGATGGCCTCGCGCATGGGAGCGGTTACCGGCAAGGGGCTCAGCGACCTGATCCGCGAGGAATTCGGCTTCCGCATCACCTTCCTCATGATGCTGGGGCTGGTGATCACCAACTTCGGCAACGTGCTGGCCGAGTTCTCCGGCATCGCCCTCAGCCTGGAGCTGTTCGGAGTGCCGAAGTACGTCAGCGTGCCGGTGTGCGCGGTGGTGGTGTGGCTGATGGTGGTGAAGGGCACCTACAAGAGCGTGGAGAAGATCTTCCTGGTGGCGTCGTTCATCTACGTCACCTACATCGTGGCCGGACTGATCGCCCGGCCGGAGTGGAAGCTGGCGCTGGTGGCCACGGTGAAGCCGCCCGAGCTGTCCGTGTTCGCGCACTCCGCTTACCTCTACATGGTGATCGGCGTGGTGGGCACCACCATCGCTCCGTGGATGCAGTTCTACCTGCAGGCGTCGATCGTGGAGAAGGGAATCACCCCGCGGCAGTACGGGGCCTCGCGGCTGGACGTGATCTCGGGCTGCGTGTTCACCGACATCGTGGCCTGGTTCATCATCGTGGCCTGCGCCGCCACCCTGTTCGCGCACGGCATGTTCGAGATTCGCAACGGAGCGGACGCCGCCCAGGCGCTCAAGCCGCTGGCGGGCAATTACGCCTACATCCTCTTCGCCGTGGGGCTGTTCAATGCTTCGCTGTTCGCGGCTTCCATCCTGCCCATCTCGACCGCCTACGCGGTGTGTGAAGGACTGGGCTTCGAGTCCGGCGTAGGCAGGAAGTTCAGCGAGGCGCCGTTCTTCTACTGGCTCTATACCGCGCTGATCGCGGTGGGCGCGGGCGTTATCCTGATTCCCAACGTGCCGCTGATCCAGATCACGGTGCTGTCGCAGGTGGTGAACGGCATCACCCTGCCGTTCGTGCTCATCTTCATGCTGCTGCTCATCAACAAGAAGGAGCTGATGGGCAGCTACACTAATTCGCGCTTCTTCAACTGGGTGGCGTGGGCGACCACGGTGGTGATGATCGGGCTCACCATCGCCTGGTTCTGGACGCTGCGGAAGGGGTGAGTTGTGGTGTAGCTAATTTGGATTGTCATCCTGAGCGATGTCCCGTAGGGACGAGCGTGAGGACCTGCATTCGATGTGCCAGGAGAGCAGGGCGTGAGCCCTGCGGCGCCGACTGCGCCTACAAAATCTTCCCCGCCGCGATCTCTTTTACCAGCTCGCGGTCGGCTTCCAGAAAATCGAATTCCGCGAGGCGCGCGCGGGGGACCCACTGGATGTCGCGAAAGATGCGGTTCTCCGGCTCGCCCTTGAACTCACGGACCACGAAGAAGCGCAACTCGACCGCACCGCCGCGCGGATACTTGTGCTGGATGCGCGCCACTTCATCGCCGATGCGCGCCTCGATACCGAGCTCTTCGTCGAGTTCGCGCCGCAGCGCGTCGGTGGAGTGTTCGCCCGGCTCGATCTTGCCGCCCGGAAACTCCCATTTCAGCGGCATGGGCTGGTGGCGCGTGCGCTGGCAGATGAGGATCTTGCGGCCGCGCACGATCAGAGCCGCGGCCACGCGCTTCCTGGGCGAAGGGGCTCGCCGTGGCGGGTCAGAATTGTGGGCGAGCACCATCGACCATGATTAAAACACAGGTGAGCCGAAAATCAGGTGGGGTGTCCCAGCAGCCGCGCTGCCTGCTCGAAAATCTTCTCGAACATCTTCTCCGTCAGCTTTCCCGTCTGGGTGTTCTGCTGCGAGGGATGGTAGGAAGCGAGCAGGATCTTCCCGTCCGGCAGTTCGTAGCCGGCGCCGTGGGCGAACGCATACTCGCTCTTGCTGGAGAGCCGGCCACGCCGTTTGAGATAGTTCAAGTAGCCGTCGAAGGCGATCCGCCCCAGGCACACCACCACGCGTACCTTCTTCAGGCCTGCCAGCTCGCGGTCGAGGTAGGGTGCGCAGTTGGCGATCTCGCCCGGAGTGGGTTTGTTGGCGGGAGGGGCGCAGCGCACCACGGCCGTGATGTAGGCGTCTATTAGTTGCAAGCCGTCTCCACGGTGGGTTGCGCTGGGCTGCGAGGCGAAGCCGGTGCGGTAGAGCACTGGGTACATGAAGTATCCCGAGCCGTCGCCGGTGAACGGACGGCCGGTGCGGTTGGAGCCGTGTGCGCCCGGCGCCAGGCCGAGGATCAGCACCCGCGCCTCGGGATCGCCGAAGCCCGGAACCGGCCTGCCCCAGTATTCCCAGTCCAGGTAGGCGCGCCGCTTCTCGCGGGCGATCTTCTGGCGATACTCCACCAGCCGCGGACAGCGGGTGCAGGCGACGATCTCGCCATTCAGTTTGTCGAGCCAGGCCGGCATGGGGGCTCTCTTTTTTATCACAGCCGCCCGAATCGGGACGTAGCGTCACGGCCCGTTTGACCGTTCCTCCATGTCCTCTTTAATATGGATGCAGATGCGAGTGATAGAAAGCCTTCCCCGTTGAGCGCCACCGAGACCAAGAACGACTGCACACGCGAGATCGAGGTCGAGGTTCCCGCCGAGGTCGTAACCCGCGAGACCGGCGTGGTGATCGAGCGCTTCCAGAAGCATGTGCGGCTGCCCGGCTTCCGCAAGGGTAAAGTGCCGGCGTCGGTGGTGCGGCAGCGTTTTCCCGAAGACATCCGCAGCGAGGTGGTGGAATCGCTGGTTCCGCGCTACTTCCGCCAGGCGGTGGAGAAGCGCGGGCTGCAACCGGTCTCGCAGCCGCGGGTCAGCGATCTGCACGTGGCCGACGGCGAGCCACTGCGCTTCAAGGCCAGCTTCGAGATTATGCCCGAGGTCCGGGTCTCCGGATACGAGGAGCTGCGCGTGGAGAAAACCGACACCAGCGTCTCCGACCAGGAGGTCGAAGAGGCGCTGGGCCGGCTGCGCGAGCAGCACGCCACCTACACCGCGGTGGACGAGCGCGAACTGCGCGACGGCGATTTTGCCCAGGTGGCGCTGGTGGGCACGCCCGAGTCCGCCGAGGGCAAACCCGTAACCATGGATGATGTGCTGGTGGAGATCGGCGGTCCCACCACCGTGCGCGACTTCAGCGAGAACCTGCGGGGGGCGCGCCCCGGCGAAGAGCGCCGCTTCGACGTCACCTATCCGGAAGATTTCTCCGACCCGAGGCTGGCCGGCAAGAAGCTCGCCTACGCCATCACGGTGAAGGGCATCAAGCAGAAGGTGCTGCCCGAGATCAACGACGATTTCGCCAAGGAGACGGGCGAGCTGCAGTCGCTCGACGAGCTCAAGGCCAAGATTCGCGAGCAGCTCGAAGCGGAGAAGAAGCACACCGCTGAACACGCCGCCAAGGACAAGCTGGTGGAGGAGTTGGTGCGCCGCAACGACTTCCCGATTCCGGAGGCGCTGGTGGATCGCCAGGTGGACGTGCGCCTGGAGCGCGGGCTGCGGGCGCTGGCGGCCCAGGGCATGCGCACCGAAGACATGAAGAAAATGGACTTCTCCCGCCTGCGGGCGGGCCAGCGCGAGGCTGCGCTGCGCGAGGTGAAGGCCTCGCTATTGCTGGAAAAGATCGCCGACCAGGAGAAAATCGAGGTCAGCGACGAGGAGGTCGGCAAGGAGATCGAGTCGCTGGCCAAGCAGATGCAGCAGACGCCAGAGGCCGTCCGCGCTCGTTTGACACGCGATGGAGCGCTGGATAGAATCCGGAACAGAATCCGCCACGAGAAGACCCTCGACTTTCTTTACCGCCGCTCGGCATGATGCCGGCGGTTGTTCAAGCTCCCCCGGCCCCCAATCCAGCGCTGGGGTGAAGTGTCAAGGCAGGTCAACGTGAAAGAGGAACATATGGCGCTGGTACCGATGGTGGTCGAGCAGACCAGCCGCGGCGAACGTGCGTACGACATCTACTCCCGCCTGCTGCGGGACAACATCATCTTCCTGGGCACGCCGGTGGATGACACCATCGCCAACCTGGTGATCGCGCAGTTGCTCTTCCTCGAAGCCGAGGACCCGGAGAAAGACGTCTCCGTCTACATCAACTCGCCGGGCGGCTCCATCACCGCGGGTATGGCCATCTATGACACCATGCAATTCATCCGCCCGGACGTGGTCACTATCTGCATCGGGCAGGCGGCCTCCATGGCGGCGCTGCTGCTTTCCGCCGGGGCGGCGGGCAAGCGCTACGCCCTGCCCAACTCCCGCATCCTGATCCACCAGCCCTCGATGGGCGGGCTTTCCGGGCAGGCCACCGACATCGACATCCACGCCCGCGAGATCCTGCGCATGCGTGAGATAACCAACCAGCTACTGGCCAAGCATACCGGCCAGAAACTTGATAAAGTGGAAAAAGACGTCGAGCGCGATTTCATCATGAACGCGCAGCAGAGCAAGGAATACGGGATCATCGACGAGATCATCTACAAGCACAAATAGCAAGGAGCGCACATCCTCCCAGGGATGGGGTTTAGGTAGTAAGGAGTAACCACGTGAAACCACGGTCGGGAACGGATGAGGTCCTACGCTGCTCGTTCTGCCATAAATCCCAGGATGCTGTTGCCAAGCTGATCTCCTCGCCCAGCGATTACCCGCGGGCTTACATCTGTGACGAGTGCGTCGCCGTCTGCAACTCGATCCTCGAAGACGACCGCGCGGAGACCCACGCCGCCGCCGCACCCAATCACCTGCCCAAGCCGCAGGAAGTCAAAGTCTTTCTCGACGAGTACGTCATCGGCCAGGAGCAGACCAAGAAGAAGCTGGCGGTCGCGGTTTACAACCACTACAAACGCATCCACATGAACCGGCAGCGGGCCAGCGAGGTGGAGCTGGCCAAGTCCAACATCCTGCTCATCGGCCCCACCGGCACCGGCAAGACGCTGCTGGCGCAGACCCTGGCCAAGATGCTGGATGTGCCCTTTGCCATCGTGGACGCCACCACGCTTACCGAGGCCGGCTACGTCGGCGAGGACGTGGAGAACATCATCCTGAAGCTGCTGCAGGCCGCCGACGGCGACGTGGGCCGCACCCAGACCGGGATCATCTACATCGACGAAGTGGACAAGATCGGGCGCAAGGACGAGAACCCCTCGATCACCCGCGACGTCTCCGGCGAAGGCGTGCAGCAGGCGCTGCTGAAGATCCTGGAAGGCACCATCGCCAACGTCCCGCCGCAGGGCGGCCGCAAGCATCCCCACCAAGAATTCACGCCGGTGGACACCACCAACATCCTGTTCATCTGCGGGGGCGCGTTCGTCGGCCTGGAGAAGGTGATCGGGCGCCGCGTGGGCAGGCAAGCGGTCGGCTTCACCAGCGGCGAGGAAGGCAAAGACCATCCGCCGGTCCCGCCCAGCAAGCGCGATACCGAGATGCTCGCGCAAGCGCAGCCGCAGGACCTCATCAAGTTTGGGCTGATCCCGGAATTCGTGGGGCGCCTGCCGGTGGTGGGCATACTCGACGACCTGGATGAGGACGCGCTGATCGAGATCCTCACGCGGCCCAAGAACGCCATCATCAAGCAGTACCAGCGGCTGTTCGAGTTCGAGAACGTGCGCCTGAAGTTCACCCAGGACGCGCTGCGCGGCATCGCCCATGAGGCCATGATGCGCAAGGTCGGCGCCCGCGGCCTGCGCATGATCCTGGAAGAGCTGATGCTCGACCTGATGTACCACCTGCCCAGCCAGAAGAAGGTGCGCGAGTTCGAACTCACCAAGGAGATGGTCGAGAAGCGCGAACTCTCGGTGGCCGCGGTGATGGAAAAGGCAGGGTAGAACGTTTCACGTTTCGAGTTTCACGCAAGCCGTGCCTGGCGCCCGCTTCCTCGCTCATGTTCGGGCGGGAGGGATACATTCCGCTCATGATCTCGTCCATCACCTCTGCTGGGATGTCCTGGAAGCGGTACCTCGGAAGGTCCCGAATTCCTTGACCTAAAGCTCTTCCCGCAACTCTCGTATTTGGCCGCGCTTCTGTGCGGCCGAACCAATCAGAGCATTGCGCGTCGATCCGCTGGCTTGCTGGGCGAGCGCCTCGTCTCGGGCGGACGTCCCTTCAAGCTCCGCAATCCTATCGCGAGCCCGCCGTCTGTGTGCGTCTCCGGGAACCGGAGGCCCCTCGTCAATGCACAACCAGCCAACATGGCCAGGACAAGCCTTTGGCGACTGTTCCTGGAAAAGGTTACGTGCTTCGTCCTCAGTCATGCGCGGTCCGTAGTACAGGATGTGTTGCTCACCGCATTTGGGGCAGTTTTCGAGAAACCCCGGCCGGCCCTCATCGGAGTAGCGGTCTGTGAGGTCCCGGTACAACAGCCTTGCAGTCGATTCCTTAATCGCGACAGCCAAGATCCATACTCCTGTGGGTGCGGGCGCAATTCTTATCCAACTTGTGACTTCGGTCAAGGTGGGCGGGGCACAAAACAGGCGAGGATCTCAGGGCTTGCGGGGCCGGCTGACAGGTAGAGAATTCTGGTGATCTCAGTCACCGTTGTGTGTGAGGATTCCAGAGTTGGGAGGAACGGCGGTGTAGAGTAGGTTGAAATGCCGCTCATTGATTTCAGGTACGTGAAGCAGCGTACTGCGCTCGAGCTTACCGCCGATCTCGAGAGCGGCTGGGTGCGAAAGCCAAAAACGTACGGTTACTCGGAGCGGGTGAAGATCGGCTTCGCCTGCGACTACACCATACCCGCAGACGTGACGGTTCTCCCGCGCCCCAGCGGATTCGAGGAGAGCGCAAAGACGTTCCCCCGAGACGCCGAATCGAGCGGGGGGAATTCGAATATCTCCTATCGCATACACAGTGCCCAGCTCACCGCGTTTGTGCTGTTAATCAGTGCGCAGGACGGATTGAACCCTGATCTCCCTTGGATAATCACGAGCACCGACAAACTCGCCATCCGTTGGGTGGTAGATCCGATTGCTCGACAGGGCCCGACCCACTTTGAATTGCAGCTCTGGTTGCGGTTTCATCCGCCGCCTCGCGCAAAGCCCGCGGACATCCGGGATTGGGAGCGGCGCTTTTTCCCGGGCGGATTGCCGAGCTTGGGGAAAAGGCGCTAGCCGGATTTGCCACAAGCAAGAAAAGGGAGCCGGCCGAGTTGGCCAGCTCCAGTCTTGTCCATGGTTACGCCGCCGGCCTGGAGACGTAGCTTGCTAGGTCGCCGGCCCGCCGCGAAGCCACGCCAGCACTTCATCTGCGTTCTTGTCCGGCGGGAAGACGGGATAGAACATTTTCGAAATGCGTCCGTCGTCCGCTACCCACGCCAGGCGCTTGAGCAGGACCTCGCCGGCCACCGTGAACGTGGGCAGCCGGAGCGCGCGCGTCAGTTCGAGTTTGGCGTCGCTGAGCACAGGGAACGGCACGTGCAACCGCTCAGCCATTTCGAGTTGGTACGCCGTGTCTTGCGTGCTCAGGCCGTACACCGCGCATTCCAGCGCTTGAAACTCGCCAAACAGGTCGCGGAAACCGCAGGTGTGCGGAGTGCATCCGCGGGCGCCGGGGATCATGTCCCAATCCGGCGTGGGCAGCGGCTGGCCGGGCTGTCCCGTGCGCGGGTAGGCGAAGACGACAGTGCGCCCGCGCTGGGCTGCAAGGTCGACCACGCCGCCCGTGGTCGCGGAAAGAGCAATCGACGGCAACTTCATGCCGGTGAGGTGAGCGGCGGCGCCGTCGTCAGTGGGAACGGGCAGTCCCGCGGGCAAGCTTGTCCAGTTCTGGGAATGCATTTTCTGGCTCCGCGGAGAAGATATCACGCCCCGGCAAAGGCCCGCCGGCAGTAACCGCGGTGGTGCTTCCGGTGGTGCACTTTCGTCATTATTTTTGAGTACAACCGTGTCTTCTGGTACACCTGTTGCGCACCGCAAAACCTGATATATTGGCTTTGCACAGTCTGCAGAACTAATCCCCTACAGGTACAAGGGTGGTATGACACAGAACCGGGAAAAATTCGAGACCCGCAAGTTGCCCATGATGCCCATCCGCGATGTGGTCATCTTCCCGCACATGATGACGCCCTTCGTGGTGGGCCGCGAATCCAGCGTGCGCGCGCTGGAGGAGGCGCTGGCGGCGGACAAGAAGATCTTCCTGGCCACCCAGCATGATGCCAGCGTCGACGAGCCCAAGGCCAACGAGATCTTCCAGGTCGGCACCGTGGTCAACATCGTGCAGAGCCTCAAGCTGCCGGACGGCAACATCAAGGTGCTGGTCGAGGGCGTGGAGCGGGGCAAGATTCTCGCGGTCGCCGATGCCGAGGGCTACTTCCAGGCCACCATTCGCACCGTCAAGTACACCACCGAGGTCACGCCGGCCATCGAGAGCGGGATGCAGCGCGCCACCGGCCTGTTCGAGCAGTACGTCAAGCTCTGCCAGTCCTTGAATTACGAGACCATGATCGCCGCCGTGCGCATGGAGGACCCGGCCAAGCTCACCGACACCATCGCCGCCAACCTGCAGCTCTCGATCGAAGAGAAGCAGGAGCTGCTCGAAATCTTCGACCCGGCCGAGCGGCTGAACCGCATCGCCGACGTGCTCGACATCGAGATCGAGAAGCTGAACATGGACCGCACCATCCAGTCGCGCGTCAAGCGGCAGATGGAGCGGGCGCAGAAAGAGTACTACCTCAACGAGAAGATC
>JBIOFT010000025.1:0-32519 GCA_044447375.1 Terriglobales bacterium | reverse complement strand
GCGCATCCTTACCCAGCGCCTGGTGACGCCGCATCCCGAGCGCCTCACCTATCTGCGCTACGCCCTGCGCCAGGGACACACGGTGAAAGAGCTGGCGCGCATGACCTCCATCGATCCCTGGTTCCTGCACCAGTTGAAGGAGGCCACGGATTTCCAGGCGGAGCTGGAAAAGCATCCTTTCGCATCCGTGCCGCCGGATCTGGTGCGCGAGGCCAAGCGCATGGGGTTCTCCGACGCGCGCCTGGCCGACATGTGGCGCCTCGGGAACGGCAAAGGCGCGACGGAGAAGGTCCGCCACTTCCGCAAGACCCACGGCATCACGCCGGTGTACAAGCGCGTGGACACCTGCGCCGCCGAGTTCGAGAGCTACACCCCCTACCTCTACTCCACCTACGAGTCCGAGGACGAAGCCGAGCCCACCGCGCGGAAGAAAGTCATCATCCTGGGCAGCGGCCCCAACCGCGTGGGGCAGGGAATCGAGTTCGACTACTGCTGCTGCCACGCCGCCTTCGCCCTGCGCGACGACGGCTACGAGACCGTCATGGTCAACTGCAACCCGGAGACGGTTTCCACCGACTACGACACCAGCGACCGCCTGTTCTTCGAGCCGCTGACGCTCGAAGACGTGCTCGCCGTCTATGAGCACGAAGCCGCCAGCGGCGCGCCCATCGGCGTGATCGTGCAATTCGGCGGGCAGACTCCGCTCAATCTGGCGCTGCCGCTCAAGGCCGCGGGCGTACCCATCATCGGCACCTCGCCCGAATCCATCGACTTGGCCGAGGACCGCAAGCGCTTTGGCAAGCTGCTCGACGAGCTCCAGATTCCGCAACCCCCGGGCGCTATGGCTACCAGCATCGAAGAAGCGGTGGCGGGTGCGAATCGCGTCGGCTATCCCGTGCTGGTGCGCCCCTCCTACGTTCTGGGCGGCCGCGCCATGCAGATCGCCTACGACGATGAGACCGTCATCCGCTACATGAAGGAAGCGGTCGAGTACTCGCAGGAGCGCCCCGTGCTCATCGACCACTTCCTCGAGGCCGCCACTGAGGTGGACGTGGACGCGCTCTCCGACGGCGAAGACGTGGTCATCGGCGGCATCATGCAGCACATCGAGGAAGCCGGCATCCACTCCGGCGATTCCTCCTGCGTGCTGCCCGCGGTGGACATTCCCGAGCGCCACATGGCCACCATGCGCGACTACACCTTCCGCCTCGCCCGCGCACTCAAAGTCATCGGCCTGATGAACACCCAATACGCCATCCACCGCGACAAGGTGTACGTGCTGGAAGTGAACCCGCGCGCCTCGCGCACCGTGCCCTACGTTTCCAAGGCCACCGGCGTGCCGCTGGCCAAGATCGCCGCCCGCCTGATGACCGGGCGCAAGCTGCGCGAGTTCCTGCCGGACTACATCGAGCGCGAAGCCGACCTGGCGACGGGAAGCTGCTATTGGGTCAAGTCGCCGGTCTTTCCCTGGTCGAAGTTCCCGGGCGTGGACACGGTGCTCGGTCCGGAGATGAAGTCCACGGGCGAGGTCATGGGCGTGGCCGATAATTTCGGCGAAGCTTTCGCCAAGGCGCAACTCTCCGCCGGCCAGAAGCTGCCGCGCGGCGGCACCGTGTTCATCAGCGTTACCGACCAGGACAAGCCGCACGTGGCCGAAGTCGCACAGCGATTCCTCGACCTCGGCTTCCGCCTGGTGTGTACCCACGGCACCGCCGACGTGCTGGCCACCAAGGGCATCATCACTGAGCGGGTCTACAAGGTGAAGGAAGGCCGGCCCAACGCCGTGGACCTGATCAAGGGCGACAAGATCCAGCTCGTCATCAACACCCCGCGCGGGCCCGATCCGTACTTCGACGAGAAGGCTATCCGACGCGCGACTGTGACCCACCACGTCGCCTGCATGACCACGCTCTCCGCGGCGCGCGCCGCCGCCGAAGGCATTGCCGCCATTCAGCGCGAGGAAGTCAGCGTGCGCGCCCTGCAGCACCTCCACGCCGAGCGCACCGCGCTCACCTAGCTGTTGCTCACGTGGGGCGGGCGCCATTCGACACGATCAGCATGTGTGGTTTCGCCCTTGACATTATGCATGCTATGCATGCATAATCAGGCTGGAAGTCAGGAGGTAACTATGGATCAAAGAGTTGCGAATCGCTCCGACGACGTTCGCTCGCATGCTGAACGTCAGTACATACGACGTGCACGCGCCCGCGGAGAGAAGCGCTTCTCTATTGTCGTCGGAGAAGTCCACAAGGCTCTGCACCTTGACAACCGCGTTCCGTTGGTCTGTGCCGCGCTGAAGTCGAAGAAATTTCTGCGGCAGAATGGAATCCGGCTTATCGGAGTTAACGGTCCTCCCTCCGGCCAAAGCACGACGGTGACGCTGACCTACGAATTCGAGGATCCAGCATCGCCGACTCAAGGCAACGCATTGGTTAACGCCCGTGGCATTGCGCGGGAGGTTTTCCGATCGCTTGGCGGAGGCGAGGCATTCATCAGGGCGGAACGGGCAGCGTTCGCCGCTGCTGTTCCCCCGGTGGCTGACGCTGAGCGCGAGAGCAAATGAGCCGCATCTACTGGGACACGATGCTGTTCGTGTACTGGCTGGAGGACCATCCAGCGTACGGCAAACGCGTGTCGCAGATTCTCTCTCGCATGCAGGCGCGCGGCGACACGCTTTGCACGAGCGCGTTTACTCTTGGCGAGATCCTCGTTGGCCCGTACAAGCGGCAGGATGACACCGCCGATCGCATTCGGAGCATATTCCGGAGCCCGGAGATTTCCGTGCTGCCGTTCACCGCTGAAGCTGCCGACCATTACGGCCGAATCCGGGCGCAACTGAGCGTCTCCCCGGCGGATGCAATCCACCTGGCGTGCGCCGCCGAGGCCGATACTGACCTCTTCCTGACCAACGACACCTATCTGGTTGGCAAAATAGTTCCAGGCATCAAGTTTATTGCCGGGCTGCAGACCGACCTGCTGTGAATTGGGGTTGTCACCGGACGCAGGCCGCTTACTGCTCTCTGGTCTTCTTGAGCAGCACGAGGAATTCCTGCCGGGTCAGGAAATCGTGGTCGCCGAACCAGCTCTTCACCGCCTCCAGGGCGCGTTGCGGGTCGATGGGTGTGGTGGCGGCTGGCGATGCCGCGGGCGGCGGCGCAGAGGACGGGGCGGCGGGCGGCAGGGCTATGCCGTGCTCGAGCGCGGCCAGCAGTTCGTCCAGGCGTTGCAGATCCTCCGGTTCGAAGTGCAGGAACTGGATCCCCAGACCGAAGCTCGTCAGCACCGACCTCACCACACCCTGGACGCGGATCTTGCGCTGCGAGAGCAGCAAAACCAGGGTGACTTTGGTATCCAGCGTGATCCCCGGCAGCAGTTCGACGAAACAGCCGTCGCGGCCGAGGTCGGTGAACTTGCCGCGCACCGGGAACTCCGCGCCCTCGACGTAGAGCTCCGCGTCGCCGCGGACGGCATAGCGTGGGACCCGGCGGCGCTCGTCCTTCCGCTTTTCCGCCCGTCGCCGTTGTTGGACCAGCCGGCGGAGGCCGTCATCGAACTGGCGGAAGCCACCTGGGAACTCCTGCACTTCCGGCGGCGGCACCACATACTTGTCGGGACCGGAAGCGGGGAAGCGCAGGTTGAAGATGGATTTCTGCGGCTCCAGGTTCACCAGTCCGGCTTGCCCGGCCAGCGCGCCGCCTCCCACCCACGCCACGCGGTACTGGGCCTGGTTGCCGTTGTGCTCGAGTACGGCCGTCTGGCCTGCGCGATACAGCACCTGCACCCCTTGCAGGCGCACTCCGGACTCGCTCACGTCCATCACCGAGGCGGTCTGCGCAAACGGTTGTCCCAGGCTGTCCGCGCCGTGGATCTTCACCGTCAGCTCTTTTTTGAAGCGCTGCTGGCGACGACGTCCCATGGTTTTCTTCGCCCCTAGTTTCTACTCCACCGCCTGCCTTTTATCCAGTATCCAGAGTCTCGGCTCGACTGGTTAGAATACCTTACCCGTTGCGTTCGTGAAGTCCCGAGGCGGGAACTCTTGCCGTGAGGTCTTACCATGCGATTCCCCGCCGCCTGCGCGCTTCTGATGCTGTTCGCTCTCCGGGTGGACCCCGCCCATGCACAGGCGCCGGCAGAGTGGCACGACGATCTGGTTGACCATTTGGCCGGCGCTTGGACCCTCACCGGCCCGGTCATGGGCCGCGACGCGCACCATGACCTCCAGGCCGAGTGGGTGCTGAACCACCAATTCCTGCGCATTCACGAGAAGACCGCCGCCAGCGCCCCCACGACCGAGCGGCGTTACGAGGCAACCTGGTTCCTCGGTTACGACGCCGCCAGTGAGCGCTACGTGCTGCACCTGCTCGACGTCTTCGGCGGGCGCTACTCAGAAACCCTCGGCTACGGCACGCGCGACGGCAATGCCGTCCGCTTCGTCTTCGAGTATCCCGACGGCCCCTTCCACACCACCTACCGCTGGTCGCCCGAGACCGGCGCCTGGCAATGGCTGCTGGAGCAAAAGGACAAGGACGGCAAGTGGACGCAGTTCGCCGATTTCAAGCTCACGCGGGCCGCGCCGAAACAGTGATTCTTAAGCTCTGTTTTCGGCGCTATACTTAAGAGTTTGAGCTGGTAGCTAGAGGCTAGCAGCCAGGAGCCATCATGCTTCTTCACGGTATTCTTCCGCCCATCACCACGCCCTTCTACTCCGATGGCAGCGTTTACTTCAAAAAACTCGAGCACAACGTCGAGCGCTACTCGAAAACCCCGGTAGCCGGCATCGTCGTGTTGGGTTCGACCGGCGAGTCCATCCTGCTCAGCGACCAGGAGCGCCGCGACGTTTTCAAGTGCGCTCACGATCACGCCGCGCCGAGCAAGGTGCTGGTCGCCGGCACCGGCATCGAGTCCGCCATCGAAACCCTGCGCCTGACGGAGTACGCCGCTTCACTCGGCTACGACGTCGCCATGGTGCGCACGCCCCACTACTACAAGCGCCAGATGCTGCCTGCCAACCTGCTGGCCTTTTACCGCACGGTCGCCGACCACTCGCCGCTGCCCGTCATCATCTACAACTTTCCCCAGGCCACCGGCTACGACATCCCGGCGGAGGTGGTCATCGAGCTCGCCCAGCATCCCAACCTCATCGGCATCAAGGAATCCGCCGGCGTGATCGAGAAGGTCAAGAAGATGGTCGATGGCACGCGGCACGTCCAGCGCACCGCGACCGTGACCGAGGTCTTCAACGCCGTGACCCCGCGCATGCTGGCCGCCGCGGGCTCGGGGAACAGCGGCTCGGAAGTTGTTCCCACGTCGTCGCTCGGAGGGACCGCGGTCGCCACCCCGCCCAGGCTGAAGACCCGCAGCAAGGAAGTCGGATACCAGGTGCTGGTGGGCTCGGCGCACCTGCTCAAGGAGTCGCTCGACATCGGCGCCGTGGGCGCGATTCTGGCCTTTGCCTGCGCCGCGCCCACCGCATGCTACGAGATCTACGCCGCCTGGAAAGAAGGCGACATGGCGCTGGCGCATGAGAAACAGCAGCGCATCGTCGAGGCCTCGCTCAAGGTGGGCGGAGAACTGGGTGTCCCCGGCATCAAGTACGCCATGGAGCTGAACGGCTACTACGGCGGGCCGTCGCGATTGCCGTTCCTGCCGCTGTCGGCGGAGCAGAAGTCGGAAGTCGAGCGCCAGATGGCTGACATCCGCAATTAGCTGCCACCTTGTCATCCTGAGCGAAGTCCAGTAGGGACGAGCGTGAGGACCTGCACTAAAACTTGCGGGAGAGCAGGGCGGAAGCCCTGCGGTCTTCATCCAGCCATCCCGCCCTTGACTCCGCCTGCGCGGCATCCTATGATATGGATACTCGAACGAACGTTCGGTAAAGGAGTGGGGCCTCGGCCGGATGTCTGCTTCTCCTCGCACTGCGCTTGCTCATCGCCGTCCGCGCGCGCTCGGCCGCAACGCCCTGGGCTCGCAGAGCCGCTTCGACCGCCGCCTGGGCGAGATCCTCGGCCACGCCACCGCCGTCTTTTGCGACAAGGGATACGATGCCGCCTCCATGCGCGACCTCTCCCGCGCCACCGGCATGTCCCTCGCCGGTCTTTATTACTACTTCGAATCCAAGGAGAAGCTGCTCTACCTGATCCAGAAGCACGCCTTCGAGACCATCCTCGCCGGGCTGCGCCAGCGCCTGGAAGGCACCAGCGACCCCGAGCAGCGGGTGCGTGTTTTCATCCAGAACCACCTCGAATATTTTCTCGCCAACCAAAAAGCCATGAAGGTGCTCTCGCACGAGGACGAGGCGCTGAAGAACAGCTACAGCGCTGAGGTGCGCGCCATCAAGCGAGAGTACTACCGCATCTGCCTGGGGCTGGTGGAAGACTTGATGCGCGCGCGGGGAGTAGAATTTTCCGGGCGCATCGCCGTGCTCAGCCTCTTCGGCATGATGAACTGGATCTACACCTGGCACAACCCGCGGGTGGACGCCGATGCCGGCGCCCTCGCCCGCCAGATGTCCGACATTTTTCTTAACGGCGTGTTATGCGGCTCGCCGAAGAAGGCCCGCACGCGCGCCAAGCAATGATCCAATGAATCAATGAGTCAATGACTCAATAGGAGCCCTGATGGCCACCACAACGCAGCCCACCACCGAGACCCGCCCGCTCATCAACTACCGCACCGACGCCGGCATCGCCGTCATCGAGTTGAACGATCCCCCCGCCAACACCTACACCTACGAGATGAACCGCCAGCTCGATGAGGCCATCCTGCGCGCGCGTATGGCGAACGACGTGTACGTCATCGTCCTGACCGGCGCGGGCGAGAAGTTTTTCTGCGCCGGGGCCAACATCAAGATGCTCTGCACCGTCGACCCGACCTTCAAGTACTACTTCTGCCTGCACGCCAACGAGACACTGCTGCGCCTGGAGCACACGCCCAAGCTGGTGATCGCGGCGCTCAACGGCCACACCGTGGGCGGCGGCCTGGAGATCGCCATGGCGGCCGACATCCGCATCGCCCGCCAGGACTCGGGCAAGATCGGCCTGCCGGAGGTCAACCTAGGCGTGCTCCCCGGCACCGGCGGCACGCAGCGGCTCTCGCGGATGATCGGCAAGTCGCGCGCCATCGAGCTGATCGTCACCGGCAACACGTTTACCTTCGAGGAAGCGAAGGAGCTGGGCATCGTCAACGACGTGTTCGAGCGCGATAACTTTATGCAGAACGTGATGGAATACGCACGCCAGTTCTGTCCGCCCAACAAGGCGTCCAAGGCCGTGGGACGCATCAAGCGCGCCATCCAGACCGGATGGGAGATTCCGCTCGAAGCGGCGCTGGCGCTGGAGCGCGAGAATCAGCAACTCCTGTTCCAGTCCGACGACGCCAAGGAAGGCCTGAACGCTTATGTCGAGAAGCGCCCGGCGACGTTTACGGGGAAATGACGGCGCTTTTCGCGGCGCCTGAGCCGCAGGCCGTCATCCCGAGCGCAGCGAGGGATCTGCATTAGGCGTTGCGAAGGATTTTGATCATGGCGACAACTCTGATCGCACCAACCAAAACGCACATTAAGCCCGGCAAGCTTCTCATCAACGGCGAGTGGGTCGAAGCAGGGAAGACCTTCGACACCATCAATCCCGCTACCGGCGAGGTCTTAACCCAGGTTGCCGAGGCGAGCGCCGCCGATGTCGATCGTGCGGTCGCCGCCGCTCGCGCCGCTTTCGAGAAGACCGGCAAGGGCGCGTGGCGCTCGATGTCCGCGAGCGAGCGCGGACGCCAGCTGTGGAAGCTGGCCGATCTGGTCGAGAAGAATCTCGAGGAGTTCGCCGAGCTCGAGACCCTGGACAACGGCAAGCCCATTTTCGAGTCCCGCTACGTCGATATGCCGATGGTCATCGACGTCCTCCGCTACTACGCGGGATGGGCGACCAAGATCCACGGCGAGACCGTCAACACCCTCGACAACGCTTTCACCTACACGCTGCGCGAGCCGGTGGGCGTGGTGGGCGCCATCGTCGCGTGGAATTTCCCGCTGCTGCTCGCGTCGTGGAAGCTCGGGCCAGCGTTGGCCTGCGGCAACACCGTCGTGCTCAAGCCCGCCGAGCAGACGCCGCTGACGGCGCTGCGCCTGGGCGAACTGGCCGCCGAAGCAGGCTTCCCCGCTGGCGTGCTCAACATCGTCACTGGCGGCCCCGAGACCGGCAAGGCGCTGGTGGCGCATCCCGGCGTGGACAAAGTCGCGTTCACCGGCTCGACCGTCGTCGGCAGGGAAATCATGCGCTCCGCCGCCGACACCCTGAAGCGCGTCACGCTCGAACTCGGAGGCAAGTCTCCCAACATCGTCTTTGCCGATTCCGATATCGACTCCGCCGTGAAGGGTGCCATCAACGGCATCTTCTACGGCAAAGGCGAGGTCTGCAACGCGGGCTCGCGCTTGTTTCTGGAGACCAAGGTGCAGGACGAATTCCTGGGCAAGCTGGTCGAGCGCACGAAAAAACTTGTACCCGGCGACCCGCTCGATCCCAAGACGCGACTGGGCGCCATCGTCAGCCAGCAGCAGATGCAGCAGATCCTGGGCTACATCGAAACCGGCAAGAGCGAAGGCGCACAGCTCATCGCCGGCGGCAAGCGCGCCACGGTCGGCAACGGCAATGGTTTCTTCGTCGAGCCCACAATCTTCGGCGGCGTGAAGAACGATATGACTATCGCCCGCGAAGAGATCTTCGGCCCCGTGCTGGCGACGCTGACGTTCGACGACGTGGACCAGGTCGCCGAACTCGCCAACCAGAATCCGTATGGCCTCGCGGCCGCAATCTGGACCAAGGACATCAAGCGGGCGCATGCGCTCTCCCGCCGCCTGAAAGCGGGCACGGTGTGGATCAACAGCTACGGCCTGATGGACGCGGCGCTGCCCTTCGGCGGCTACAAGCAATCGGGCTTCGGCCGCGATCTGGGCGCTCAGGCCCTGGAGAGCTACACAGAAGTGAAGACCGTGTGGTTAGGATTGTGAATTTCTAACGGCGTTGCCCCTCGACTCGCGCTGAGGCGCTCGCTCGGGGTGACAGTCGTGGTAGAGCAAGGGTATATCGTGCAAATGGGCAACAAAAAACACGGCAATAATATACTTGACTGACTACAAAGTTGTGTGTATCCTGTGGATATGAACGCCCCTAAAACTCTCCAAGAAGCGATTCAGTTCTTCAGCGAGTTCAAGAACTGCCGTCTTTTCATGCTCGCGGCTCGCTGGCCGGACGGCAAGATTCGCTGCCCTTACTGCGGAACCGAGAAAGTAACCTATCTCGAAAAAGCGAAGCTCTACCGCTGCTACGGCGATCACCCCACGCAGAAGTTCTCGCTGAAAGTCGGGACCGTGTTCGAGGACTCGCCGATTCCGCTGGAGAAGTGGCTTCCTGCCGTGTGGATGCTGGTGAATTGCCGAAACGGTGTCAGCAGTTGGGAACTTCATCGTGCTCTCGGCGTCACCCAAAAATCCGCATGGTTCATGCTGCATCGGATTCGCCTCGCGGTGCAGAGCGGCACTTTCCGCAAAATGGGCGGTCCTGGCGGAGAAGTCGAGGCCGACGAGGCTTTTGTGGGCGGGAAGGCCAAGAACATGCACGGGAAGCGCAGGGCGGCCATGCGGGAAGCCCGCAATGCCTGCCTACAAGGCGATACCCGCCTGATCGGGAAAGCGGCAGTGATGGGCATTTTGGACAGAGATCAACGCAAAGTCAGAGCCACCGTGGTTCCTGCCGTCAACCGCGAAACCTTGCAAGCGGAGATCCTCAAGCACGTAGAACACGGCTCCAGAATCTACACCGACGAAGCGGCCCTCTATCGCAGCCTGCCCAAAACCTACACCCACGAATTTGTGAACCATCTGGAGCGATACGTGGATGGCCGGGTCCACACCAACGGGCTGGAGAACTTCTGGAGCCTGCTCAAACGCGGCCTGCACGGAACCTACGTAGCTGTTGAACCCTTCCACCTGTTCCGGTATGTTGATGAGCAGGTTGTTCCGCTTCAACAACCGGAAACATGAGGACGATTCGCTAAAGACCGATGCTGAGCGATTTGCATTGGCCCTGTCGCAGATTGCGGGAAAGCGGCTCACCTACGCGGAGGTGACTGGTAAGGTGGGAGAAACGGCGCTCTTCTAATCCTTGGCGTGGGAAGCGCGGGAAGCGGAGGCTTTAGACGTTCGCCTCCGCGCCTTCGCTCTTTTCTCGGCGTCCAGCTTGGCTTTGATTTCGCTGTGCGGGACGGCCACGAGCCTCCGCATGAAATCTGTTAAGCGGTCGAATTCACCCGGCTCATTCTTGCCGGAAGGTTTCGGGTGATTCGCCACGGTTGTCCCTCTGGAAAGAGAGGGTACACCTGTGGTGTGCCACGGTCAACTGCTCCCACAAATCGAGAACAATGCAGGTCATCTGATGATCAGCCATTTTGCGATAAAGAATTTTCGATGCTTTAGACAGTGGGATCAAACTGGCCTAAAGCGATTCAACTTCATCGTCGGCGAAAGCGGGGTCGGAAAGACGGCGTTGCTTGAGGCGCTGTTCTTGGCTGGAGGTAACAGTCCCGAAATTTGGTTTCGCATCCGCCGATGGAGGGGTCTTGGCGAAGGCCCCATGCAGATGGGCTTGCGCGAGAATTATGAAGCCGTGTTCCGGGATTTGTTCTACCAATACGACCAACGCGCTAAAGCGGCTGTGACTATCTGGGACATCAGTGAAGGCAAGCGCGAAGTAGAGATTTTTTATGAACATCTCGACGTGTACACATTGCCCCTCAGTGATGCGGGAGACAAGAATGCGTTTTCAGTCAATCCCATAATCTTTAAATGGGACACGAAGAACAAAGTCTCTCGGGCCACCGTAGAAATCAGGGATGGCGGCCTGCGCATGAGCACCGCTGGCGAGGTTTATCCCATTATACTAATATCGCCACGAGCACCAAGTTCCCGAGAATACGCCCAATTTTATTCAAATCTACATAGAACAAGAAAGGCTGCTGCGGTGCTAGAGGCCTTAAAGTCCATCTTCAATGAAGTAAAAGCAATATCTTTGGAGATGGTAGCAGGGGAGCCTATCTTGCATGTTGATGTTGATGGGCTGAATGAACTAATTCCCATTGGCGACCTCTCTGGCGGGATAGAGAAGTTCATTGACATCATCGTGTCTATCGTGACGAATCGGGGCGGCGTCATCCTGATAGATGAAATTGAAAGCGGCTTTTATTACAAGAACACTCCGGGACTGCTCAAGAGTATCGTTACTTTGTGTGATAAGTACGACGTTCAGTTGTTCGCCAGCACTCACAGCTACGAGTTTTTGCAAATGCTTTCTAGCTGCATGCTGTCGGCTCAACGAGGAGCAAAGGACTTTTGCCTAATACGCCTTGAAAAAGAGAAAGGTCATCAGCCGACGGTAACAATTATTCCCGGCGAGAGCTACACCGCAGCCATGCAGGAGAATTTTGAAGTTAGGTGAGTCTAGAACTTGTCGCCATTTCCACCCCAGAAGATAGAGATTGTCGGGGACCGCCTTGTTGTCGGCGAGGGACCCAGCGACACCGCTTTCTTCACGTTCCTGTGCCAAGTGAGGGACATTAACAATTTCGAGATTCGGAACGCGAATGGGAATACAGGTTTCAAAACTTTTCTCGCCGCAGCAAAGGGGACAGTTGGAAGCAAATTGAAATCAGTAATCTTAGTTGCCGACAACGACGAAACTCCTGAAGACTCGTTTCAAAATGTACGCCGCCAAATACCCGATGATTGGCCGCATCCCAATAGGCCTTTCGACAAAGCCCATCGCCCAGGTACGCCCCATATCGTAATCGTAATGCTCCCATTTCCACGGATCGGAGCGAATAGTCACGGTTGTCTAGAAAGCATGCTCCTACAAGCCGCTGAGCCGACCTTGGCAGCGCAGACTGCTTGCCTCAATACATACAGCGATTGCATCGGAATCGGAGGTTGGAACATCACCGCACGAGACAAAATGCGATTGCGATGTCTCATGTCGGCGTCATTTCCCGAAGACCCTAACGCTGGCATTCAGTATTCACTCAAGCCTGAGCGGGGTCTAATACCGCTCACCCACGGCTATTTTGATGAGCTAGTGGACCTGTTGAACAATTTCGATGCGTGGATGGCATCCCGCCATAGTTCTTGGGCGGACTGGAAAGCTGATCAAGCCGCCAACGCCGCACCAAAGGCCGTATGAAAGTCAGTCAAGTATATTATTGCCAAAAACACACTGGCAACTGACAACTGGCAACTGACAACTGAGGTTCTATGCCTGGTAAAGTTCACAAGATCGGCACATTCAGTGACTGGGTCGGACTCTTCGAGGAATGGCGCGTGGAGATTGGCGTCAACCCGAGAGAGATGCAGGAGTTCAAATTCGAAACGCTCTACGGCGCGATCGAGGAAAAAGAGATCCAGTTCGGCCACTACAAGGGGCGTCCCAAGTGGGAGACAGTTCGCCAGATCCCCACGCAGAACATGCGCGACGCGCTGCTCAATATGATTGTCTACCAGGGCGACACCGAGTTCGCCTCGGTGGAGCAGCAGCGCTTCCTGTTCGAGACCGCGCCCACCGACTGGGACCGCCGCGCGCTCACCCGCATCATGATCGAGGAGATGCGCCACGGCTGGCAGATGTGCGCCCTGCTGATCGAGCACTTCGGCTCGACCGGCAAGGTGGAAGCGCAGAAGATGCTCGAGCGCCGCGCCTTCGAGAACCGGCGCCTGCTCAACGCCTTCAACGAGGAGGTGGACAACTGGATGGACCTGTTCGCCTACACCGACTTCGTCGATCGCGACGGCAAGTTCCAGCTCCAGATGCTGAAGTACTCGGGCTTCGCGCCGCTGGGCCGCTCGGTGTCCTACATGCTGCGCGAGGAAGCGTTCCACATGGGCACCGGCGACAGCGGCCTGCGCCGCGTGGTCGAGGCCGGCGTCGTCCCGGGTTGGCTCATCCAGAAGTATCTCAACAAGTGGATATCGGAATCCTACGACCTGTTCGGCACCGATCACTCGTCGTCGGCGCACTGGGCGTACGTGTGGGGCATCAAGGGACGCTACGACGAGCCTAAGAACCAGCAGCAGCCCGACCTCGACGACATGAACGACTACAATCGCCACCTGTATCACGACGAGGTCGCGGGACTGGTGGCGCACTTCAACAATGGATTGAAGCCGGGTGCGCCGCCGCTCTACGCGCCGGATGTCCGCTTCAACCGCACCATCGGGCGGTGGGCGGGCAAGAAGCACCATCCGCGGACCGGCGAGCCGCTCGAGGACAAGGCCTACGAGCAGCAGGTGAGCGAATGGCTTCCCACCGCGGCCGACAAGGAGCTGCTCAAGGAGACCCTGGCCAACGAGAAGAAGTGGATCACGCCGCGCACCGGCGCCCGCGATCCGTTCGAGACCATCGCCGAGCCGCGCAAAATGGCGATTAATGTTCCTTGATTAAGTATTGTCATCCCGAGCGAGGGCTGCGCTGTTTGCGGCCCGAGTCGAGGGACCTTGTGGTTGCTTTTGCCGACGACCGACGACCCTGATCATGACCACGTCCGCCATTCCCGAAACCCGCGCCGCCTACACTCTCAGCGAACTCATGGTCACCGCCGCCGCGCGTGAGATTCGCGACGGTGAGGTGGTCTTCGTCGGCATGCGGTTGCCCATGATCGCCTTCGTCGTGGCCAAGAAGACGCACGCGCCCGGCGCCGTCGGCTTGTTCGAGAACGGCGTCATCCGCTCGACGCCCTCGCCCGAGTTGATCTACACCATGGCCGATCCGCCCAACCTGTTCGGCGCGACGCAGACCGCGGACATGCTCACGGTTATGTCGCTCTTGCAGTCCGGCCGCGCCAATCTCGGCTTTCTCGGCGCGGCGGAAGTCGATCGCTTTGGAAATCTTAATACCACGCAAGTCCACGGGCCGAAGGGCCTCACGCGTTTGCCCGGCTCCGGCGGCGCTTGCGACATCGCTTCTCTGGCGCATCGCTTCGTCGTGCTGCTCGATCACTCGCGCCACCGTTTGCCCGAGCGCGTGTCGTTCATTACCAGCCCGGGCAACGGCGACGGCCACGGATGGCGCCAGCGCGTCGGGCTGCC
The DNA here is from genome assembly GCA_044447375.1 of Terriglobales bacterium. Classification (GTDB taxonomy): domain Bacteria; phylum Acidobacteriota; class Terriglobia; order Terriglobales; family Acidobacteriaceae; genus JAHFUA01. The sequence continues at coordinate 18,403 of JBIOFT010000025.1, read as the reverse complement.
GCGCGGCGGGCCGGCAGCGGTCATTACGACGAAAGCGGTGCTGCGCTTCGGCGAGGATGGCGAGGCATATCTGGATACGATCCATCCCGGCGTCACGCGCGACGATGTGCTGGCCAACACCGGCTGGAAGCTGCGCGTCTCGCCCAACGTACGCGAGACCACGCCTCCCAGCGCCGCCGAACTGAAGGCCATCCGGGAATATGACAGGGAAGGGTTCTGGACAAAGTGATGGCTGCGCAAACACAAACCGCTTTCGCGAAGATCACGCTCGACCTCACGCCGCCGGTCGCGCGCCTTACGCTAGCTAACCCGCCGGTCAACGTCATCGACTTCCGGATGATGGATGAACTCGTAGCTGCGCTCGAACAGGTCGAGCAACGCCCGGACATCTCCATCATCGTGCTGGCTGGCTCGGAGCGCGCCTTTTCCGTCGGCGTGGACGTCAAAGCGCACACGCCCGACCAGGTCCCGGAGATGCTCGGCAAGTTCCACTCCGTGATCCGCTCGCTGCTGGCGATGCGGAAGCTGACCATCGCCGCCGTCCGCGGCAACAGTCTCGGCGGCGGCGCCGAGCTGGCGCTGGTCTGCGACCTGGTTTACACCTCGGCCGCCGCCACCTGGGGCTTCCCGGAGATCACGCTGGCTTGCTTCCCGCCGGTGGCCGCGGTGGCGCTCTCGGTCGTCGTCGGACAGAAGCGCGCTGCCGACCTGGTGCTCACCGGCCGCATCTTCAAGGGCGACGAGGCCGCTGCCATGGGCCTTGCCAATGCCGCCGTCGCCGACGCCGAAGTCGAAGCTGAAGTTCAGAAGGCGGTCGGGCGTGCCGCGAAGCTCAGCCCCGCGGCCCTGGTGATGGCCAAGAAAGCTTTCTACGCCTGGGACGCCATCCATCTGGACAAAGGCTTGGCCCGCGCCGAGAAGATCTACATTGACGAACTGATGGCCACCGAGGACGCGAGGGAAGGCATCCGGGCGTTCATCGAAAAGCGGCAGCCGGTGTGGAAGGGCAAATGACAGCTCAGACCAAGATCGCGCCTCATCGCCCATACCTGTCACCCCGAGCGAGCGCCCTTCGACTTCGCTCAGGGCAAGCTTTAGCGCGAGTCGAGGGGCAAGGCCTCTAAGCTATGTGGGACCGTTGCTATTTCGTTTACATCATCGCGAATGCCACTCGTATTCTCTATACCGGCATAACGAACAATCTTGTCCGGCGTGTCTGGGAGCACAAGACGAAGCAAACCGATGGCTTCACCAGCCATTTCCACCTGTGCCGTCTGGTTTATTACGAGAGCTTCGACGACGTGCGCAAGGCGATCAATCGGGAGAAGCAGATTAAGCGCTGGCGCCGCGAGAAAAAGATCTGGCTGATCGAGCGGGTGAACCGAAACTGGAAGGACCTGAGCGATGGGTGGTACGAAGATAACGGCATTGCCCCTCGACTCGCGCTGAAGCGCTCGCTCGGGGTGACAGATAGGAACGGGTAATAATGGTGCAAGGTGCCTGAGGAACAGGAACGGCGTTGCCCCTCGACTCGCGCCAAAGCGCTCGCTCGGGGTGACAAGCAGGGATGAGTAAAGAAACAACAATGCGCTCCGCCATCGCTGATCTGGTCCCCGACGGCGCCTCCCTCGCCCTCGGCTTGCAGATGGAGCAGATGATCCCCTTCGCCGCCGGGCACGAGATTATCCGCCAGAAGCGGCGCGGGCTCACGCTGATCGGGCCGATCTCGGACATTCTCTTTGACCAGCTCATCGGCGCGGGATGCGCCGACCGCGTAATCGCCGCCTGGGTCGGCAACGTGATGATGGGCTCGGCTTACAACTTTCGGCGCGGCGCAGAATCCGGCCAGCTCAAGATCACGAACCTGACGAACTTTGCCGTTGCGCTGGCGCTTCAGGCCGGCGCCATGGGCGTGCCCTTCCTGCCCACACGCAGCGCACTGGGCAGCGACCTGGCGAAAGGCAACGAGTTCTTCACCGAGTTTCAATCACCATTTACCGGCGAAAAGCTGCATGCCGTAAAGGCGCTGGTGCCCGATGTGACCATCGTCCACGTGCAGCGCGCTGACCGCGAGGGCAACGCCCACTGCTGGGGAGGCTTCGGCGTGATGCTGGAAGGCGTGCGCGCAGCGAAGAAGGTCATCGTCGTCGCCGAAGAGATCGTCGAGCTCGAGGTCATCTCGAGTGACCCGAACCGCACCGTCATCCCCGGCTTTCTGGTCGAGGCGGTGGTCGAGTGCCCGTGGGGTGCGCATCCTTCGCCGGTGCAGGGTTACTACAGCCGCGATAACGCATACTTCCGCCAGTATCACGAGCAGACCAAGACGCCGGCGGATTTCGCCGCGTGGCAGGCGCGCTGGGTTGACGGCGTGAACGACCGCCGCGAGTATTTGAACCTGCTCGGCGCTTGCCGTCAGGAGGAGCTGACGGTGAAGAAGCACGCCTACGCCGCGCCGGCGGATTTTGGATATTGAAGCTCCTAACTGCTAGCCGCTAGCTTCTGGCAAGAAGCTAGTAGCCAGGAGCTAGTAGCTGTTGCGCATGAAAAAAGAACTCATCGAACTCCGCGTGAACGGCCGCCGGCACGAGCTGGCCATCGAGCCCAGCAAGCTGCTGCTCGACGTGCTGCGCCAGGACCTCGGCCTGACGGGGTCGAAGCGCGGCTGCGACGATTCTTCCTGTGGGGCCTGTACTGTGCTGGTGGAGGGCGTCCCGATGATGTCCTGCACGCTGCTGGCGGCCAGTTGCGAAGGCCAGGAGATCACCACGGTCGAAGGTGTGGCTGAACACGGCGCGCTGGCCGCCATCCAGAAGGCCTATGGCGATTGGGGTGGTGCTCAGTGCGGTTACTGCACGCCGGGTTTCATGATGACCGTGAAGGCGCTGCTCGCCGCCAATCCCGATCCGACGGAAGACGAGATCCGCCACGCGCTCAGCGGCAATCTCTGCCGCTGCACTGGCTATACGCAGATGTATCAGGCGGTGAAGGCTGCCATTCAAGCGGAGCGAGCAGGAAGCAGGAAGCAGGAGGCAGCAGGAAGTAGGGAGTAGGGAGTAGGGAGTAGGGAATCCAAGCCAAGAGCCAAGAGCCAAAAGCCAGCAGCTATGAGCGACTTCTCGATTATCGGCAAACGGATCGCGATGGTGGACGCTGCCGGAAAAACTACCGGCGCCGGCAAATACACCGACGACCTCACGCTTCCGGGCATGCTCATCGGCAAGATTCTGCACTCGCCATATCCGCACGCGCGCCTCAAGCGCATCGACGCGAGCCGAGCGCTGGCTCTCGAAGGCGTGGTCGCGGTGGTCACCGGCAAAGACGCACCCAACAAGTACGGCATCCTCCCCGTCGGCCACGACGAGACCGCGCTGGCCGTGGACAAGGTCCGCTACGTGGGTGATAACGTGGCCTGCATCGCCGCCGTGGACGAACCCACCGCCGAGGAAGCGCTGGAGCTGATCGAGGTCGAATACGAGCCGCTGCCCGCGTACTTCGATCCCGAAGAGTCGATGAAGGCGGAGCGAGATCTCATCCACGAGAACCGTCCGCACAACCTCGAGAAGGATTATCACCATGTTTTCGGCGATCCCGAGAAAGGCTTTGCCGAGGCCGACTGCGTACGAGAGGCGCGCTACATCGCCAACGAAGTCACGCATGCCGCCATGGAGCCGCACTCCACGCTGGCGTCGTTCGAACCCGACCCGTACACGGGCGCGCCCGGCCGGCTGACCGTCTGGTCTTCGACGCAGGTGCCGTACTATCTGCAGCACAAGCTCTCGCTGGTCCTCGAAATGCCGATGTCGCAGATTCGCGTGATCAAGCCGCTGGTGGGCGGCGGCTTCGGCGGCAAGAGCGAGGTCATACCGCTGGAGATCATCGCTGCCGTCGCCGCGCGCACCGCGAAGGCGCCGGTGAAGATCACCTACACGCGCGAAGAAGTCTTCTGGGCGCACCGCGGACGCCCGCGTACCATCATCGACATGAAGATCGGCGCCAAGCGGGACGGCCGGATGACCGCCGTGGCGGCGCGCGTGGTGCAGGATGGCGGCGCCTATTGTTCCTACGGCGTGGTCACCATTCTTTACTCAGGCGCGCTGCTGGGCGCGATTTACGATATTCCCAACGTGCGCTGGGATGGCTACCGCGTGCTCACCAACAAGCCGGCGTGCGGCGCCATGCGCGGCCACGGCACCGTCAACGTGCGCTTCGCCTTTGAGTCGGCGCTGGACGAGGTTTCTGAGGCGCTCGGCCTTGATCCCGCGGAAATCCGCCGCATCAATCTGCTCCAGCCGCCGTGCATCACGGTCAACAACCTGCGCGTCACCAGCTACGGGTTGCCAGAGTGCATCGAGAAAGTGCTCGAGCGCTCGGGATGGAGAGAGCGTCGCGGCAAACTTCCGCGCGGACGCGGGCTCGGCATCGGTTGCTCGCACTACGTTTCCGGGGCGGCCAATTCCATCATCCGCTCCGACATGCCGCACTCGACGGTGAACATCAAGATTGACCGCGACGGCGGCGTGGTCGTTTACACCGGCGCGTCGGAGATCGGCCAGGGCTCCGACACCATGACCGTGCAGATCGCCGCCGAAGTCCTGGGCTGCACCCTGCAGCGCGTGAAGATCGTCGCCGCTGACACCGACCTGACGCCCATCGACATCGGCTCCTACTCAAGCCGCGTCACCTTCATGGCCGGCAACGCCACCTTGCGCGCTGCCGAAGAGGTCAAGAAGCAGATTGTCTCGGCCGCCGCGCGCAAGATGAACTGTGCGGCTGAAGATCTCGTTTTCCGCGACGACCGTGTATTCAAGCGTGGCGTCGTGCCGTCGGCGCCGGTCGCGGACGATTCTTCCGCCGTTGCCGGACGCGTCGAGGGCCAGATCCTGCGCGGGTCGCTACAGCAGAGGCGCAAGGAAGAAGCTCCGAAGGACTGGATGAGCTTCGAGGAAGCCGTCGTAGCGGCCATCGACTTCCACGGCGCACTCACCGGCACCGGCTCCTACGCGCCTCCGGCAGAAGCGCGCGGCGGCAGCTTCAAGGGCAGTGGCGTCGGCCCGTCACCGTCGTACTCGTATTCCGCGCAGGTGGCCGACGTGAGCGTGGACGAGGAGACCGGCGAAGTCACCGTGCACAAGATATGGGCGGCGCACGATTGTGGCCGCGTGCTCAACCCCGTTTCGGTCGAAGGCCAGATCATCGGCTCGGTGTGGATGGGCCTGGGCCAGGCGCTCGAAGAAGAGATGGTGTGGAAAGACGGCCTGCTGATGAATCCCGGCCTGCTCGAGTACCGCTCGCCGTCATCTGTCGAGTCGCCGGAGATCGAGCCCATCATCGTCGAGAGCATCGATCCCGAAGGCCCCTTCGGCGCCAAGGAGTGCAGCGAGGGCTCGCTCGCGGCCACCATCCCGGCAATCTCCAACGCCATTTATGACGCCGTGGGCATTCGCCTGCGCGAAGTGCCCTTCACGCCCGAGCGTGTGCTGGCCGCGCTGCGCGCCCGCGATGCCGCTGCCAAGAAGCTCGACCTGACCGAAGGCGTCGATCCAACCGCACCTACTCGTTTCCGCGAGCATGGCGGCGCGCTGTGGTTCAAGGGCAAGGGCCCGAAGAGGCATGAGCTCGATCCGGCCGTGGCCAAGAACCCGGCCGGCAGAGGCGCGGATGATTAGAGCAGATTCACAGTTGCTGTACCCATTACGCTGTCATGCTGAGCGAGTGCGGGCCGCTTTTGCCCGCACGAGTCGAAGCACCCCTACTTGTGCGACGGTCTTGCGAGTAGGGGTCCTTCGACTCGCGCGCCAAGGCTTGTCCTGAGCGAAGCCGAAGGGTCGGGCGCGCTCGCTCAGGATGACACCCAAATCAAATCGCAGATTTCAGTTTTGTTTTGCCGGCGCTGGCTTCTTCTCTTCCGCGGGCTTGGCGAACAGGATCTCGGTGACCAGCAGCAGCGCTCCCATGACGATGGCGCTGTCGGCAACGTTGAACGCCGGCCAATGATACCCGGCCAGCGAGAAGTCCAGGAAATCGACGACGTGGCCGTCCAACACGCGGTCCCAGAGATTGCCGAGGGCGCCGCCCAGGATGAGCGCCAGGCCGAAGCCGGTGACGGTGAGGGCGTGGCTGTTCTTCCACAGCAGCGCCGAGACCACGACCAGGGCGATGAGCGAGAAGAGGATCAGCGCCGCCACCTTCCACTCCGAGGGCGAGTCGGAGAACAGGCCGAAGGCGGCGCCGCGGTTTTCCACGTGTGTCAGGCGGAAGAATCCGGGGATGACCGTCAGGCTCTCGTGCAGGATGATGTGCTGCGCGACCAGCCATTTGCTCGCCAAGTCCACCACGACCACCAGGCCGGCGATCAGGAAATGGAACTTGCGCATGGCGTGCGGTTGATTCATTTTTCCCCAGGGGCTGAAGCCCCATCATATTTGGAGCCTGAAACGGCACGACTAAAGTCGTGCCCTCCCGCCCCATCAACGGCACGACTAAAGTCGTGCCCTGACACGTGATCGCGTCCCAAGAACCTCATCCCAGCGCCGGGTGCTGTTTTAGCGCCTCGGTGCAGCGCTCGCAGATCGTAGGATACTCTGGATTCTCGCCCACGTGGACCGAGTAATTCCAGCAGCGCTCGCACTTCTGGCCCGGAGCCTTGGTCACCTTCACCGCCAGCGCCGCCGCGCCATCTGCGCCAGGCGACTCATGGAATTCGACCTCTGAGACGATAAATAGGTAGCGAAGGTCGGCACGGCGCCTCTCCATCACGGGCAGCAGACCCTGCGGCGCCGAGATGCTGACCTTCGCCTCCAAGCCACCGCCGATGAGCTTGGCATTGCGCGCCTCTTCCAGCGCCTTCAAAACCTCGCTCCGGACGCCCAGCAGCGTTTCCCAATCGCTCCGCAGGAGATCAAGGCCGTCAGTAGGTGAGATGCTGCCGGTGATCTCCGCGCCGCCCCAAAACTGCGCCAGGTGGACGCTCTCCGGCCGTCCCGCGGCCTGCGGCAGGTAGCGCCAGACCTCGTCGGCGGTGAAGCTCATCATGGGCGCAAGCAGCCGCACCAGGGCTTCGCCGATGCGCCAGATGGCGGTCTGCGCCGAGCGCCGTCCGCGCGACCCGGGGGCCCAGGTGTAGAGCCGGTCTTTGAGCACGTCGAAGTACACCGCGCTCAGGTCCACCACGCAGAAATTGAGGATGCGCTGGTACGCCTTGTGGAACTGGAAGCCGGTGTACCACTCGCGCACCTCGGCGTCGAGATCGGCGCACTGCAACAGCATGAACTGGTCGAGCGACTGCATGTCGCCGAAGGCGACGGCGTCGCGCCCGGGATCGAAGTCGTAGAGGTTCTGCAAGACGAAGCGGAGCGTGTTGCGGATCTTGCGGTAATTATCGGAGATGCGGCGCATCAGCTCTTCCGAGCAGGTCACGTCCTCGCGGAAGTCCACCGACGCCACCCACAAGCGCACGATCTCCGCGCCCATGCGGTCGGCGATGTCCACCGGATCCACCACGTTGCCCAGTGACTTCGACATGGCGCGGCCCTCGGGATCGAGCGTCCAGCCGTTGGTCGCGACCATCCGATAGGGCGCCTGCTCGCGCGCGCCCACGGCGCAGAGCAGGGAAGAGTGAAACCAGCCGCGATACTGGTCGCCGCCTTCGAGATAAAGGTCCGCCGGCCAGGGCAAGCCTTCTTCGCGTCCCAGCACCGCGAAGTGGCTCGATCCGGATTCGAACCACACGTCGATGATGTCCATCTCCTTGCGGAAATTCGTGCCGCCGCACGGGCACTTCGTCCCCGGCGGAAGGATGGCGGTGGCATCCTTGGTGTACCAGGCATCCACGCCCTCGCGCGCCACCAACTCCAGCACGGCGTGGTTCGCCTCCTTCGACTTCAGCACCTGGCCGCAATCCCCGCAGAAGAACACGGCGATGGGCACGCCCCACACCCGCTGCCGCGAGATGCACCAGTCGGGGCGCGTGGCGATCATGTTGGAGATGCGCTCCTCGCCCCACTCCGGGTCCCACTTAACTTTCTTGATCTCGTCGAGCGCAGCCTCGCGGAGGGTGCGGCGGCCGTCTGCGTCGATCTTGGCCTCCATGGAGATGAACCACTGCTCGGTGGCGCGGAAGATCACGGGGCGATGGCAGCGCCAGCAGTGCGGATAGGAGTGCTCCAGGCGCTCTTCGTGCATTAGCACGCCGCGGTCGCGCAGGAGCTGGATGATCGCGGGATTCGCCTGAAAGACCGTCTTGCCGTCGTACTCAGGCAGGCCATGGCGCATGATGCCGGCTTCGTCCACGTTGGTGGTGGCATCGAGCTTGTAGCGCTGGCCGGTGTAGAAGTCGTCGGCGCCGTGCGAAGGCGCGGTGTGGACCGCGCCCGTGCCCTGGTCCATGGTGACGTAATTGGCAAGCACGCCCAGCACCTTGCGCTCCGGCCACGGCAGGAACGGATGGCTGAACCAGGTGTGCTCGAGGGCGCGGCCGGGAAAGCGCGCGACGATCCTCGCCTCCTTCAGGCCGCACTTCTCCTCGGTCACCTTCGCCAGCTTTTCCGCAACGATGAAGAGCCCGCCGGCGGCTTCCAGCGTGACGTATTCCTCGTCGGGATGAAAGGTGACGGCCAGCGACGCGGGCAGCGTCCAGGGCGTGGTGGTCCAGATGATGGTCGAGACCTTCTTGCCGGCAAGCGCGGGGTCGATCTTCGCCGGATCGCTGTTCAGCGGATACTTCACCCAGATGCTCGGGCTGGTGTGGTTCTCGTACTCGACCTCGGCTTCGGCCAGCGCGGTTTTGTCGTGGATGCACCAGTACACCGGGCGCAGGCCCTTGTACACCGCGTCTTTTTCGAAGAAGGCGTAGAGCGTATCGAGCACCACCGACTCGTACTCCGGGGTCATGGTGGAGTACGGGCGGTCGAAGCGCCCGAAGACGCCGATGCGTTTGAACTGCTCGCGCTGCAGGTCGAGATATTTCTCCGCGTACTTGCGGCAAGCCTGGCGCACCTGGATGGGCGCCATCTGCAGCTTCTTGCCGCCCAGCGACTCGTCGACTTTGATCTCGATGGGCAGGCCGTGGCAGTCCCAGCCGGGGACATAGGGCGAGTCGTAGCCCATCATGGTCTTCGACTTCACGATGAAGTCTTTCAGGCACTTGTTGAGGGCGTGACCCAGGTGGATGGGACCGTTGGAGTACGGCGGGCCGTCGTGCAGGACCCAGATGGGCGCGCCTTTGCGGGCCTGCCGTATGCGGTCATAGAGGCGCAACTCCTCCCAGCGCGCGAGCATCTTGGGCTCGTTCTGCGGCAGGTTCGCCTTCATCGGAAAATCGGTTTTCGGCAGGTTCAGCGTTGATTTAAGGTCCAGCGGCGCACCTATCCCGTCCCCGGATTTTTCTCTTCGGGACAATCTTTCATTATAGGGAGGGAAGAAAATCGCGTCTATCGCGCGAGCGGCAGTGTGAGCAAACTGCTTAGGGGAATGAAAGCCTCACAGTGACGACTTGCGATGTCTGATCCTGAGAAGTCTCCACTGGAGTGGGGGCAGCGGAGGGCCACTTAAGTCGATTCTTGCGGAGCCACTGTTGTAACGCGTCCCAATCGAAGGGTTTGCCCTGCAGTTTCTTCCACGATTCCAAGAGTGCCTTACGGGCGCCGGCGTGCGGTTCTGGCCCGTCTAGAACCAGCGGACCAAAGGAGAACAGCTTTCCCTCATCGAGATCAAAGATCACGTCAACGGTCTGGCGCGAATCGTCGCTCGTTGAAACAGGCACGGGGGTAAGGTTGATATAGCCCTGCGTTCCGTAGAGCTTGCGCAGGTTCTGTATGCCCTCTCTCATCTTCTCCGTATTGAACACCTCGCCAGCCTGCATCGGGAACATTCTTCGCATCTCGTCAGCCGGGAACACGGTGCCGCCTTTGAAACTGATCTCGCCAAGGCGGTATCGCAGTCCCTCCTCTACCGTGACGGTTACATCAGCGATTCTGACATTCCGTTCTTGCGCGACCAACGAGATTCTTGGCCTACCCACGGAGGCTATGAAGTATCCCAGAACTTGCAATGAGTCCCGGATACGCTCCCCCATTTCCTCTGAAAATTTCGCAACGGTGTCAGATGCAGCATGCGTCCTTGCCCTCGAACTGACGCGCGACCTGTTCACGGTCAGCGTCGGGTAGGCTGCTTGATTCGATCGTCAGTCTGCGAATTCGTATCTCATCCTGTGGATTCGGAGCAGCCTGGGCTAACGCGATCCCGGCAAGAACCCAGAACACAAGAATGCTGATCAACCCTCGCATGCTGTGGAATTGTAAAGGAATTGAACCAGAGTCGGCACGGTCTTCCCGCAGTGGCAGAAGCTTTGCTTTGCGCAGGGTTGAAACAGCAAGAAAACAAAAGGCAAGTCCCTGTCTGAACCGAGACCCGGAACGGGCGCCCGCCCCACCAGGGTAGTTTGTTCCGTGGTACATGTCTGAATAGCCGCCTAAAGCCCGCATCCGTACAGGGGTTCCGGCGGCCGGCAGGACTTTCCCGTGTCCATTTCCCCGCGACAAGCATCCAAGATTCGGTGTATTCTAGGGCGTCTCCTGAGGATGGCAAGGAAGCCGCGAGCAACCCGCAGCCGGCGCTGCTCATCTTTCTTGGGAGTGGCCGGCAGGGAAGTGCAAGAAACAGAAAGGGAAACAACGGTCCGGAATTAGGGATATGGCGAACCAGTTTTCAAATCCGCCGCAGGGAAGCAGCGACCTCGACGGCGGCTCAGTGCACTTGCAGCAGCTCAGGTCCACGCTGGAACAGTCGTTGTGGAGCTCGCTGAAGAACAACCTGCGCGACACCTTCTTCCCGGAGAAACTGCCGCCGCTGAAACTAACCTCGCAGCCGGTGCGGGTACGGGACATCTGGGGCGATTACAACAACCGCAAGCCGGCAACGGTCGGGTCCTTGATCGTGCATGCGCTGATGCTGGCGGCCCTGATCTTCATTTCCATTGTGGGCGCGCGCGCCGTGAAGCAGATCCAGACCCCGGTGGTGGAACTGGTGGCGCCGGATCTTTCAGCCTATGTTCCGGTCTCCAACAAGAAGAATGACACCATCGGCGGCGGTGGCGGCGGCGGCGATCGCGACAAGCTGCAGGCGCCCAAGGGCAAGCTGCCCAAGCTGGCCATGGAGCAGTTCACGCCTCCGGCGGTGGTGATCCGCAACGACAATCCTAAGCTGCCCATGGAGCCGACGGTGGTGATCCCGCCCCAGGTGAGAGTGCCGACGGTGAACATGCCCACCTTGGGCGACCCCTTGGCCAAGATCGTTGGGCCTCCTTCGAACGGGACGGGCTCGGGCGGCGGCATCGGCTCCGGCTCTGGCGGCGGCGTGGGATCGGGTGAAGGACCGGGTGTTGGCCCCGGACGCGGCGGCGGTATTGGTGGGGGCGTCTTCCGCATCGGCGGTGGCGTATCCGCGCCCAAACCGCTGTTCACTCCTGACCCTGAGTATTCCGAAGAAGCCCGCAAGGCCAAGTATCAGGGCATCTGTGTGCTGGGCTTGGTGGTGGGTCCGGACGGCCGCCCGCGCGATGTGCACGTGGCGCACGCTCTGGGCATGGGCCTCGACGAGAAGGCCATCCTGGCCGTGAAGCAGTGGAAGTTCGAGCCCGCCATGAAGGATGGCCATGCGGTGGCGGTGGCCATGAACGTCGAGGTCAGCTTCCGCCTGTATTAAAGTAAAACTTTAAGGTTTGGTTGCGATGAGAGGCCGTTCGGGCCTCTCATTTGTTTTTGCGGCCCATGCTGACGTGGGTGACGGGCGCCCCCGCCGCGTGATCGCTCGCACTTGCCCGCAGCCACCGCTCTGATTAGGATGGTTCGCCGGGCCAGATCCAGCAATGACGAAGCTCTTCAAGGTGATCCATCGCGAAACCCTGCTGCTGGCGGGGCTGATCGTGGTCATTCTGGTGTTCTTTTCCATCACCACGTTTGCCGCGCGCGCCTACCACCGCAAGCAGGAGCAGTTCGGCGCGGCGTGGTACGAGCGCGGCGAAGCGGCGCTCCGGCAATCCCGCCCCAGCGAAGCCGTGGCCGACTTCCGCAACGCTCTGGCTTATTCCCGCGACAACGATCTCTACCGGCTGCGGCTGGCGCAGGCGCTGATGGCCGACCATCGTCCCCAGGAGGCGCGCTCGCACCTGCTCAGCCTGTGGGAGAAGGAGCCCGGCGACGGCACGCTCAACCTCGAACTGGCGCGGCTGGCGGCCATGTGGGGCGACACGCCCCAGGCCGTCCGCTACTATCATGCTGCGATCTACGGCGTGTGGCCGGACGAGCCCACGGCGCACCGCTGGCAGATACGGTTCGAGCTCAGCGAATACCTGCTGCAGCGCAACACCATCCATGATCCGAAGGCGGCGCAGGCGGAACTGGTGGCGCTGGCGGCGGAGTTGCCACCCCAGGACGTGGCCGCACAGATGCGCCTGGGAACGCTGTTCCTGCGGGCCGGCCTCTATGCCCGGGCGCTGACGGCCTTCCGCTCGGCGCTCTCCGACCAGCCCAACCTCATGCCGGCGCTCGAGGCCGCGAGCGAAGCCGCGTTCCGTATGGGCGATTACCCCACCGCCCGGCACTACCTGCTGCCCATCGTCGCTCAAATGCCCAAGGACGAACACTCCCTGGAGCTGCTGAACCTCTCCGAGTTGGTCATCAAGCTGGATCCGTCGGAACGCGGATTGCCATCCCGGGAGCAGGCGCGCCGCGCGTCGCAAGACTTCCAGCTCGCGCTGGCCCGGGCGCAGAAGTGCGCGCCGCCGGCAGGCAGCGGCGTTGCCGCGCTTCTTGAGCAGGCCAAGTCCATCAAGCCGAACCAGAAGGCCCTGGCCAGCAACCCGGACGCGATCGCAAAGACGATGGACCTGGTCTTCAAGCTGGAAAAGGCCTCCGCGCCATGCGGACCGGCCGGCCTCGAAGACAAGGCGCTGGGGTTGTTAGCGCAGCAGTGGGAGACGCCGCGGTGAGCGCCCCTTCCATGCCCACCGACGCCGCTGCCGGCGGCTCGGCGAAAGAACGACGCCTGCTGGGGGAAGATCAACTCTTTTTGCTGCTATCCATCCTTATCGGCGTGTTCGCCGGGCTGGCGGTGGTGTGCTTCCGCATGGCCATCGACGCGGTGCGCTGGATCTTCTTTGGCTCCGGCCTGATGCCGCCGCGCGGCCGCGTGATCCTCGTCCCCGGCGCCGTGGGCCTGCTCGTCGCCTTTCTGGTGGTGCGCTTCTTCCCGCGCGTGCGCGGCAGCGGCGTAAACCAGACCAAGTCCGCGCTCTACATCTACGACGGCTACATCCCGGGCAGCACCATCATCGGGAAGTTCATCACCTCGGCGCTGGCCATCGGCAGCGGACAGTCGCTGGGACCGGAAGATCCTTCGCTGCAGATCGGCGCCGGGCTGGCCTCGCTGGTGGGACGCCGCCTCAAGCTCTCGCGCGAGAACCTGCGTCTGATCGCGCCGGTGGGCGCAGCCGCCGGGCTGGCGGCGGCCTTCAATACGCCCATTGCCGCGGTGCTGTTCGTGATCGAAGAAGTGATCGGAAGCTGGAGCGCCGGGGTGCTGGGCGCGGTAGTGCTGGCCGCGGTCTCGAGCGTGGTGGTGGAGCGCTGGTTCCTGGGCGCCGAGCCGCTGTTCCGCGCGCCCGGCTATCGCCTGGAGAGCCCCGGGGAACTGGCTGCCTACGCCATCCTGGGCGTGGTGGCCGGGCTGGCCTCGATGGTATTCGTCAAGTCCATTCAGATTCTGCGGCCGTGGCTCAGGTCCTGGCCGCGCTGGACGCAATACTTGCTGCCCGCCATCGCCGGCGTGCTGATCGGCCTGATCGGCCGCCAGTACCCGCAGGTGATGGGCGCCGGCTACGAATATATCGACCAGGTCTTGCACGATCAGTACACCTGGGAGGTGCTGGGGATCCTGGCGGGGCTGAAGATCCTGGCCACCGTGCTCTCGTTTTCGAGCGGCACCCCCGGCGGACTGTTTGCGCCCACCCTGTTCATTGGCGCCATGGTCGGCGGCGCGGTGGGAGGCGTGGAACGGCTGTTGTACCCACACTTCACCGGACCGCTGGGGGCGTACGCGCTGGTGGGTATGGGGGCGCTGTTCGCCGGCATCCTGCGCGCGCCCATGACCTCGGTGTTCCTGGTGCTGGAGATCAGCGGGAACTACGCCATCATCCTGCCGGTCATCATCTCGAACGCGCTGGCTTACCTGATCTCGCGCAGCCTGCAGCCCGCGCCCATCTTCGATCTGCTCTCGCGCCAGGACGGCCTCGACCTGCCGTCGCTCGAGGAAGATCGCGAGCGGGCGGTATTGCGGGTCGAGGACGCCATGCACGCGCCCACGCCGCAGACGGCGCTGCGTCTGGAGGCGCTGCCCCCGCCGGAAGTGGTGGAGAGCTTGCCCGGCGAATTTTTCCTGGTGCAGGACCGCTCCGGGTACTGGGGCGGGATGAGCAGGGCGAAGCTGCTCGAACTGGCGTCGGATCACGCATCCGGCGCCGACGCGCGTGTGCAGGAGCTTCCTCATCTCCACCCCGACCATTCGCTGGACGTCGCCATGCGCAGGATTGGAGAGTGGCCGCTGCTGCCGGTGGTGCACCGCGCCGACGGCAACAAGCTGGTAGGCGTGGTCTCGCTGGCCGATATCCTCGAGACCTACCGCAACCGCGGCCCGGCGCTCGACGAACTGGCCGAACCGGCGGACTAGGAACAGGAGGCAGGGGCAGGAGGCAGGAAGCAGGGAGGGAGTAGGGAGTAGGCGGATGGTGCAGCGAGTCGATGCGGAGCGAGCAAGAGATCGTGGCGCGCGGTGGCCGACGGCGATCGCGTCCCTGATAGTGGGGGCGGGGTTCTTTGCGCTGTGGTTCTGGTTGCTGCCGTCCTGGCTGGGTTTCCGCGTGGACACGGCGGGTGTGGCGCGATGGCGCTGGATCGCGGCCGTGCCCTCGGTGCTGGGTTTCACCGTGGCCTTACGCTGCGTGTGGGACTTCGGATGGACGGGACACGGAACCCCCGCGCCCATCGCTCCGCCCAAGCGGCTGGTGGTGGTGGGGTTCTATCGCTACGTGCGGAATCCGATGTACGTAGGTTTCTTCATAGGGTGGCTCGGGCTATGGGTGGTCTTCGGACGGGCGAACCTGGCGGCGATCACGGCAGTGGCCGCGGTGATGGCGGGCATAGCCCTGTTTGTCAGGCTGTACGAGGAGCCGACCCTGCAAGGGATGTTTGGCGCGGATTATGAGGAATACTGCCGGAACGTCCCCCGATGGCTTCCGCGGATACATCCGTGGATGAAGTGAGGCCGAGCCAGGGAAGTATCTGCCCCGTGCAAATCTTTCCACGCTGTGTCAGCCATTCCACGATGGCCTGTGGGTAACTCTCGCGTTTTCCTAAACTTCTTGACGATTTTTCAGCTACTTAGCGAAGTCTCCAGACGCTGGCCCGTGAGTTGCTGCATCGCTCCATGAGAAGAGGTCTCCCATGGAAGAAGAAAAAGTTTCCCAAGCGGTATCGCATTCGGAATCACATTCTCAGTTCGGGCTGTGGGGCGTTGTGCTGGTCGTCCTCGCGTGCCTGACCATTGGCAGTCTGGCCTTCGTCGCGCATGAGCGCGGAGCGGTCAAGCAGATGTCCGCCCAGAACACGGCCATGAGCACGGCTCTCGACCAGACCCGCACCCAGTTGCAGGATGTAAGCACCAAGCTCAACCAACTGGGCGAGGCGCAGCAGGCGGCGCAAGCGGCGCGGGCGTCCAAGCCGGCTCCCAACCAGCATCGCGGGACAACACGCGTTGTGCGCCGCGATGATCCGCGCTGGAAGCAGGTGCAGGACCAACTCGCCGAGCACCGGAAGGCCATCGACTCCACGCAATCCGACCTGGCCGGCGCCAAGACCGAGCTTTCGGGATCGATCGCCCGCACCCACGAGGAACTGGTAGCGCTCGCCCGGAAGGGTGAACGCAACTACTATGAGTTCGACTTGAACCGGTCGAAACAGTTCACGCGCGAAGGGCCCATCAGCGTCAGCTTGCGCAAGGCCAACGCTAAACACGTTTATGCCGACCTGGAGTTGCGGGTGGACGACGCCCAGCTCACCAAGAAGCACGTCAACATGTTCGAGCCGGTGATGCTCTACGCCTCGGAGAGCAAGCAGCCGGTGGAGCTGGTGATCAATCAGGTCAGCAAGGACCGCATCCACGGCTACATCAGCATGGCGAAGTACAAGGCCAGCGACCTGCCGGCCCTGAGCAGCCTGACCGATAATCCCGATGGCACGGCAGCGACCGCCAGTTCCTCCCCCAGCACGCCGCAACTGAGCAGCCGCGCGCAGCGATAGCTAAAGTCCGGTGGGCGGCGGCGCGCCGCCCGCCGAGTTTCACGTTTCACGTTTCGAGTTTCACGTTGGAGGATCTGACGATTCGGCATCCGCGACCGGAATGGTTGCGCAATCACTGTCGTCAGATTCTCCCGCCTCCCGTTGGTCGGCGGAAGAATGACAGAGTTGCTACGCCGACAGACGCTGCTTCCAGCTCTGCAGCCAGCGACCGAAGAAGGGCGATCCCGAGGCCACCATGTCGTGCACGGCGTCCACGAACTCGTCCGGGGGCACGCTTTTGGGGAGGAAGGTATCGGCCGAGCGCAGGGCGGCGGCCGGGACGCGGTCCTGCGCCGAGAGCAGCATGATGGGCACTTCGGGCTTGAGCTGCTTCATGCGCGCGGCCACCGCATCGCCCATCATTTCCGGCATACGGTAGTCCAGGATCACGGCGTCGACGTCCACCGCCTCCAGCAGATCGAGGCTCTCGCGCCCACTGGTGGTCACCACTACGTCATAGCCGTGCTGCCGCAGCAGAAACTCACGCCCGGTGAGAATGTTCACCTCATCGTCTACACAGAGGATAGTTGGTTTCCGCATGAATGGCCCCCAAGCTTGCCCTGGTAGTGAGCACGGGCTTTGCCAACGGGAACCCGTTTATGGACTGCAACTTAGCGATGTTTGTGAAAATGTAGGATGTAATTCCTACGCGCCGCGTGAATCCGCCGCCTTGGCCGCAACCGCCTCTTTCTTCCCAGCCTTGCCGCAGCATGTCCCTTCGGGAATGGGGGAGCCGTGCGGGCAGGTCCGGGGATGGCCGAGGAACGAGCAGATGCGCTCGGTGGCCTCCGGCGAGAGGATGTGCTCGAACTTGCACGCCTGCTGTTCGATTTCGGTCTCGTTGTCCATGTTGAGGGTCTCGGTGAACAGGCGCTCGGCCAGGCGGTGGCGGCGGATGATGTCCTCGGCCTTGCGGCGTCCGCGCTCGGTGAAGTCCACCAGCAGATTCCCGTCGCCCATGTTCTGTATGGTGGGGCGCATGGCCTCGTGACAGCGGTTGAGCACGGCCTTGTGGTCGTGCGCCTGCGCCGGGTGCGGGCTCAAGGCGATCAGGCCCAGCTCGGTCATCTTCTCCACGGCGATGGCCACGGGCAGCGCGCCGTCCACTTCCATGCGGCCGACTTCGGCCAGTTCGCCGTTCTCGTGCAGGATCCATATCTCTTCCAGGATTTCGTCGAACTGCATCTCGTTGGCGAGGGAGAAGATCTCCTGGTTGGCGATGCGGCCGTGGTGCAGGTCCACGCGGCGGTCGGCGAGCCGCGCCACCACCGGATCGTGCGTGACCATCACGATGGTGCGGCCCTGCTGGTGGAACTCGCGCAGCAGCCGCAGCACGATCTCTTCGTTCTGCGCGTCGAGGTTGCCGGTGGGCTCGTCGGCAAGGATAATGCGTGGATCGTTGATGAGAGCGCGCGCGATGCACACGCGCTGCTGCTCGCCTCCGGAAAGATGTGCCGGCAGATGCTGCGCGCGGTCGGCGAGCCCCACCCGCTCCAGGGCCTCGAGCGCTTCGGATTGGTCGGTCATGCTGTGGAAGTACTGCGCCAGCATGATGTTCTCCAACGCCGTCAGGTAGGGGATCAGGTGGAACTGCTGGAAGACGAAGCCGATCTTCTCGGCGCGGAAGCGATTCAGTTCGGCGTCGGAGAGCGTGGCCACGTCCTGGCCTTCGAGATAGATTTTGCCGGAGGTGGTGCGGTCCAGGCAGCCGACCAGATTCACCAGCGTGGACTTCCCCGAGCCCGAGGGACCCATCACCGCCAGCCACTCGCCGGGCTCGACGTGCAACGAGACGTCGTCCAGCGCGCGGATGACGGCGCCGTTCGCGTCCGCCCTGGCGGGATACGACCTGCTGACGTGTTCGAGCCGGATCGACATTATTCTCCTCTCAGGATAATGGCCGGCTGCACTTTGCGCAGCATCGAAATCGGCATCAGGGCCGCCAGTAGCGCCAATAGCACGCTCCCGATGAGCACTTCGGGAAAGATCCCGAAACGCGGCGAGACCGAGGCGTG
>JBIOFT010000024.1:0-32562 GCA_044447375.1 Terriglobales bacterium | reverse complement strand
ATGACACACCGGGTGCTCGCTCGCGCCAAATGCCCCGTGCTGACAGTCCGGGGCTGAGCTTCGACTTGCGGAGCGAAGCCAGACGAGCGCCAATTGCCAGCAGATCACGCCGATGGGAGGCGGCGGGGCCAACCGAAAGAAAACCACGAAAGCAGGTGCGCCGGAATTCCCGATTCCTAGTAAGATACGGGGATTCTTGGAGGTGGGGTGTGCCGCTTTTGGTGGTGGTTGCCGCGGTGGTGGCCTTCGTCCTGATTGTCAGCCTGCTGTTGCTGGCCGATGTGGCGGAACGCAAGCACGTCCGGCAGTTGCACCTGGGGCCGCTCAGCCAGCCCTTCTCCGCGCTCTCCATCGTGCATGCCTTCGATCCGGAGCGCTTCATTCTGTGGGACACCCAACTGCCGCTGCTCGAGCGGCTCAGCTCCGCCGGATCCAAAGGATGCGCGCTGGCGCAGCTCTATGCCTTCTACCTGCGGTTGTCCCGGCGTTTTCCGGAACTGTACGAGGGCTCCAGCTTCGAGCACTGGCTGGGATTTCTAGTGGCTTCGGAACTGGTGCGGCTGGAGACTGATCGCGGCTGCATCACCGCCGAGGGCCGCCAGTTCGTGCAGGAATTCCTGAAGTGTCGCGTCACCGCCGAGGGCCGCACTGCGGCATCCAGATAGGCGCGAAAGCGGCGGCCAGCCACTGGCATGCCAAGTGGCCCTGTCAAATAGAGCCCCCTGAAAGTTCGTGCTGGGGAAATTCCCGACGCGGGAACTCTTTTCCAAATAAGACTCGGAGCCCTATTCCTCCCTTGGAAGTTGGGCGCTCGCCAGGAGCTATCCGCCATCCCCACAGCCACTTGAGCTATGCCTGGCCGCGCGGGGCGCTTTGGCCGCACGCCTGCACCCTCCTTGCCGGGCCTTAAGGCCTACGGTTCATAGCATTACAGAGGTAACCATGCGCAGCGGGTGCTTTTGCCGTCCGCGGTCCTGGATCAGGTGTGCCTGTTGGTGCAAGTGCTGACCAAGTTGCTGGCTCTGGCGCAGAGCGTGCGCGGGGCGCCGTCAGGAGGAGGATAGGAACATGTCTCGCATCGGCGACCTTGCGGTCCGGCACAAGCTGACCTTGATCATTCTGGTCACCAGCGCGGTGGCCCTGCTCACCGGCTCGGTCGTGGTGATCGTGCACGACCTGGTGGATGCCCCTCTGGTGATGGGCGAGCAACTGGCGGTACTGGCGGCCACCACCGGCGCCAACACCACCGCCGGCCCTTACCTTCGGGGACGCGCACGCCGCCACCGAGACCCTGGGGGCGCTGCGCAGCGATCCCCACGTGATCGCCGCCTGCATTTACGGCAAGAACGGGCAGCCGTTCGCACGCTACCGGCGCGATGCCGACGCGGGCGAGGCTTGTCCTTCCATTCTTCCAACCGGGAGCTATCTGGGGAAATCTTCGCTGGCGCACTTCGGCCACATCACGCTGGCACGTGAGACCATCGGCACGGTGTATATCGTCACCGACCTGGGCCGGGTGCGCGCCCGGGTGCACCGCACCTTGGTTTCCACCCTGCTGGCGTTGTTCGGATGCCTGACGCTGGCGTTTGCCCTCGCCTCCAGTCTGCAGAAACTGATCTCCGAACCGCTGCAGGAGCTTGCCTGCACCGCCCGCCAAGTCACCTTCGAAAAAAATTATGCCATCCGCGCCACCGGCCGGCGGCAAGACGAGTTCGGCCTGCTCATCACCAGCTTCAACGACATGCTGGAGCAAATCCAGGTGCGCGAACTGGAACTCAAACGCCACCGCGGGCATCTGGAGGAGGAAGTGGCCCGGCGTACCGCCGAACTGCGCGCCACCAACCTGCAATTGGCGGAAGCCAAGGAAAGTGCGGAAACCGCCAACCATGCCAAGGGTCAATTCCTCGCCAACATGAGCCACGAGATCCGCACCCCGCTCAACGGCATCCTGGGCATGACCGAGCTGGCGCTGGAAACCGAGCTCACCTCCGAGCAACGCGAATACCTGCTGATGGCCAAGTCTTCCGGGCAGGGATTGCTGGGAATTATCAACGACGTGCTGGACTTCTCCAAGGTCGAGTCGGGCAAGCTGGAGCTGGAGAAAATCGCCTTCGACCTCCCGGACTGCATCGCCGAGACCCTGAAAAACCTGGCCCTGAGGGCACACGAAAAACGTCTGGAACTGGCCTGCCGCATCGCCGAAGGTGTCCCACAGCAGGTGGTAGGAGATCCCGGGCGCCTGCGGCAGGTCCTGCTCAACCTGGTGGGTAACGCCATCAAGTTCACCGAAAAGGGCGAGGTGGTGCTGGAGGTGCGGGCCGCGGCGCTCGATGGCAAGCCGGAACTGCGCTTCACCGTCAGCGATACCGGCATCGGGATCCCGGTCGAAAAGCAGCACCTGCTGTTCGGGGCGTTCTCGCAGGTGGATAGCAGCAGCACCCGCCGCTTCGGCGGCACCGGCCTGGGTCTGGCCATCTGCCTGCGCCTGGTGCGGTTGATGGGCGGACGCATCTGGGTAGAGAGCGAGGCCGGACAGGGGAGCCGATTCCATTTCGCCATCCCCCTACGCGGGGCCGGCGCCGAACCGCCGGCGGCGCCTACCGCCCGGCCGGAAATCCTGGCGGGAGTGCCGGTGCTGGTGGTAGACGACAATGCCACCAATCGCACCATCCTCTGCGAGGTCACGCGCGGCTGGGGCATGCAGTCGCAGGCGGTGGAGGACGGGCCCGCCGCGATTCGCGAGATGGAGTCCGCCCGGCAAACCGGGAAAGCCTTTCGCGTGGCGCTTATCGATGCCTGCATGCCGGACATGGACGGATTCGAACTGGCGGAACGGGTGCAGCACGATCCCCGCTGGGCAGGAGCCGTCATCATGATGCTGACCTCGGCCGGACGGCGGGGAGACGCCGCGCGTTGCCGCCAACTGGGCATCGCCGCCTACCTGCTCAAGCCCATCCGAAACAGCGAACTGATGCAGGCCCTGCTGACGGTGCTGGGACAGCCCGAGGGCAAGGCGCCGCCGCTGGTCACGCGCCACTCTTTGCGCGAGGCGCGCGCCGGCCTGCGCGTCCTGGTGGCGGAAGACAATCCTGTGAACCAGGCACTCACTCTGCGCTTGCTGGAGAAGCAAGGCCACTCGGCAACGCTGGCGCGCCACGGCGGGGAAGCGGTGGCTCTGGTTACTACCGGCCGCTTCGATCTGGTGTTCATGGATGTGCAAATGCCGGAAATGGACGGCTTTGCCGCCACCGCCGCCATCCGCCAGCGGGAACGGGTGCTGGGCGGGCATCTGCCGATCGTCGCCATGACCGCCCACGCCCTGAAAGGCGATCGCGAGCGTTGTCTGGCCGCGGGCATGGACGGCTACATCCCCAAGCCGGTCAGTATCGCCGCCATCCAGGCCGAACTTCAGAAGCTGGTGGCGCAGCCCGGCAGTGTTGCGCCTGACCCTCCCGCCTGGGATTACCAGCAGGCTCGAGCGTGCACCGCCGAGGACGAAGTCCTGTTGCGGGAGATCGTAAGGATCTTTTTGCAGGAGTCGCCCCGGTTGCTGGAAAGGATCGAACAGGGCTTGGCGGAGCGCGACGGCGACACACTGGAGCGCGCGGCTCACAGCTTGAAAGGACAAATCCGCTGCCTGGCTGCACCGGAAGCGCTGAGCGCGGCCGAGAAGCTGGAGGAGAGAGCGCGGGCGCGCGATTTCCCGGCGGCGGCCGAAGCCCTGCCGGAGCTGGATGCCGCCATGGCCCGTCTGGATTCCCAGCTTCAGAAATTCTGCGAGGTGCCCAGTGAAGATCCTGCTTGCCGAAGATGATCCCGTGTACGCGCTGTTGTTACAGCGGTTGCTCGAAGGCGAGTACGAGGTGTTGCTGGTACGGAACGGGGTGGAGGCCTGGGAGGCCTTGCTGGCCGAGGGTGCGCCGCAACTCGCGGTGCTCGACTGGCTCATGCCGCGCATGGACGGCATCGAGGTGTGCCGCCGCGTGCGGCACCAGCCCGACATGGCATCGGTGTATATGATTCTGCTCACCTCCCGCGACCACATCAAGGACATCCTCGCGGGCTTCGAGGCCGGCGCCGACGATTATCTCGTCAAGCCCTGCAATCCCGAGGAATTGCGCGCGCGCCTGCGCGTAGGACGCCGCGTGGTCGAGTTGCAGAGCGCCCTGGCGGGCCACGTTGCCCAGTTGCAACAGGCGCTGGCCAGCGTACGTCAGTTGCAGGGATTGCTGCCCATCTGCTCCTACTGCAAGCGCATCCGCAACGATCAGAACTACTGGGAACAACTGGAAACCTACCTCAGCGACCACAGCGAGGCTCTCTTCAGCCACGGCATCTGCCCCAGTTGCTACCAGTCCATCATGAAACCCCAATTGGAAGGCGCCGCTGCGCACAAGCCCTAGCGGAACGGCTACAATGAGTGGCCTGTGGAGGTGCGTGGTTGAGCCTCTGGCGACCGCTGCCCGCGTCGAGAGCCGCAGCCTGCTTGGTTGCGCTGACACTGTTGGCGGCGTGCGCCGGCTGGGCCGTAGTCAAGAACCTCCCTGACCTTTCCGGTAAATGGAAACTCAACCGCGACCGCAGCAGCGGTCCGTCTCTCCGTAAGGCCGCAACCGCCCTGGACATCACGCAGCGTGGTGACGAAGTCAAGTTCACGTATTACTCCGGCGGCGCCGTCACCGGGACGGAATCTTTTCTGGCCGACGGCGTGGAGCGCGACCGCTATACCACCCGCATCGAGCGGGCGTACTACAAGGTCCAGTGGCAGAAGGACGACCTTGTCATCGTTACCCGCCACCTCATGGATGTTTTCGGCTACCAAACTTACTCCGAAACCGATAGCTGGCTGCTTTCCGAAGATCGCCAAACCCTTACCGCCAAGCTCTCCGACGGATCGGTGCTGGTTTATGAAAAGGAACCATCCGATCCCGAGCCCGTGATCCCTCCCGACCCGCTCAAAGACGTGGCGCCGTTCCGCGCCGTGGGCGTGATCACCGGAAGCGGCCCCTGCCACGGCACCAGCTTCGAAGGCACGCTGAAGGGCGAAATCATCGGCCTCGGCCAGATCGTCTTCTGCGGCCCACCTCCGCACAACTGGGGAGGCAAGCCGGGCAGTTGCGGCACCCAGTCCGGCACGCTGACTTTCAGCAAGGATGCCGGGGGCAGCAGCTTCCGCATGGCCGTGATCGGCCAGTTCTGCCTCTCCGAGAGCGGCGGCAGCTTCCGCGGCACTTACGAGGTGGACAAAATCACCGTCGCCGGCGGATTCCAGGGCCACATCAAAGGCGGCTCCGGCACGGTGGAGTTCAGCAACACCTCAAACACAGTTTCGATGAACGGAATTTTACTTCACGATGGGCTGGATAAGTCTGATCAGCAGCACGCGGATCAGTCGGCAAAAGGTGCCTCTAAATAAGGTCCGGAAACAGCCGTGACAGTGTCATCGGGGATCGGCTGGCCTCCTGATCTGCGGTTTCGAAATCCACGTCTATGACGAAATCTCCTGCGGAAGGGCTCGCACGAGGACAGCCCCCCTCGCACCCAAGACCGTGGCTTACATAAAGATTCAGCGGAGCCGCCCGGGTGGGAGACTCCGCTGAAGGTTGGTTAGGTTCGGACCCGTTTAGAAAGTGAAGACGGGACCGAACTCGTTACGGAAATCGTGCCAGTAGCGCGCGGGATCCGCGCGGAACACGGTGCCAGCGCAACTGGCCGAGTCAAAGCTCGCTGTAATCACGCCGGTCGAGGTGCCGTTGCCGCCGATGCAGGTGGAACGCGTCAGGTAGAGCGACGACTCTAGGTTGAAGCTGACAAACTGGTTGAACTTCCACACCAGCGTCATCGCTGCCGCATCGGATCGGTCACGGCTGCCGTTGGAGTTCGCGACGTAACCGTTGGCAAGCAGCCCACCGGTAGTTCCCGAACCGTTGATGGCTCCGATGGGTCCGGCCGCGGCACGAACGTCACGTGCCTTGGCCTGGTCGTCACTCACAGTGAACGCGATGGTCCAGCCGGCGTTGCGTCCGGCAGGATTCGCGTCGAAGATGCGCGACAGCGGGAAGGAGATTTGCGCGAACCCGCCCACCGTTCGCACCGGACGCTGCGGAACGATCTGCCACTGGCTGGTAGCCGGGTTCCACCCGAAGGCCGCGTTGGGCGCGGAGGCGTCGATGTTAAACGCGTTGGGACAATTGGTAGGGTTGATGTTGCACATCACCACACCTTCCCCAATCGTACCGGGGGCGTTCTGCAACCCAATGCGGTTGTCGTTGAAGACGCCGAAGACCTGGCCGGCGAAATACCATTTCAGGTCAGCGCCCGTGTAGTACTTGCCCACCAACGTCGCGTAACGTGTGGGGAGCTGGAGTTCAACATCCGCGCCCCAACGCTGGCTGCTGGGCTCTGCGCCATGGGGAAAAGCGGCCAACAGCGAAGTGACCGCACCCGCCACGCAGCCTGTTCCCGCTACTCCGGAGGCTGCGCAGTCCGAGGCCGCGATCGCAGCCCGGTTGACGATCTCCACGCGCTTGGCGTTCATGCCGCTGAAGATGAGTTGCGCCGGCGCCACTCCCCTGGCCTTGTCGAGTTGCCACTGGAATACCATCCGGCCCGAGATCTCCGGCCGCCCGGAATCGGCTCCATCGCGTTCGCTGACACCGAGCTGCGTGCCAACGTCGGTTGAGTTATTGCCAAAACCGGGCATCCCGAGTGCAGGCTCGATGCCGATCTTGAAGTTGCGTGGTCCGCCGAAGTCGTGCCAAAGGCCGAGACGGATCTGCGCTTCACGTTCGTACATCCCTCCGAAGTACGCCATCCCACCCGTGGTTTCCAGCAAGTTCGCCTGGGTGGAGGAGCCGAACGGCGTCCAGTCCATACCGAACAGGATGAACCCGGTGGTATCTTCGGAGAATTTGTGGTCGATGCGCGCCCATGCTAAACGCAAGGCCAGCATACGCGTGCGGACGGAGGAAACGTTGCGGTTCTGGGCGCGTGAGAAGTTGCCCTCGAAATCCGCTTCGATCCGGCCGGTAAGGGTGTTGTTCGCGCCGGCGAGATCCGGCCACTCGAAGTTCGCGCCCATGCGGGTGGCGCTGCCTTTGAGATAGAACGAAGGGGAGCCGTTGGGACCGGAATCGGCGCTGCCCACGCCAGCAATGCCGCCTCCGAAAGGCGAAGTCAACCCCGTGGGAACGCTGGTCGGAAGAGCACCTCCAACAATCCCACCCAAGCCAGGCAGTTCAAAGTCGATGTTGTAGGGGTTGGAGGAGTCGTACGCGGCGGTGGCCTTGACGAAGCCGTAGAGCTTCACCTTGGCGCCGGAGCCCAATTTGAGGTCGGGCACCATTCCGCCAGCCTTGGGAGGGTCATTCGTCAACACACGCACGGGCGCCACCGCGGGGATGACCGCGGGTGCCGCCGGGGCCTGTGGCGGCATCGCCATGGCCGGTTGAGGCTCGCCGGCCGAGACGTGTGCGGCGGTCTGGATCCACGTCCCCTGCGACTCTGAGGCCTTGCTGGCTTCCGCAGCAGCCGTAGTTTTGTATTCGTCTGGTGTGATGAGGCCTTTGGAATATAGCAACTGGGTCAGCCGGCTTTGCTGCTCGGCTGGCGTAGCTGCCTGATTGATCGCCGTCGCCTCTTGTGCCGTCAGCACGCCTTTGTTCTGGAGCAGTTGAACAAGAGGATTCGGCGCGGTCTTATTATTAGATTGGTCCTGTTGCTGTGCGACAGCCAGGCTCACGAGTCCGAAAGCCAGTACTGCGGCTAGCACCAGTGACAGTCGTCTCTTCATCGGAGCAACCTCCCGTGCGTAGTTTGGGGGCCTATACCGCCTTGCCAGACACGTCCGCTGCAAGCAAGAAGAAACGTGTGTGCAATCTTCTTACCAGCCTCTAATTCACGTAAGTATAAGGATCTAAATAAGTAGATGGCAGAATCGAAACATGAAATCTACATAAATCTGGAGATTGCAGGGGACTGGGATATGACAATTGGAATTCTTGGTTTGTCGGCAAGACGAGAAACGAGCGTCTCCAAGAGCCCAAGAGAACCGAATTTTCCGGCTGCGGGCAGACCGACGGTGACACCCATTTCTCGCCGCCGGTTGGGGCGGCGGCGTCGCCACCCAGTTGGCTCGTACTTGCCCTCGCCTTTGCCGATTTATAGACACGATGGCGGACTGGTATCGCCGGCATTGAAGTCTGCGTGAGCGGCGTCGTGGTTCAGTCACTGTACCTTTACCTTTACCTTCTGCCACCTGGCGGGTAGTCCTTTCGCGGTGAGCGTTTTTGGTGTAAGGTGTCCCGTTCCACCTGAACCGGCGAACCTCTTGTGGCGTGGTTTCGCGCTTGGGACTGTTCTTTCCGCCACGTCACGCCCCGCCGATTGCTCGCCGTGAGAGGAGAGCATATGGACGCCCGAATCCTCAAAGAATTTCGCGCCATCGTGGGCGCGCCTGGCCTCATCACCGAGGCCGAGCAGCTCGCCACCTACGAGTGTGACGGCCTCACCATGTTCCGGGTAATGCCCCTGGCCGTGCTGTTGCCCACCTCCACCGAACAGGTACAGGCGGTCGTGCGCGTGTGCCATCGCGAAAAGATCCCGTTCGTGGCCCGTGGATCGGGCACGGGACTGAGCGGCGGAGCGCTGCCGGTGGCCAATGGCATCGTCATCAGCCTGGCGCGCATGAACCGCATCCTGGAAGTGGACCTGCCCAACCAGCGGGTCATCGTCGAGCCCGGGGTGATGAACTTGAACGTGACCCTGCGGGTCGCGCCCGACGGATATTTCTATGCCCCTGATCCTTCCTCGCAGCAGGTCTGCTCCATTGGCGGCAACGTCGCGGAAAACTCCGGCGGCGCCCACTGCCTGAAGTATGGGTTCACTACCACTCACGTTCTCGGCCTGGAAGTCGTGCTGCCGGATGGCTCGCTCGTGCATCTTGGCGACCGGACTGTCGACCGCCCCGGCTACGACCTGCCGGGGGTCTTCGTGGGGTCGGAAGGCACGCTGGGCATCGCGACCAAGGCCATCCTCCGCATTGTGAAAAAGCCAGAAGTCATCCAGGTCCTGCTGGCGGCCTTCAACTCCACCAACGAAGCCGGCGCCGCGGTGAGCGGGATCATCGCGGCCGGCATGCTGCCGGCGGCCATCGAGATGATGGACAACCTCGCCATCCAGGCCGCCGAGGCCGCGGTGCAGGCCAACTATCCCAATTGTGGCGGGCTGCTGTTGGTTGAACTGGACGGCCCCGCCGCCGAGGTCGAGACCCTGATGGAGGAGGTGGCCGACGTCTGCACCAAGTGCGGCGCCTGGGAGATTCGCGTGGCGCAGTCTGACGCCGAGCGCGCTCGCGTCTGGACGGGACGCAAGGCCGCCTTCGCCGCCGTCGGCCGCCTGGCGCCGGCTTACATCGTGCAGGACGGCGTGATCCCGCGCACCGCGTTGCCGCACGTGATGAGCGAGATCGTGCGGCTCAGCGCCGAGGTCGGCCTGCGCGTGGCCAACGTCTTCCATGCCGGCGACGGCAACTTGCATCCTCTTGTTCTCTACGACGACGCTGTGCCCGGGCAGCCCAAGGCGGCCGAGAACCTGGCCAACGACATCCTGCGGCTGTGCATCAAGGCGGGCGGCTCCATCACCGGCGAACACGGCGTCGGGGAAGAAAAAAAGATGTTCATGGCCGAGATGTACGCCGAGCCCGACCTCAACACCATGCAATTGGTGCGCTGCGCCTTCGATCCCGAGAACCTTTCCAATCCCGATAAGGTATTTCCCCGGCCCCGGTTGTGCGGAGAAAAACCCGGGGTCTATGAACCGCACCCGTTGGAAGTTGCGGGTGTGGCGCAACGCTTCTAAGAGCAGGAGAAACCTCCATGCCAGCCGCAAGCGGTGTTATGACGCAAGTCTCATGGCCGGAACTGGCCGAGATCGTCGGTAAGGAAAATCTGCGCGCCGCGACCGCCGCAGACGCCATTGACGGCATCACCCCGCAGATGGTCGCGGAACCAGGGACTGCCGAAGACCTGGCGCGCGCGCTGCGCTGGGCCCACGACGCCGGGCTAAAGGTGGCGCCGCGCGGCGGAGGCACCAAGCTGGGCTGGGGCAATCCGCCGGCGGCCTGCGATCTGGTGCTCTCCACCGCGCGTCTGAACCGCGTCCTCGAACATGCCTGGGCCGACATGACGGTCATTGTCGAAGCGGGATGCCTCGTTTCCGACCTGCAGAAGACGCTCGCTCAACACGGGCAGCGGTTGGCTCTCGACCCGCTGTGGCCGGAGCGCGCCACGATTGGCGGCATCCTCTCGACCAACGACAGCGCCACGCTGCGCGTGCGCTACGGTTCGCTGCGCGACCTCATCATCGGTATCACCGTCGCGCTGCCTGACGGCACCCTCGCCAAGAGCGGCGGCAAAGTGGTGAAGAACGTTGCCGGTTATGATCTGTCAAAACTCTACACCGGGGCGCTGGGAACGCTGGGCGTGATCGTGCAGGCGATCTTCCGGCTCCATCCCTTGCCGCGGGAATCGCGCAGCCTGAGCTTCAGCGGCACGTCCCAGGCTCTGAGCCAACTGCTGCTCGCCATCCAGGCCTCGAAACTAACTTTCACCGGCCTGCAACTGCGGGCGGCGCCGGGAAGCGCGCAGCTCGATGTCCGCTTCGACGGCACGACGGCCGGCATCCAGGCCCAGGTCAAGCAGGTTCAGCAGATCGCCGGATCTGTGGCCGCCTCGGATGCGCCCGCGAACACCTGGACCTCGCATCAAGCTATCTGGGACGGCGCGGCCCCGGCGCTGGTCACCAAATTCAGCGTGCTCCCGGCGCAGTTCGCGGCGGTGTGTGCGCTGGTCGAGCGTGCAGCCGGGGCGCAGTCGTTGGCGTGGAAGATGGTGGTGCAGAGCGTGGGTACCGGTTATGCGCGCTTGGAAGGCGCCGAGCCGGCCTTGCGCAGCGCGCTGCTGGCCCTGCGGGACGAGCTGGCGAAGATGGGTGGCACGCTGGTCGCGCTCGGCTGCCCGGTCGCCGTCAAGCGCGGCCGCGACGTCTGGGGACCGCCTTCGGACGCGCAGCCGCTGATGGTGCGCATCAAGCAGCGCTTCGATCCCGACGGGACGTTGAACCCGGGACGCTTCATAGGGGGGATCTGATGGCCAACGCCGAACCCACCAACCGCGCCGCTGCCATCTTCGACGATCACAATCCGCCGGCGGCGGAGCTGTACAACAAGTGTGTCCACTGCGGCTTCTGCCTGACCACCTGCCCCACCTACGCGCTGTGGGGCGAAGAGATGGATTCCCCCCGCGGCCGCATCTACCTGATGAAGCTGGGCGCAGAAGGCAAGGCCAACCTTACCGACAGCTACGCCCGCCACTTCGACCAGTGCCTGGGCTGCATGGCCTGCATGACCGCCTGCCCCTCCGGCGTGAGGTACGACCGCCTGATTGAGGCCACGCGCGCCCAACTCCAACGTCACTACCGGCGCTCGCCCGGCGAACTCATTCACCGCCAGTGGATCTTCAATCTGTTCCCCTATCCCGATCGGCTGCGGGCGGCGCTGTGGCCGGCATGGGCGTACCAGGCTTCCGGACTGCGGGCGCTGGTGCGCGGCAGCGGAGTGCTCAAGCTACTTCCCCGCAAGCTGCGCTCGATGGAAGCGTTGCTGCCGGCGATCACGCTGCGCGAGTTGCGCGCCAATATGCCGGAGCGCGTTCCGGCGCAAGGCTCGGTGCGCAAGCGCGTGGGCCTGCTGACTGGGTGCGTGCAGAGCGTGCTGTTCTCGGGCGTAAACGCGGCCACGGCGCGGGTGCTGGCCGCCGAAGGATGCGAGGTCATCATCCCCCGCGAACAGAAGTGCTGCGGCGCACTCATGGTCCATACCGGCCTCGAAGAGCAGGCCCTGGATTTCGCGCGCAACCTCATCGGCGTCTTCGAACGCGCCGGCGTGGACACCATTGTCATCAACGCCGCCGGCTGCGGCTCCACCATGAAGGAGTACGGCTACCTGCTGCGCCATGATCCGCAGTACGCCGAGCGCGCCAAGGCCTTCGCCGCCAAGTGCAAGGACATCTCCGAGGTGCTGGCCGAGTTGGAGCCGCGGGCTGTACGGCATCCGCTGCCGCTCCGCATCGCCTACCACGATTCCTGCCATCTGCAGCACGCTCAGCGCATCCGCACCCAGCCGCGCCAGGTGCTCAAGACCATTCCGCAGTTGGAACTGCTGGAGGTCCCCGACGCCGCCATCTGTTGCGGCTCCGCCGGGATCTACAACCTGGTTCAGCCCGACACCGCGGCCCAGCTCGGCGACATGAAGGTGAAGAACTGCCTCTCGACCAGCCCCGACTTGGTGGTCTCGGCCAATCCCGGCTGCCTGGTGCAGATCTCGTCCGGCCTGAAGCGCGCGGGCAAGCACATCCCCGTGCTGCACATGATCGAGCTGATAGACGCCGCCATCCAGGGCACCCCGGCGGCGGAACTGCAAGCGCGGGAATGAGAGAAGTAGCGCCGGCGTCTCGCCCCCGCTTGCTACGGCAAACATGCTAAAGTTCCACGTTTGATTCGTGATGGAGATCAGTTGGGCCGCATCATTCGCTACGTCACCAATAATCCCACAAAAGCCGGTCTGAAGGACTGGGCGTGGGTGTGGGGGCAAGATGCCCCCACGACAGCCGGCGAGACGCCGGCGCTACCTCGCTGATGGACGTTCTCAAGCAGCTTTTTGAGCAGCACTTCCACTCGCCGGTCGAGCGGGTGCAGCCGCTGCAGGGCCAGCTCGGCGGTTCGGGTCGCAAGATCATACGGCTGGCCGGAGAAAAGATCAGCGCGATTGGCATTCTGTACGACGTCCGCGAAGAGAACGTCGCTTTCCTGGAGTTTTCCCGGCACTTCCGCCGGCACGGTCTGCCGGTGCCGGAAATTTATGCTGAAGATCTGAGCCACGGCGCGTATCTCGAAGAAGACCTGGGGGACACGACCCTGTTTGAGTTTCTCTCCAAAAATCGGGCTGGGGAGAACATTGCTCCCCAGGCGGTTGAGGCATATCGCAGAGTCGTGGCCGTGTTGCCGCGCTTCCAGATCGAAGCCGGCCGCGATTTAAATTACAAGGTGTGCTATCCGCGCGCCAGCTTCGATCGCCAGTCCATCGCCTGGGATTTGAATTACTTCAAATATTATTTTCTCAAGCTCGCCGGCATCGCCTTCAACGAACAAGCGCTGGAAGACGATTTCGACCGCTTGACCAAGTTCCTGTTGAGCGCCGGCCACGATTATTTTCTCTATCGGGATTTCCAATCCCGCAATGTCATGTGGCGCGACGGCCAGCCGTTTTTCCTGGACTATCAAGGCGGCCGCCGGGGCGCGTTGCAATACGACATCGCTTCCCTCTTGTACGACGCCAAGGCCGATCTGCCGCCCGAGCTGCGCCAGGAGTTGCTCGATCATTATCTCGATCGGCTGGCCGGGTTCATTCAGCTTGAGCGCGGCGCGTTCATGCAGCACTACTATGCCTACGTTTACGTCCGCATCATGCAGGCGCTGGGCGCCTATGGCTTTCGCGGCTTTTACGAGGGCAAAGTCCATTTTCTACAAAGCGTGCCGTACGCGCTGAACAACTTGCGCTGGCTGCTTCGCGAGGCCAAGCTGCCCTTTGCGCTGCCGGCGCTGATGGACGCGTTCGGCAGGATGGTGGACTCGAAGCGCCTGCAGAGCCGGGTTTCCGAGTCAGAAAATCTCACGGTGCGGGTGTTCAGCTTTTCCTTTCACCGGGGCGGGGTGCCGAAAGACGAGAGCGGGCATGGCGGCGGATTCGTTTTCGATGCCCGCAGCCTGCCCAATCCCGGACGCGAAGAGCGCTTCAAGACTCTCACCGGCAAGGACGCTCCGGTGAGCGACTATCTCAATCAGCAGGAGAGCGTGCACCAGTTTCTGGCCAGCGCCCGGTCGCTGGTGGATGCCAGTGTGAGCGATTATCAGCGGCGCGGATTCAAGAGCTTGATGGTGTCGTTCGGCTGCACCGGCGGCCAGCATCGCTCGGTATTCCTGGCGGAGCAATTGGCGGAACATTTGCGCGGCAGGAACGGCGTGGAGGTGGCGGTGCGGCATCTTGAGCTGGAGAACCCGGACAAATGAAAGCGATGATCCTGGCCGCCGGCCTCGGTACGCGCTTGCGGCCGCTCACCGACCATCGTCCCAAGGCGCTGGTGGAAATCGCCGGCCGCACGCTGCTGGAGATCACAATCTCCCGCTTGCGCGCCTTCGGGATTCGCGAGGTGATCATCAACGCGCATCACTTTGCCGACATGATTCTCGAGTATCTGAAGACGAACGATGACTTCGGCATGCGCATTGAAGTCTCTTGCGAGGAGGTTTTGCTGGATACCGGCGGTGGCCTGAAAAAAGCGGCTTGGTTCCTTCTGGAAAACTCCTCGGGAGAGCCGTTCATCTTGCACAATGTGGATGTCATCAGCACCATCGATCTGCAACGCATGGTGCAATTTCATACTGACAATCGGGCTCTGGCGACGCTGGCGGTGCAAGACCGGGAAACTTCCCGATACCTGCTCTTCGACGAGCAACTCCAGCTCTGCGGCCGGCGGTCCGGGCACGATCAGAAAACTGAACTCGTTCGTGCCTCACAGCAGGCCCTGGCCTTTTGCGGTATCCACGTTATTTCCCAGCGTCTGTTGGCGATGATGCATGAAGACGACGTCTTCTCCATCATCCCCGCCTATTTGCGTCTCGCCGCTCAGGGAGAAAGTATCCTCGCCTTTCGGGCCGATGAATATTATTGGCGTGATCTCGGCAAGCCAGACAACCTGCTGCAGGCCGCTCAGGATTTGAAGCAAAAAGTTCTTCTGTAAAACCGTAGCGCAGCGTAGGCTGCGTGCGATGTGGCAAATCTAAGTGCAATGCATAAACGTATGATATGAACCAAGCTGAACTACTCGTTTATACGGTGTGCCGCCAGTCGTTCTTGTCCCTTTGGTCGTACATGAATCCCCGAACGAAGCCATTCGGGAAAGAGTTATGTGACGTGCTGGTTGTTTGCGAGCCGGACATCATCATCTTCAGCGTAAAACAGACCACTTTGGGTAGCAGCGGCGATTCTATGGTTGACGCGAGGAGATGGAGGAGGCGAGCTGTTGATGCATCGTCGGCGCAAATCTACGGTGCTGAAAGATCCCTCCGGTCACTGACCCACGTGATCAAGAGCGACAACTCGCTTGGCTTCCCGCTCCCGAAACAACCTACCCTTCATCGCGTTGCGGTGGCGCTCGGTAGTCAGGGGGAAGTGAGCCTACCATTCGGAGATTTCGGAAAAGGCTTCGTACATGTTCTCGATGAGCTGTCATTCACTATCCTGTTGAACGAACTCGACACGATTACAGATTTCGTCAGGTATTTGAGCGACAAAGAGCAGCTCTTCAGGGC
Organism: Terriglobales bacterium; assembly: GCA_044447375.1. Classification (GTDB taxonomy): domain Bacteria; phylum Acidobacteriota; class Terriglobia; order Terriglobales; family Acidobacteriaceae; genus JAHFUA01. The sequence goes on along the minus strand of JBIOFT010000024.1, from coordinate 17,136 downwards.
AGGTGCATCGGCCGCTTTTGAGGGTTCGGAAGAAGACCTTCTGGCAACGTACTTGCACAACGGGCGAAAGTTTCCAGAAAACTACGATGTCGTCCTAGCTGGTAGCGGCCTCTGGGACGACCTTCGAGAGAAGGCTGAGTATGGAAGAAAGCAAATTGCGGATCAAGATAGTTACGTTTGGGATCGATTGATAGAGAGCTTCTGTCATGACCTTTTGAATGACCAGTTAGAGTTTGCACCCAGTCCTTCACAAACAGAGAGTGCTATTCGCACGATGGCAAAGGAAGACAGGTTTTCACGGCGGATACTCGGAAGGTCGTTCAGAGAGTTCATCGATGAGTCGTCTCGAGTGCGCTCTCGCATGCTCAGGTCACCGTCCGATGTAATGTACGTTTTCCTAGCTATGCCTCTCGTGGCCCCAAGAGATTTTCGTGTTGCCGAACTGGGAAATCGATGCTTCGTTGCACGCGGTTTGAATCCCGACGCCACAACTGTCGTGGGCCTAGCGACCGAACAGTACGGCAAAGGGCAGGGCTTTTCGTTCGACTTGATTCACTTGCACAAACCGACGTGGTCATCTGAGGACCAGGTGCATATGGAGGCAATGCAATCGGAATTGGGGTATTTCGCATCCCCACGTACGAGGCGAGCTCATGAGGATGAATATCCCCAGACTTAGTCGGGGCCGGGCCGGCTTATACGCACTTGGCATCGGCGGTTTCGCTCGCCCGCACCGCGGTTGTTCATCGCGGCTCTGCCCCAGCCGGAGAGCGAGAGGCTGCCAGCCGCTGTTCCCCTGAATAAATGAGGAACCGCCGTCCGCGTAGGAATCCCACCAGCGTGAGCCCCAACTCGCGCGCCAGGCGCACCGCCAGTCCGGAAGGCGCCGAGACCGAAGCCACCAGCGGAAGTCCCGCGACCAGCGCCTTCTGGATGATCTCGAAGCCGCCGCGCCCGCTCACCATGAGCGCGCCTTGAGAGAGCGGCAGCCGGCCTTCGAGCAAGGCCCAGCCCACGATCTTGTCCACGGCGTTGTGGCGTCCCACATCCTCGCGGACGACGATCAGCTCTCCATCCGCGCTGAACAGGCCTGCGGCATGCAACCCGCCGGTTCTGCCAAAGATGGTCTGGGCGGCGCGCAGCTTGTCCGGCAAAGTGCAGAGCACGTCCGGGTCGAAGCGGAACTCGGGATTAGGCGGCGCAATGCCGCGCACGCGGATGGCGTCGATGGAAGCCTTGCCGCAGATCCCGCAGCTCGAGGCGGCAAAGAAGTTGCGCTGCATGCGCTCGCGCTCGAACTCCGCCCCGGCAAGCTCCACCTGGACGAGGTTGCCGGCAGCTTCCGGCTTTTCCGCCGCGCCCTCGGTGAGCGAGGCGATCTGCTCGCGCTTCTGGATGAGACCTTCAGTGAACAGGAAACCGGCGGCAAGTTCCAGATCGTGCCCGGGAGTGCGCATGGTGACGCTCAACGGCGCGCCCGCGACGCGGATCTCCAGCGGCTCTTCGGCGACGAGGTAGTCCTGGAAGCGGCGGAGGTTGCCCTCCTGCCATTCCGAGACTTGCGTCAGGTCAATGCTGCGCGATCGTTTGGCCACATCCGTCCTTTGGCCGCCCACAAGAACTGGCGGCCGCAATTCTACGTGCCCGGCTGCCCGCAATGCCAGAATCAGCGGGATTGTGACACCTCCCCTTGCTGTGCGCTACGGAGGGCGCTAGCATGCGCAGGCTGGAGGTAGTTGTGAAGCTCAGGCACGCCTTCCTGATTGTGATCCTCAGCGTTGTCGCTCGCGCGCAGGTAACCCACCTCCTCATCCCGGCGGGCACCCCGGAAGACGCCGCCATCCAGGAGATCACGAACGAGGCGGACGCCGACAAACGGCTGGCGCTGGTCCAGGATTTCCTGCAGAAGTTTTCCGCCAATCCCATGGCAGCCGCCTACGGCAACGTGCAGATCTCGCAGTATTACTCTGCGAAGAGAGACAACGCGCAGGCACTCGCGTACGGCGACAAGGCTTTGGCGGCCGCTCCCAACGATCTCGACATCCTGGGCTCGCAAGCCAGCCTGGCATTGCAGATGAAGAATTACGCCAAGGCAGTTGACTATGCGGCGCGAGGCGGCATGGCCGTCCAAGGCATCGCCAAGCAACCCAAGCCCGCGGACATGAGCGACCAGGACTTTGCCGCGAAGATCGAGCAGGATCGCGCCAGCGCGCAATCCTCCAGCGAATACCTGGAAGGTCTGGCGGTGAATGCCATCGCCAGCGAGACGGATGGCAAGCAGAGGGTGGCAGAAGTCGAAAGGTTCGAGTCAGCATTCCCCAAGTCGAAGTACGCGCCGCAGGTGGTTGAGTACGCGGTGGTGGCGCTCGAGCAGATGAACGACGTAGCCCGCCTGGCGGCCTACGGCCAGAAGGCAGTGGCGGCCAACCCCGAGAACGCGTCCTTGCTGAGCGTGCTGGCCAGCGCGCTGGTGGAGACGCCGGCCTACTTTGATCGCGCCATGGAATATGCCCGCAAAGCCATCGTCCTGGCCAAAGCCGAGGCGCCCGACGCCGGCAACAATCGCAAACTGGCCGCGGGCACCGCCCACAGCGCGCTGGGTTTCGGACTCATGAAGCAGGAGAAGAACACGGCGGCGATCGCGGAGCTGAAGACCGCGGTCGCGCTGCTTAAAGAGGATCCGGTGGGATCGCAGAAGGCCTCTTACTTTCTGGCTTACGCCTATGCCAAGACCAAGAATTATGCCGAAGCGCGGCAAATCCTGAACAAGCTGGCTGCCACCCAAGGTCCTTTTCAGCAGCCCGCGCGCGAGCTGCTGGCGAAGGTGGGTTCGCGCTAGGCTTTCCTCACAGCACCACCATGGAAATCCCCTTATTTCCCTTCCCCAGGTCGCGATCTTGCTTGAGTTCGCGGTGCCTTTGGATCAGCCGCCATGTGGTTTCGTCGGAGATGCGCCAGTCCTCTCCGGCGACGAACGCCGCAATGTCTCCGCTCTGCACCATGCGCGCCAGCATTCCCTGGATGGCGACCCGCAATTCGCCGCCGACGCCGTGCGATCCGTAGCCATGGATCACCTTCACCGCGGCAAAGTTCTGCTCCCGCGCCAGCCGCAACTGATCGAGCAGGCGCGAGCTGGCCGACGCGACGGAGGGACGTCCCTCTTCCAGGTTGATGGTTTTCAGGGCTGGCATCGGCTGCTGCCGTTTAGACCGGCTGCGCCCGGAACGACTCCACGGCGGCAAACTCGTCGGGAAACACCTCGAACACCATCACCAGTTTGGTGATGGCGAGCGCGTCGCGGATGTGCTTGGTGAGGCTTGCCAGTTTCAGGCAGCCGCCAGCTCTCTTGGCGGAAGTGAAGAGCTCGATCAGGGCGCCCATCCCGGAGCTGTCCAGGAAGGTGAGATCGCGAAGGTTCAGCACGATGTGCGGGTTGGTGGCGAGCAGCCCCTTCACCTGCTGGCGCAGCAGACTGGTCTCATCACCGAAGACAAGGTGGCCATAGCAGTCCACGATGATGACGGTCTCGACCTGGCGGGTACTGATCTTGAGCCGCATGGCGATACTGACGATACAGCGTTTTGCGGGCTCAGTCCACGAACAAAAAAAACGACGCCGCGGATTGACGCAGATTAACGCGGATTAATTCGATCTCAAGCCAAGGAATTAAATATCCGCGTCCATCCGCGTAAATCCGCGGCGTTAGGGTTCTAGGTCCCTTCCGACCAGCTCGCCAGGTATTCCTCCTGCTGCGGCGTCAGCCGGTCGATCCTGATGCCCATGGATTCCAGCTTGAGCCGGGCCACGCGCTTGTCCTGTTCTTCGGGCACGGCGTAAACCTTCTTTTCCATCTGGGCATGGTTGTTGACCAGGAACTCGGCGGCCAAGGCCTGGTTGGCGAAGCTCATGTCCATCACGCTGGCGGGATGGCCTTCGGCGGCAGCCAGGTTGATGAGCCGGCCATCGCCCAGCAGGTAGAGCTTGCGGCCGTCCTTCATCACGTATTCCTCGACGAACTCGCGGGTCGGACGCCGGGAAGAAGCCATGCTCTCCAGCGCGGGAATGTCGATCTCCACGTTGAAGTGCCCGGAGTTGGCGAGTATGGCGCCGTCCCTCATGAGGTCGAAGTGTTCGCGCGCGATCACGGACTTGTTACCAGTGACGGTGACGAATACCTCACCGATGCGCGCCGCCTCCGCCATGGACATGACGCGAAAACCGTCCATCACCGCTTCCAGGGCGCGCGTGGGGTCAACCTCGGTGACGATGACGTCGGCGCCCATGCCGCGGGCTCGCATCGCCAGGCCGCGTCCGCACCAGCCGTAGCCGGCGACCACGAATTTCGATCCGGCCAGCAGCACGTTGGTGCAGCGCACCACGCCGTCGATGGTGGACTGCCCGGTGCCGTAGCGGTTGTCGAACATGTGCTTGGTGAGGGCGTCGTTGACGGCGATGATGGGATACTGCAGCACGCCTTGCTTGGCCATCGCCCGCAGGCGGATGACGCCGGTGGTGGTCTCCTCGGTGCCGCCGATCACGCCGACGGCATCGCCCGGACGCTTGGTCAGCAGCGTGGTCACCAGGTCGGCGCCGTCGTCCATGGTGATCTGCGGACGATGGTCGAGCGCGGCCAGGATGTGCTGGTAATAAGTCTCGTTGTCCTCGCCCTTGATGGCGAACACCGGAATGCCATAGTCGCGGACCAGCGACGCCGCTACTTCGTCCTGGGTGGAGAGCGGGTTGGAAGCGCAGACCACGCAGTCGGCGCCGCCATCGCGCAGGGTGATGGCCAGGTTGGCGGTCTCGGAGGTCACGTGCAGGCAGGCCGCAACCCGCACTCCCTTCAGCGGCTGGTTCTTGATGAACTCCTTGCGGATGAGCTGGAGCACCTTCATCGACTGGTTAGCCCACTCGATGCGCTTCTTGCCCTGGTCCGCCAGGTCGATATTCTTTACGTCACCCTTGGCTTGAGAAACGGTCGGCATAATTTCCTTTATGCGAGCCCTTGCGCTCGTTCAGATTTGATTGCTGGTGGAGGCGGCGCCAACGCCGCGCCCGTATTTTGGTCTCGGAATCCTAAGAATACTCGAAATGGAAAGCGGCAGGGGCGGAAGAAATCCACAGCCCCTGCCGGTCGGATGTCACTTAGCGATGACCGCTTCCCTGGCCTTCTGCCCGGCCTGCTCGCCGAGCGCGGCGGCCTTGTCCGTCGCTTCCCAGGTAAAGTCCGGGTCCTTGCGGCCAAAGTGGCCGTAAGCCGCGGTCTTCTTGTAGATGGGACGGCGCAGCCGCAGCGATTCAATGATGCCCTTGGGCGTGAGCTGGAAGTTCTTGCGCACCAGTTCCACCAGCCGGCCTTCGGTGACCTTGCCGGTACCGAAGGTTTCCACCATGACGCTGACCGGCTCAGCCACGCCGATGGCATAAGCAAGCTGCACTTCACAGCGGCCGGCCAGGCCGGAGGCCACGATGTTCTTGGCGATATAGCGCGCCATGTAGCAGGCGGAACGGTCCACCTTGGTCGGGTCCTTGCCGCTGAAGCAGCCGCCGCCGTGGCGGCCCATGCCACCATAAGTGTCCACGATGATCTTGCGCCCGGTCAGGCCGGTGTCGCCCATGGGCCCGCCGACCACGAAGCGTCCAGTGGGATTGATGTGGTACTTGGTATCGGCATCCAGCATGTTCGGCGGGAGGACGGCCTGGATCACGTGCTGCAGGATCTCCGCCCGCAACTTCTTGTTGTCCACCACTTCCGAATGCTGGGTGGAGACAACCACGGCATCCACGCGCACCGGGCGATAGTTCTTGTCGTATTCCACGGTGACCTGGGATTTGCCGTCGGGGCGCAGCCACTCGAGCTGGCCGCTTTTGCGGATCTCGGCGAGGCGGTGGGTGAGCCGGTGCGCCAGGGTGATGGCCATGGGCATCAGCTCTTCCGTCTCGTTCGAGGCATAGCCGAACATCATGCCCTGGTCGCCGGCGCCGCCTGGGTCCACGCCCATGGCGATGTCGGGGCTCTGCTCGTGGATCGAGGAGATGACGGCGCAGGTCTCGTGATCGAAGCCGTAGGCGGCGTCGGTGTAACCCACCGACATGACCGTGCCGCGAACAATCGCGGGGAAATCCACGTAAGCCTTGGTGGTAATCTCACCGGCGATGAACGCCAGCCCGGTGGTCATCAGGGTCTCGCAGGCGACCCGGCTGTAGGGATCCTCGGCCAGGCAAGCGTCGAGGATGGCGTCGGATATCTGGTCGGCGATTTTGTCGGGATGGCCTTCGGTGACGGACTCAGAGGTAAACAGAAAACGTTCTTGGGAACTCAAGGGGAGGCTCCTCCTGATGGTATCTAGACGCTACGCCGCGCGCTGGGATGGGTGGCGCAGGATGTACTTATCCTGAATAAACTAGCAGACTTGGCCTTCACCGGCAACGATTTACAGCGAACGGGGGAAACTTTGGTGTCGGCGGGGATTACGCTCAACCGGCGGGCTTGATGAGTTTCACTGCGCAACGGACGCGCCCGCCTTGCGATGCAGCGCTCGTACGACTCGATCCAGTTCGTTGACCAGCGGGTCGACCCGTGGATCAGGCGGCGCGGCCCGGAATGCCTTGATCAGCTCGTCGTAGTACCACAACGTGCCCTCGCGGCCTCCCTGGAACCGGCTCCAGACCTGTTCGCCGACCTGGCGATAATCGGCCAGGATGGCGCGGGAGTTGTGCAGCTTGTCGGCAGCCGCCACCAGACGGACCCCGGCGTCGGCGGAGGGGACATGGCTGATGTACTTCTGCTTACGCTCCCGCCAGGGCGGCTTGGGATGGGTATCGCTATCCGTGCAGCCCTCCACGATGTGACCGACCCGCGGGCCGAACTCGCGCAGGATCTCAGCCAGCACCGGCTTGCCGCCCTGATCTTCCACCACGTCGTGCAGCAGCGCGGCGATGGCCTCATCCTGCCCGCCGCCATAGTGCAGCACCACCGAGCACACCCCCATGAGGTGCTCGATGTAGGGTATGCGGCCTCCCTTCTTCTTCTGGGTGCGATGCTTGCGCAGGGCATACTCGAAAGCGCGCAGAAACTCGGCATCGAGCAGCGGGTTGGGCAGTTCGTCGGTTTTCATGATCTCGGCGGCAGGTTACTCGACGCGTACCTCGACGGGAACTCCTCGGGCTCCTAGTTCCTGCAGCAGCTCAACTAGCAGATCCGTCATCCGCAACGCGGAGCCTGAGATTTTGCCGTAGTGTGTGATAACGACCCGGTACGGCACTTCGATGCCATTGATCTGCCCGGTCCCAATACTGTCGTTCAACGCGTCAAGATTTCGTCCATGCCACTTGGGGGCGCCGACGGCCGCAAAGAATGCGTCGTAGACATCGTCCTTCGTTCGCCATTCCGACGCATCCAGAACGAGCTCTCTCATATGCACCCTGCACCAAAGCCACAATTTGGCAGGTTATGTGCGAGTCTCTGCCTCATCAGCGGTTACCTTAGGACCTCCGCACGCCGCTGCTTCAGGAACGCGCGAATGAACATGTCGATGTCGCCATCCAGCACCCGGTCCACGTCCCCCATCTCCTCCCGCGTGCGCAGGTCCTTCACCATGCGATAAGGCTGCAGCACGTATGACCGTATCTGCGAGCCAAAGTCGATGTCGAGCTTGGCATCTTCGATCTTCTTGGTCTCCGCGCGTTTCTTTTCCAGCTCGTATTCGTAGAGCTTGGAACGCAGGATCTTCATGGCGCGGTCGCGGTTTTTGTGTTGCGAGCGCTCGTTCTGGCAACTGACCACGATCCCGGTGGAGAGGTGGGTGAGGCGCACCGCCGAATCCGTGGTGTTCACGTGCTGGCCGCCACGGCCGCCGGAACGGTAGGTGTCCACGCGCAGGTCTTCGGGCTTGATATCGACCTGGATGCTCTCATCGATTTCCGGCGAGACGAAGACGCTGGCAAAGCTGGTGTGCCGGCGCGCCTGCTGATCGAAGGGCGAAATGCGCACCAGCCGGTGCACGCCGATCTCGCTGATCAGAAGCCCGTAGGCGAAGTCGCCGGAGACGCTGAAGGTCGCCGACTTGATGCCCGCCTCCTCGCCCGCCTGGTAGTCGTTCAGCACCGCTTCGAAGCCGTGGCGCTCGGCCCAGCGCAGGTACATGCGCAGCAGCATCTCCGCCCAGTCCTGCGACTCGGTGCCGCCCGCGCCGGGATGGATGGTGACGATGGCGTTGCGGGCGTCGTTCTCACCCGAGAGCAGCGTCTTGGTCTCGAGCTCTTCGACCCGGTCGCGCAGTGCCGCGATCTCGCGCGCCAGATCGGCTTCGACCTTCTCGCCTTCACGCACCAACTCGAAGTAAGCGTCGATGTCGTTGCTGCGGCGCTCCAGGTCGGCCTCGGTGGCCAGCGCTTCTTCCAGCCGCTTGCGCTGCCGCATCACCTGCTGCGATTGCTCAGGATTCGCCCAGAAGTTGGGGTCGGAGGTTTTCTTTTCCAGTTCGGCTAGCTGTTCGCGGACGCCGGGCGCGTCAAAGGTACTCCCGAAGGTCGTGGACCTTGGCTTTGATGGGGGCGTATTCGCGTTCTAATTCTTCGACCACTGTCTTATTTCCAATCTACCACGGAGGCACGGAGACACGGAGAATCCCGATCATTTCTCCTCCGTGCCGCTGTGTTTCCGTGGTGTTTCTTATGCCCGGACTGCGCGAAAGCGGACGTGTGTGCGCAGCACAAATGCCAGCAAGGAAATTATCGCACACCCCCAAGCGAACCAGTCGCCGTGCCGGGTGTAGAACGTGGTGCCGCTCTCCAACCCGAAGGGCGCTTCCAGTGTGGTCCGTACATGTTGCTGCGCGCGCGACACCACGCGGCCGTAGGGATCGATGGAAACCGTGATCCCCGTATCCGTCGCTCGCAGCGCCCAGCGTTGGTTCTCGATGGCTCGCATGCGCACCATGTTCAGGTGCTGCGCGGGGGCGCCCCAGGGCCCGAACCATTCGTCGTTGGAGGTGTTGGCGAAAAGCTGCGCGCCGTTGCGGGCGAAGAGGCGCACCTCGTCCGGGAACACCGACTCGTAGCAGATGAACACGCCCAGCTTGTAGCCGCCGGCGTTGAAGACCGTGCGCTCGGTGCCGCGCGCGAAATCGCCGGCCTCCTTGGTGATCTTGTGCACGAAAAAGAAGACGCCCGGCACATACTCGCCGAAGGGAACCAGGTGGATCTTGTCGTAGCGCGCGGCCCAGGCGCCATCCGGGGCGATGAGCGCGGCCGAATTGAGCGGGCGGCGCTCGGGCGTCATGGCGATGCCGCCCACCACGACATACGAGTGCGTCTTCTGGGCGATGCCGCTGATCAACTCCCGGAAACGCGCGTCGTCGAGGAAAAACGGCGACGGCGACTCCGGCCACAGGATCAAGCCGGGCTCGGCGTCCGAGCTCCCGGGCGGCGCCGTGCTCATCGACGCCAGGTCAGCGAGCGTCTGGCGATAGTAGTCATACGTCCACTGCGAGGGCTCGAGGATGGGAATGTTCTGCTGCACCAGAGTGGCCAGGTGCGTGGGCCGCGCGGGCGCCGGTTTCACCAACACTCCGACTTGCAGGATAACCGCCGCGCCGATTGCCACCGCGAGCATGGTCCGCCGCCGTTCGCGCGGCAGAAGAAATGCGGCAGCCAAGGCCGCATTCACCAGTGCAATCTCGAACGAGAGTCCGTACACCCCCGTCCAGGTGGCGATGCGCGACAAGGGAATGTTGTCCACCTGGGCCGTGCCCAACGGCTGCCAGGGAAATCCGACGATCTGCTCCCACAGGATCTCGGCAGTCACCCAGAAGAACGGCGCCAGGATCAGGGAGCGATTACGGCCGAGATGGCGGGCGCGGGCGGCGGCCACGAGCAGCACCCCAAAAACCCCGTGGTGCATCCCGGCCGCGAGCAGGAACAGCGCCATGAGCAGCCCCGCGAGTCCGTCGCTCATACCGCCGAAAACGTGCAGCGTGTGGAAGATCCAGAAACAGGTGCCGGCGTAGAAGAGGACGCCGTTCACCCACCCGAGCAACAAGCCCTGTCCGAGGGTGGTGGAACTCAGTTCGCGTCCGTTCCCGTCATGAAAAAGCTGTTGGTTCGCCGGACCGATGATGGCAATTAGAAGCGGCGTCAGCGCAACCCAGCACAGGAAGTAGAGCGCCGGCGACGGGAAAACCAGCACCTGGAGGATGCCGGAAAGGATCGTCAGCAGCCAGGCACGCTTTGGGATTCTTGGCAACTTGGCAGCAGTGTAGCAAAGCAGCCGTCCCCGCTCGTCGAATCGGGAACTACAGCCGCTGGTCCAGGCTCCGCAGCTTCTTGCGCACGAACTCCACCAGGTCAGGCGTGAGGTAGTGCGGCGGGCGCACGCGGAAGATGGGCTTCCGCATCACCTGCTCGAGCAAGGCCTTGTCCCAGCGAAAACTGCGGCGCTGCGGCTCATTCAGCACCACGGCGCTGGCCTGCTGCAGGAACTGGCGCGCCGACGACTTGAAGTCGGCGATCGCCGGGTCCAGCACCGCCAGGTAAACGTCGGGCTCCAGGAACTCCAGCACGCTGTTGGATTCCAGGATCACGTCATCGGCCCGCCCCAACTCCCGCCGCAGGGCGGGGATGGCGTCGGCCAGGCGGCCGGGGCGAGCGCTCAGCAACAGCGCGCGGCGCGCGCCAGCCCGCAGGTAGCGAGCGGTATCGGCGTCGCCGGAGGCGTCGCATTCCTCGTGGATAACATAGCTGGCTTCCGGCGGGAGGCCGTGTTCGTGCTGCGTGATCTTCACCGCCGTCCAACGGCGCTCCGGCACCGCCCTGATCAGGTTGGCGACCAGGCAGGTCTTGCCCACGTTCCGCGCCTGCCCGCCCACCACCACGATCGCCATGCAGTATTCCCCGTTGGCGCTGGGATCCAGTTCGGGCGGCGCCGGCCGGGGCTCCGCGGTCTTGTTGCCGTCGCGCTTGCTGCGCACAGGACGGCTGGTTACAGACGTACTCATGCTAGCGTTCCTTCTTCCCCAGCCGCGCCAACACGGCCAGTTGCTTCAGGTACTCGCGAATGGGCCGCGCCGGCGTGCCCCAGAACACAACGCCCTGGCCGCGGATCACCTTATGGCTGAGCACGCCGCACTGGCCTCCCAGGATCACGCCTTCGCCGACGTGCGCATGCTCGCCTATACCCACCTGTCCCGCGATCACCACGTTGTCCTCGATCACCGCGCTGCCGGAGATGCCAGTCTGGGCGGCGATGACCACGTTCTTTCCAATGCGCACGTTGTGGCCGATATGCACCTGGCTGTCGATCTTGGTGCCGCGGCCGATGACGGTGGCATCGAGGGCCCCGCGGCTGATGGTCACGTTGGCCCCGATCTCCACGTCGTCGCCGATCTCCAGCCGGCCCACCTGGGGAAACTTTTCGTAGACGCCGGTGGTCTCGTCGCGCACGTAACCGAAACCGTCGCTGCCCAGCACCGCCCCCGCCTGCACCACCACCCGGTTGCCGATGGTGGTGTCGCTGTAGATGGTCACGTGGGCCTTGAAGCTGCAATCGTCGCCAAGGACGACGCGGGGCGCAATGAACCCTCCAGCGCCGATGCGGGTACGGTCGCCGATGATCGTACCTTCGCCGATGTAGCAGCCGGGTTCCACCGAGACCAGCTTGCCCATTTTGACCGAGTCGTGGACGAAGGCGGTGGAGGCGATGCCGGGCTCCCGCCGGCGTGGCGGGAAAATGACCTTGCCGGCACGGACGAAAGCCAGCCGCGGCTGGCGCGCTATCAGCAGCGGTTTGCGCGCTTCGACGCCGCGCGCGAATTCTCCCGCCACCACCGCCGCGGCCGGCGACTGCAACGCAGCCCCCAGGTGATCCGCCGATTCCACGAACACCAGATCGTCCGCCGTCGCCGACTCCAGGCTGGCGATGCCGCTGATCTCAGTTTTCCCGTCACCCAACAATTGCGCCCCGGCTGCCTCGGCCAGCTTCTCCAACAAATGTTTCATTGCGCCGGAGATGCTACTAGGTTGACGGGCCCGGTGCCAAGTCCCGCCAGCCAGTACTGCCGTTGGGAGATCAAATTAGAATCGTGCGGGGGTGTGGAGAGATGGATGAAAACAGGCGCCCCCGGAGCGGGGACTTAGACCCCTAAGATTGCTCCGGAGGCGGTGTACGACCTCGCGGCGCATCAATCAAAAAGCATAGGACATCTGTACTCCGACATTTCCGTCAGCGCGCGCAGCCAAGTGGCGCCCGTTGACCTACAGGGGTCTCATCGGCAGAAGGGACCAGAATCTTCAATGGATTGTTGCGGGATTGCGTAGACCTACAGCGAAGTACTGGCGCGCCCGAAGGGACTCGAACCCCTGACCTATTGCTCCGGAGGCAATCGCTCTATCCAACTGAGCTACGGGCGCGCTTATGGCAATTATAACGTCTGCCGGCGGATGCGCCTAGCCGGCGTGCCCGCACCGGTTGACCGCATCCACCGTTGACATCCGGGGCGGTTCGGCATAGCTTAAGGGCGGAGCGAGCAGCGTTCCCTCTCCTCTTTCAGATCTTCTGAGCTAAGTCAGACCCATCTGAAGTTTGTTCTCCTTAGCGCAACCACAGCCCTGAAAGATGGGCGCCCAAAGGGGCCTCTCAGGATCAACGAGCCAAAGCGATAGCGCCGGGGCCGGGAGGTCCGTGGTTGTTCGGCACCCCCTGGCCATGTAGACTCTTCGCCGCAAGGCATCGGAAAGGAAACCATGAAAAAGATTTTCGTCGGCAACCTCTCGTTCAACATGACAGATGCAGAACTTCGGACGATGTTCGAGCCTTACGGCAGCGTGGAGAGCGTGCTGGTGGTGACGGACCGCAATACGGGCCGGTCACGCGGCTTCGCCTTCGTCGAAATGGCGGACAACGCTGCGGCGGACCAGGCCATCACGGCTCTCAACGGCAAGGATTTGGGAGGCCGAACCCTGACCGTGAACGAGGCCCGTCCCAAGATGGAGCGTGGCGGCGGCTCACGCGGCGGCGGCGGCCGGCGGGATGACTACCGTGGCCATGCTCGCCAGCCGCGGGAACCTCGCTGGTAAGGCAGGACCGCGACTACGACCCCAGCAGCACGAGGGGCATGGTCGGTGTCGCCGACCCTCCGTCGGGTTCAATGGTCACGGCGAAGGTCCTGGCTTCCACGCCCGGCGACATGGGCGGCATCATCACCATAGCGTTGCCGTTGGGGTCCGGCTTGAACATGCCCGCGGGCATGGGTTTGTCTCCGTGCATGGGCACCAGCCACAGCTCGTAGGTCTTTTCGGGCGCGAGCGGCGCCAGGTTGCTGGCCATGAACACCAATGCGCCGTTGCCCGGCATGTAGATAGCTTTGCCCGCGGGCTGCGGCTTCGACTGCGCCGCCACCAGCGTGACGTGCATGGCGCTGGGATCGGTGAGCAGGGCCAGCAGGTGTTTGGCTTCCTCGAACGCGCCTTGGTTGCGCGCGGCGTCCCCTCGCAGCGCCTCGATGCGGTCCCGTTGGCGCGCGTTCTCCCGCCACAGCAGGATGGCGAAAATCGCCAGCACCAGTGTGGCGAAGACCGGGGCCAGAGTCCACCAGCGCCGGCGCATGAAGACGGTGCGTAACGAGCGCGGCTCGTGCCCGATGGCCTTCAGCAGCCGCTGCCGGGCGCGCTGCGGCGGAGCGGGGCCGGATGTGGTGAGCGCCAGCAGCGCCATGTCGCCCTGAAGCCGCGCCAACTCCTGGCGGCAGGCGGCGCACTCCTCGAGATGCCGCTCCAGCGAAACCGCCGATTCCCCTTCCAGCGACCCCAGCGCGTAAAGCGCCAGGTCTTCGGCAAATTGTTCGTGTGCGGTCATGCGTTCAAAGCCCGGCGCAGCGCCACCAGCGCCGCGCGGATGCGCGTCTTTACCGTCCCCAGCGGTTCCCCGGTCTGGGCCGCGATCTCTGTGTGGGTCATGCCTTCGAAGAAAGCCATCTCCAGGGCCATGCGCTGTTTGTCGGGCATGGCATGCAGGCTGGCGCGTATCTTCTCCACCGCGCGCGAGCGCTGGGCCGCGCCCTCCAGGTCGGCCTCGATGGCGATCACCACGTCTTCCAAGTCGGTCTGCGGCCGGCGTTTGCGTAGGACGTCGATGGCACGGTGGCGCGCGATCACCGCCAGCCACGGCCCCAGGCTGCCGCGGCGGGCGTCAAAGCTCGCGGGATGCCGCCACAACTGCATGAAAACTTCCTGGAGCACGTCCTCGGCCGCGCCGGTGTCTGTAAGCACCCGCAGGGCCACTGAGTACACCAGGGCCGCGTAGCGGTCGTAGAGTTCCGCCATCGCATCCTGCTCGCCGGAGCGGATGCGGGCAATCAGCGCCGCGTCGGCGGAACCCGGTTGTAACCCCGCAGTGCTCAACGCGCTCTCTTGTTAAGTACGTGATTTCGGCCGGCACAGATTGCCAGACATGCCCCGGTTTTCAATCCAGATCCGCCTCTATCCCGTACACTTGGCAGCAGAGCCATTCGCCCCAGAGCCCTCGAGGAAACGTTAACAGCAATTGCCGGGCACAACAAGCGATGGCAACCGTGCGGGCACTCCCGGCTCAAAAGGAGCAACCATGAAGAAGATTTTCGTTGTGTCAGCCCTGCTCGCCCTGCTGGCCGTCGGTGTCCTGGCCAAGGACCAGAGGTGGACCGGCTACGTCAGCGACGCCAAGTGCGGCGCCAAAGTGGATGCGGCTTGCGCCAAGAAGTGCATCGAGGCCGGCGAGAAGGTGGTGTTCGTCAACGATGGTGACAAGGTTGTGATCTCGGTCGCCAATCCCGAGGCGCTCAAAGGACACGAAGGCCAGCACGTCTTGATCGAAGGCAAGCTGGAGAACAACACCCTCACCGTTTCCAAGGTCAAGATGGTGGACGAAGCCGGGAAGGTCAAGGACGCCACGTACTGACCGAAAACCGCCACGGATTTTCACGGATATCACGGATTTCATTCTGATCCGTGCTCATCCGTGCCGATACGTGGCGTTTTCGTTTTACAATCCTGCATACAACGAACTCGCTTGCGTACCGCTCTAACAGCGAGGAGGTCATCCATGAAGCACTGGAAGCAGGCGTTAATCTTTGGTTCCCTGGGGGCGAGCGCATTCCTGCTGGTGACCGGCCGCAAGCCGGCAGCGGGGGTGCTGGCGGGCGTGGGCCTGGCGGCCTTGGCCTCCGAATACCCCGAGCACATGCAACGCCTGTGGGAACACGCTCCGGAGTACATCGAGAGGGGCAACCAGGTCCTGAATATGGCCTCAACCTTTATCGAACGCCTGGCCGAGCACCGCGTCCTGCGCGAGGGCTCACCCTACATCGTCTAGTTCATCCCCGTGAAAACAAGGCAGGTCGTCCAGCTCATTCTCGCCATTGCGCTGGTGGTGGCGGCGCTGCGGCTGGAACTGATCTACCACGAGCGCCACGCTCCCAGCCCTGCCGCGCAGCCGCCGGCGGTGCTCGATCCCGATTACTACGTGGTCCCTGAGAAGCAGCACGCGTACGACCTGAAGACTGCGCGTGCGGGAATGGTGGGACATCCGGCCTGGGTCCGCGAAGGCTACAAGTTCACCTACTACCACTATGACCCGGGTGCGCGGCACGCCGACTTTGCGCATCCCGCCGGGCTGCTGCTGCCGCTCGAGCAGCTCGACGTACGCAACGTCGTGCAGACACCACCGCCGGCGGCGGGCGAACTGCCGCAAATCGTGGCCGTCTTCGAGCGAGGCGGCCAAGACTTTGCCGTTCCCATCGGGGCTCGCCGGGGCGAGGATTACACCCTCTATGCCGACGACATGCTGTTCTTCGAGGATCCGCACCAGCTCTATCGCCACTGGCCGCCGGAGGTGTGGCAGGCCGTCGACCGCCACCAGGTGCTGCCCGGCATGAACGAAATCCAGGCTTCGTTTGCGCTGGGTATGGGAATCCCGCAGCCGGCGGGCGATCAGCCGGGTAAGACCGTCGTCTATCCCAACGGCGGCAATCAGATCACCGTCATCTTCCGCGCCGGCAAAGCCGCTGAGATCAGTCCGGCGAGCGCTTCCGCGCCCCGCTGACGTCCCGATTACTTCAGCAGCGGCGATTCCACGGTGGCGGGTTTGTCCTCTTCTACCCGGATCTTGCCGGTTTCGTCGGTGTAGAAGGCGCGGTGTTCGGGGCCGAACTGCTTGGGAACGAGCGCCAGCGAGTAGGCTTCAGGCTTGCCGTGGAATTGCACGGTGTAGGCGCCGCGGCTGGTGGTGGCCATGCGCTTGGTGAAGGAGCCGGAGTGGACCAGCGCCGCCAGCGAGGTGGCGTACTCGCCGTGCTTTTTCTTGTATTCCCTCTGCGCGTAGATTGCCGTCTTCAGGTAGCCCAGGCTGACAGTTTCATCTTGGGAACGGGCCAAGGCGGCAGCCTGGCCGCCCGTTTGCGCCATGACAGCCATCGAGACAGCGGCGATTGCCAGTAAAACAACGGGAATTCTCTTACGCATCCGGGAATCTCCCTGTTTGTGACCAAAGGACAGGCACCAAAGCATGAGCCGGTATCGTACTCCGTGCTTTCCCTTTTGCTCAAACGCAGCTATTCTGGGCCCAGAAAATAAAGCAGCTAAGGAAGTATTGTATGAAACCGGCTCCAGCCAAGAAACCGCGTATCCGTATCGCCGTCCTGGAAAGTGATCCCCTGCGCTTCGTGGGTTTCCGCGCGCTGTTTGATACCGAATCTGATTTGGAGATCCTGGCATCGAGCATTCCCGAGGTACCAACCCTCGGCAACGTGGACCTGGTGCTGTTGGGCAGCCGCAACGGCGTGAACCTGTTCGACACCATGGCCGGGCTGAAGGCATCGCGCCCCGACCTGAAGATCATCGTGACCGGCTCCGGCGCCGATGACGAGACCATCCTGAAAGCGCTGGCCGCCGGCGCCAAGGGATACGTGGATGAGGCGGCCGCGCCGCTGGAGTTCGTGCAGGCCATCCGCATGGTGAACCAGGGATCGGTGTGGGCGCCGCGCCGGGTGCTCTCCACGTTCATCGAGCGCGTCACCACCTCGCCGGGGCGCATCTTCCCCGCCGGCCGCGTCACCTTCACCGAGCGCGAGAAGGAAGTGCTCGAGCTGCTGGTTGCCGGGCGTT
>JBIOFT010000023.1:0-32971 GCA_044447375.1 Terriglobales bacterium | reverse complement strand
TGCTGTGGCCGACGCTCGAGACCCTGCTCGGCCTGGCGGTGGTGCTGGTGCTCTGGCTCGGCGGCCGGCAGGTGCTCCAAGGCAAGATCGACGTGGGAATGTTCGTCGCCTTCAATACCTACCTGGTGCAGCTCACCTGGCCGATGATTTCCATCGGCTGGGTGCTGAACCTGTTCCAGCGCGGCAGCGCCTCCATGGGCCGGATCAACGAGATCTTTGCCGAGCGGTCGGAGATCGCCGATCGCATCCCGCTGGGGAGCGCGCCCGAGGCGATTCGCGGCGAAGTCGAGTTCCGCAACCTCAGCTTCGCCTACAACGGCGTGCCCGTGCTCAACGACGTCAGCCTGAAGATTCCCGCCGGATCGAGCCTGGCCGTGGTAGGAGCCACGGGGTCGGGGAAGTCCACGCTGGTGAGCCTGGTCCCGCGCATTTACGACGCGCCCGCCGGCGGCGTGCTCATCGACGGCCGTCCGATCACCGACTATCCGCTGGCCACGCTGCGCCGCGCCATCGGCTTCGTGCCGCAGGAGACCTTCCTGTTCAGCGACACCGTGCGCGAGAACATAGCGCTGGGCGCCGAGAGCGTCACCGACGACGACGTGCGCCGCGCCGCCGAAGCCGCCAATATCGCCGGCGACATCACCGACTTCCCCGAGAAGTATCAGACCATGGTGGGCGAGCGCGGCATCACGCTCTCCGGCGGGCAGAAGCAGCGCACGGCGATCGCCCGCGCCCTCATCCGCGATCCGCGCATCCTGGTGCTCGACGACGCGCTCTCCAGCGTCGATACCTACACCGAGGAGAAAATCCTCAACCACTTGCGCGAGGTGATGCAGGGGCGGACGACAATCTTCATTTCTCACCGCGTTTCCACCGTGCGCAACGCCGACCGCATTGCTGTGCTGCACGGCGGGTGCATTGTCGAACTTGGCACCCACGACGAACTCATCGCCCGCAACGGGTACTATACGGACCTGTACAACAAGCAACTTTTGGAAGAGGAGCTGGAGA
This sequence comes from Terriglobales bacterium, assembly GCA_044447375.1. GTDB lineage: Bacteria > Acidobacteriota > Terriglobia > Terriglobales > Acidobacteriaceae > JAHFUA01. The sequence continues at coordinate 31,960 of JBIOFT010000023.1, read as the reverse complement.
CGGTCTAGGGATCGGGAGATCGGGTGATTGAAACCCGCTTTGCGCGCATCCTTTAGAGGAACGCCGCATCCATCTCATCAATGGCTCAATCGTGCAGGCGCAATAAAATCAATAAGTCAATGACCCGATGTCCCGATCTCCCGATGACCCGATGAAACTCTCCCGATCTCCTGATCACCCGATGCCTTCATGAAGCGCCTCGTCATCCCCGAACTTCTCGACACCGACTCGGGTTCGCCCGCCGAGATCGAAGCGAACCTGGCCGATCTGCGCATGGTCAACCGCTGGTTCGGCGGGGCGGCGGCCATGTGCCGCCTGGTGCGCGACGTCGCCCGGCGCACCCGGAAAAGGGAACTGTCGCTGCTCGACGTGGGGGGCGCTTCCGGCGACATCCCCGTGCGGGTCGCTCGCCAGCTTGGGCGCCAAGGCGTGCGCGTCACTTTTGTGGTCCTCGACCGCTCGGCGGTGCACCTGAACGGGACGCGGCGGGCGGTCGCCGGAGACGCGCTGGCCCTGCCGTTCGGCGACTGCAGCTTCGACCTGGTGGGCTCGTCGACGTTCACGCATCATCTGGAGCCGGGCGAGCTGGTGCGCTTCATCAACGAGTCGCTGCGGGTGGCGCGGGTGGCGGCGCTGGTCAACGATCTACGCCGCAGTCCGGCTCATCTGGCGCTCAGCTATGCCGGCTTTGCCTTGTACCGCGGCCGGCTGACCCGGCACGACGCGCCCGCCTCGGTGCGCCGCGCCTACACCCCCGGCGAGCTGCGCGAGCTGCTGGAAACCACGCGCGCCGCGGCCGTCGAGCTCGGCAATCATTATTTGTGCCGCATGGGGGCAATCGCGTGGAGAGAGGCCAGATGGGTGGAGCAGGGCTTCAGCCCTGCATAATAGCGGCCTCCCGGGCGTTCGGCTTTAGCCTCTGAGGTACTAATGGTTTGCATATTCCCGGTGCGGCCATTGACCTACCTCAGGGGCTGAAGCCCATAATTCAAGGAGCCGCATTAATGCAGGCCTGAAGGCCTGCTCCACCCCGGTGAATAATGCAGGGTAAGTCGCTTGACCTGATCATCATCGGCGGCGGGCCAGCGGGGACGGCGGCGGCCATTACCGCGGCGAGCTCCGGCGCGCACGTGCTGCTGCTGGAGCGCGGACGCTTCCCCCGCCATAAGGTCTGCGGCGAATTCATCTCGCCCGAAGGCGTGGCGCTGCTCGCCGGCCTGGGGCTCGACGATCTCGTCCGCCGCGCGCAACGCATCGCCCACACCCGCATCTTTGCCGAAACCTCGGTGGCGGAAGCCGCGCTCTCTCCGGCGGGAGCGGCCATCTCGCGCTACGAACTGGACCAGGCGCTGTGGCGCCGTGCTGGCGAGGCCGGCGCCGATTGCCGCGAGCTGCTGGAAGCGCGCGCCATCACCGGCACAGGGCCCTTCACCGTCGCAACCGCGGCGGGCGATTTCACCGCCCGCGCGGCGATCAACGCCAGCGGACGCTGGTCGAACCTGCGCCGCAGCGGGCTCTCCCAACCGCAGCGTGAAAAATGGGTGGGATGGAAGGCGCACTTCCGCGAGGCGGATTCGCCGCTGTCGGTGGACCTGTACTTCTTCGCCGGCGGTTATTGCGGAGTGCAGCCGCTGATTGACGGTGAAGTAAATGCGTGCGCCATGGTGCAAGCCGCGGCCGCCAATTCGATGGACCAGGTGCTGGCGCTCCATCCCAGGCTGGCCGAGCGCAGCCGCGCGTGGCAGCAGATCTCGGAAACGGTGGCCACGTCGCCGCTGGTCTTCGCGCCGCCTCAGGCGGAAGAGGGCGGAGTGTTGTTCGCTGGAGATGCTGCCGGTTTCATCGATCCCTTTGTGGGCGACGGCATCTCGCTGGCGCTCCGCAGCGGCACGATGGCTGCTGACGCGCTGGGAGAGGTCTGGGAAGGGAAGAGGTCGGTGGCGGAGGCGGCGGCGATTTATCGCGGCCAGTATCAGCGCGAGTTGCGTCCGTTGTTCCGTAATGCGGGATGGTTGCGGCGGCTCGCGTCCGCGCCGCGCGCGCTGCGCCGGCCGGTTATGGCGGTGTTGCGTTCGCCGCGGGTGACGCGGTTTCTGATCGGCAAAACGCGCCGCATGGGTTGAGGTGCCGCCGCTGCAGGGACGTGACCAAGCTACAGGACAGCTAAGTCTCCAACATCGGGAGACACCAGGGCGGGCCACCCGTTACAAACCGCCGCCATCATCTACAATAGGCTTATGGCACGCCAGACGGATTCCGCGCCCAGCGCCAGCGGGGAAGAGCGCTTCGACAACCTGGTCGGCTCCGAGCATGACCGGCGCCGGGTGCGGGAGGTAACTTTCGGCTACGATCAGCCCGAGGGCGTGCTGTTCACCCAGCTCGACAAGGCAGTGAACTGGGTGCGCAAGAGCTCGCTCTGGCCCATGAGCTTCGGCCTGGCCTGCTGCGCCATCGAGATGATGTCCATGGGGGCGTCGCGGTTCGACATCGCGCGCTTTGGGGCGGAGGTCTTCCGGCCGTCGCCGCGGCAAGCCGACCTGATGATCGTCGCCGGGCGCGTCTCGCAGAAGATGGCGCCGGTGATCAAGCAGCTCTACGAGCAGATGCCGGAACCCAAGTGGGTCATCTCCATGGGCGCCTGCGCCACTTCCGGCGGCGTGTACAACAACTACGCGCTGGTGCAGGGCGTCAACCAGGTGATCCCGGTGGATGTTTACGTGCCCGGCTGCCCGCCGCGCCCGGAGCAGTTGATCTACGCCATCATGCTGCTGCAGGACAAGATCATGAAGGAGCGCGGCAGCTTGAAGCGGGCGCTGAATCTGGAGTAGCACTCAGCCGTCAGCAATCAGCACTCAGCGGCTGGTCTTGCTGACTGCTGAGTGCTGATGGCTGACTGCTTCCTCCCTACTTCGCTACCGTCGATTCGCCCCCGCCTTTGTTCTGCGCGACTACCCATTCGCTCATCCGGGTTTCCAGCACGTTGAGCGGCAGGGCGCCGGCGCCCAGCACCTGGTCGTGGAAGGCGCGCAGGTCGAACTTCGCGCCCAGTTGCTTGCGGGCGCGCTCGCGCAGCTCCAGGATCTTGAGCTGGCCGATCTTGTAGCTGAGCGCCTGCGCCGGCCAGGCGATGTAGCGGTCGGTCTCCGACTGCACGTCGGGCTCGTCGATGGCGGAATGCGCGTGGAAATAATCCACCACCTGCTGGCGCGTCCAGTGCCTGGAGTGGAAGCCGGTGTCGACCACCAGGCGGATGGCGCGCAGCATCTCGTCCTGCAAGCGGCCGTAATCACTGTACGGGTCCTTGTAGAAGCCCATCTCTTTCCCCAGCTTCTCGGAGTAGAACCCCCATCCCTCGATGTAAGCGCCGTAGAAGGCTTGCTGGCGGAAAGGCGGCAGCTCGGGCAACTCCTGGGCGATGGAGATCTGCATGTGATGTCCGGGGACGCCCTCGTGATAGGCGGTGGATTCGATGTTGATCAGCTTGCGATGCTCGAAGTCGCCGGTGTTGACCATCACGTGCCCGGGCCGTGAACCATCGGGCGTGCCCTGGTTGTAATGGGTGGCGGCTTCTTTCTCGTGGAACTCCTCGATGGGCATGACTTCCAGCTTCGCCTTGGGCAGGCGGCCGAAGGCGGTGGGAAGCTGCGCCCACATAGTGTCAGTGTAGCTGCGATAGAGATCGAGGATTTGCTGCCGGGAGTGCGCGTGCAGCTTGGGATCTTTTTCGATGTCGGCGTTGAAGGTCTTCAGGTCCTTGTAGCCGAGTTGTTGGGCGATGGCGAGCATCTGGGCTTCGATTTCCACCACCTGCTTGAGGCCGATCTGGTGGATTTCTTCGGGCATGAGGTTGGTCGTCGTGCTGCGCTTCACCATGGCGGCATAGCGGGCGCTGCCATCCGGCAGCGACCACACACCGGGCTCGCTGCGGCCCTGGGGCGCATACTGCTCGCGCACAAACTTGTCAAATTTCGTGTACGCCGGGTTAATCGATTCGCGGATGGCGGCGATAGTTTCATCGTGCAGCCGCTTGCGGTCGGCCTCGGAGTGCCATCGGGGAACTTGGCCAAGGGCTGCGCGAAGGGGCTCTTCTCCAGGTCTGCCGTGACGATGTTGTCGGCCTGGGTGGCGACCTTCTCCAGAAGGAAGCGCGGCGGCATCAGGTGGTCGGCCATGCCGTGGCGCATGTGGTCCATGGTATCGTCCAGCACTTTGGGAAACTTGCGCAGGCGGGCGATGTAGTCCTCGTAGTCCTTCACGTTGGTGAAGGCCAGCAGGGCCACCAGTTGCGGCATCTGCAGATGGGGCCCGTTCATCTGGCTGACCGGCATCTCCCATTCTTTGAAGGGAGCGAACTCGAGCTGCTGCTTGAGGTCGCGGACCATCAGCGCCTTGTTGAGCGCTTCCTGCTCGGGGAAGCCGCCGGTGTCGATGGCTTCGAAGCGCGCCAGGAATTTGCGCGTCATCTCCAGGTCGTCGAGGACAAACTTCAAGGAGACGTCGGAGAGCTGGTCGTTATAGCGCTTGTCGCCCAGGATGGAAGCAAACTCGGGGCTGGTCTTCAGGCTGTATTCCCATTGCTCGGCGAGCAGGTCGTTCAAGGCTTTGCGGCGCGCCTCGAGGTCGGCAGCGGGCGGCGCGGCAGCCACCGCCGGCAGAAGCAGCAACAACAGCAGCAGAACTAGCAGGACAGAGCGCATCCAGTTCTCCTCTTGCGACAGAATTCAGTATCGTTTGGTACCGAGCGGGTGCTCCGAAAGTTTACCCCGGGAGCAGACGTTTAGACGCACCAGCGGCGCCTTGGATAGCAAAACGCCACGGATTTACACGGGTATTAACGGATATGGTTTCATCCGCCCTCAATCTGTGCGAATCCGTGGCCAATCCTGCGGCATGCTCGGCGGTGGAACATCAAGCCGTGGTACAAAAGCCCTATGGCACAACCTGAACCCCTGACCACGCACGCTCCCTGCCGGGTGGACCTCGCCGGGGGCACGGTGGACATTTGGCCGCTCTACCTGTTCCATCCCGGAGCGGTGACGGTGAACTTCGCGGTCAGCGTGCTGACGCGCTGCACTATCCGGCGGCTCGCGGGCAAGAAAATCCATCTCAAGTCGCTGGATACCGGCGCCGAAGACCACTTCGCCGATTGCGACGAGCTTTGCTCGGCTAAGAAAGTCCGCCACGCGCTGGCTGCATATCTGATCCGCTTCTTCTGTCCAGAAGGCGGATTCGAGTTGGAAACACACTCGGAATCGCCGGCGGGCGCGGGTATCTCCGGGTCTTCCGCGCTGATGATCGCGACCACGGCGGCGTTGGCCCGCTGGACGGGCCGCAAGCTGGAACTGGAAGAAATTCGCGTGGTGGCGCAGAACGTCGAGGCGCAACTGATCCGCGTTCCTACTGGTTGCCAGGACTACTATCCCGCGCTCTACGGCGGAGTGAGCGCCATTCATCTCGATCCCGACGGCATCCATCGCCAGGCGGTGCCGGTTCCCGCGGACGAGATCGACGCGCGCTTCCTGCTGGTTTATACCGGGGCGCCGCGGCAATCGGGCATCAACAACTGGGAAGTGTTCAAGGCGCACATCAACGGCGACCGCCGCGTCTTCCGCAACTTCGAGGAGATCGTCGCGGTGGCGCGCGCCATGCACGCCGCCCTGGCTGCCTCCCAGTGGGAAGAAGTCGCGCGCCTACTGCGCGCGGAGTGGAAGCTGCGCAAGACCAACGCTCCCGGCATCACCACCTCGCTGATCGACAAACTGGTGGCCGTCGCCGGCAAGAACGGCGGCCTGGCGGCCAAGGTGTGCGGCGCCGGCGGAGGAGGCTGCGTCATCTTCCAGGTGGAACCGGAGGCAAAGCCGCGCGTGGCGGAGGCCATCCGCGCCAGCGGCGGGCAGATCCTGGCGTTCCAGGTGGCGCGACAAGGCCTGAGGATAACGTGACGAAGATCGTCGTTGCCTCGGCGAAGCGGCCGCCGGCGGCCGTGCGCTTTCTGGTGTCGGTGCCTCTGGTCATCGCCGCTTTCCTCCTGGCGGGGTTCGTTTTTGGGCTCGTGGGATTTACCCCGCTGGGGCGCGCGCTGTATGCGAGCGTTCTTCTGGTGTTGCTGCTGTGGGGCTTTACCACGCTGCTGTTCTGGCTTGACCAGGTGCGCAGTCCGCTGCTCGCGGCCGCCGGTCTGCCTTTCGGCAGGGAGGCGCTGCGGGATTCGGCCTTGGGCATCGTCTTCGGCGTGGCGGCGGTTTCAGCGGTCGTAAGCGTGGTGGCGCTCCTGGGACGCGTGCGCTTCGAGTATGCCGGCGCCCACGCCGCGGCGCTGCTGCTCAGCTTGTGGGCGCTGGTGGCCGCGGCCATGGTGGAAGAAGTCGTATTCCGCGGATATCCGCTGCACCGGCTCATGGAAGCCGTGGGTGCACCGGCGGCGGTCGCGGCAACTTCCTGCCTGTTCGGGCTGGCCCACTTGCGCAACCCGCATGCCTCGCTGTGGGGGGGCCTGAACACGGCGGAGATCGGCGCGCTGCTGGCCGTGGCCTACGTGCGCACGCGCTCGCTCTGGCTGCCCTGGGGGATCCACTTCGGGTGGAACCTGGCGCTGGGCCTGGGATACGGGCTGGTGTTGAGTGGCTACTCGGAGTTCTCCACCGCCGTGGCGGGCAGCGTCCAGGGTCCGCGCTGGCTGACCGGAGGCGAGTATGGAATCGAAGCCAGCGCGACGGCGACGGTGGTCATCCTGGTGGCGATTGTGGTCCTGGTGGCGCTGGTGAAGCCGCGTCCGGCGCCGGAGATCGTTGTCGGCGGGGGCGAGCCGCCGCGAATCACCCCTGGCCCTGACCAGATTCCCCTCGGCGGCATCCAATAAACAGCCCTGGCAGCAGTTGCAAAAACGCCGCCGGAGGCGAATCATAGGGCAGCCCCGCAGAAACTTCCGTGACCCGTCGCCATTGTGCAGTCGCCGTCTTGCTGGTTCTCGCCGTGAACGCGTGGGCGGACTCCCAACCCACGGACGCCAAATCTACGCCTCCGGCCAAGCGCCAGCCGATGACCCAGAAGACGCGCTTCTACGTCATCCGCGGCCTGCAATCGGAGATTGCGTTCGCCCGCAAGCCGTTTCCCCAGGGGACCAAGGGCATCACCCTGCACGAGGACGGCACCACCACGCCCGCCGAGGGCCAACTGACGCAGGAGGTAGCGGTGATCGGGGTGGCGGTCCGTCCGGGCGACCGCGTCACTATTACCAACATCCGGATCTCCAAAGACTTCATCCTGCTTGAGCTCAACGGCGGTCCCACGAAAAAGAAGAAGTGGTATGACCGCATTGACGTGGGCGTGGAGGGTGCCCCCACGGCGACGCAAACCCCACAGCAGACTCCCGACCATTCCCGGGGCACGCTGCTGATCCTGGCCTTTAAGGGCTTCGTCCCGGAGATCGCGCCGGAGGCGCTCAAAAAGATGCTGTATCCGGTGCTCGACTTCAGCAGCAAGTCTGCCGCCGAAGCCTACCTGGACACCATCCCGCCCAAAGCCAAGGAAGCGATTCAGAACCACCAGGTGCTCGTCGGCATGGACCAGGAAATGGTGATCTACGCCAAGGGGCGGCCGCTGAGGAAGATCCGCGAGACCGACGAACGTGGCAAGCCGTACGAAGAATGGCTGTACGGCGAACCTCCGCAGGACGTGGAGTTCGTGCGCTTCTCCGGCTCCGAGGTGGTGCAGTTGAAGATCATGAAGGTGGACGGGCAAAAGATCGTTCGCACCGAAAAGGAGGTGGACCTGAAGGAGGTCCGCCAGGCCGAGGCGCGCAAGCGAGAGCAGGAGGCCACCAAGCCACAGCCGGTGGCGAACCGTCCCACGCTGCGGCGTCCGGGGGAAGAAGACGATCCAGCCGTGCCGCACAGGACCGCGCCGGCGACACCTGGTCCCATCGACCCCAACGAGACCGATCCCACGCTGGGTCCGCCGCGCAACCCGCCGCCCGCGACGCAGCCTCCACCACAGAATCCCGCTCCGCTCGGCGATCCCAACGCGATCGGACGGTGGGTGTCGCAAGTCGCGAGCTATTCAAAAATCAATGTCATCCCGAGCGAAGCGCGACGTGAGCTTGCGAACGGAGCGCGAGTCGAGGGCCCCCTACTCTCGCGCTCAAATCTCGTGGGTATAGGGGTCCCTCGACTCGCGCCAAAACCCGGCGCTCGCTCGGGATGACAACCCTTTATCAAAACATCCTCCCCACGGTTGGCGTTAACCCGCGCGCCCTTTTACACTATTCATGTGAAGATCGCACTCGGCCAGATCAATCCCACCGTCGGTGACTTTGAGGGCAATGCTGCCAGGATCATCGAGTTCGCGCGGCGCGCCCGCGACGGGGGAGCGGAGTTGGTGGTGTTTTCCGAGCTGTGCGTGTGCGGTTATCCGCCGCGCGATCTGGTGGAAAAGCCGTCCTTCGTCCAGGCCAACTGCCGGGCGGCCTCCCAGATCGCCGAGAGCACGCGCGGCATCGCGGTGATCTGCGGCCTGGTGACGCCGGCGCAATCCGACACTGGAAAATCCGTGATGAACTCGGCGGCGCTGCTGCGCGACGGCCGCATCGAGTTCCTCCAGTCCAAGATGCTGCTGCCCACCTACGACGTCTTCGACGAAATGCGCAACTTCGCCCCCGCCAAACACCAGGAGGTGATGCCCTTCGGCGGACGCAAGCTGGCGGTTACCGTCTGCGAAGACGCGTGGAACGACAAGCACTTCTGGGACCGCCGCCTCTACGGCATCGATCCGGTAGAGATGCTGATGGGCGCAGGCGGAAACTTCGTCATCAACATCTCGGCCTCGCCCTTCCACATCGGCAAGCGCGAGTTTCGTACCCGCATGCTGGCGGCCATCGCGCGCGAGTACAAGGCGCCGCTGGTGATGGTGAACCAGGTGGGCGGCAACGACCAACTGGTCTTCGACGGCTCCAGCCTCGCGCTGGGGCCTGACGGGCAAGTGGTGGCGCAGGCCAAGTCGTTCGAGGAAGATCTCGTCTTCCTCGACACCGAAATCCTGGCCGGCGACCTGCACCCCCAGGTGGAAGGCGCGGAGGCCAGCGCCTATGCCGCGCTGGTGCTGGGTACGCGCGACTACGTGCGCAAGTGCGGCTTTGAGCGGGTGATCATCGGGCTGAGCGGGGGCATCGATTCGGCGCTCACCGCCTGCATTGCGGTGGACGCGCTGGGCGCGGCTAACGTCACCGGCGTCGGCATGCCGGGACCGTACTCCTCGTGCGGCTCCATCGACGACGCCCGCTCGCTCGCCTCCAACCTCGGCATCCATTTCGAGACCCTGCCGATCGGCGACGTCTTCGACGATTTCCGCAAGACGCTCAAGCCGGCGTTCGCCGGGCGTCCCGAGGACGTGACCGAAGAGAACATCCAGGCGCGCATTCGCGGCACACTGCTGATGGCGCTCTCCAACAAGTTCGGGGCGCTGGTGCTGACCACGGGCAACAAGTCGGAGCTGGCGGTGGGCTACTGCACGCTCTACGGCGACATGGTCGGCGGGATGGCGGTGATCTCGGACGTGCCCAAGACCCTGGTCTACCGCCTGGCGCGCTACGTGAACTCGCGCCGGCCGGTGATCCCGCAGCCGACGCTGGAGAAGCCGCCCTCGGCCGAGCTGCGTCCCAACCAGACCGACCAGGACACGCTGCCGCCCTACGACGTGCTGGACACCATCCTCGAAGACTACATCGAAGATCTGAAGACCCCGGAGCAGATCGCGGCCGAGCGGCACTACGACCTGGCGCTGGTGCGCAAGGTGGCGCGCATGATCGAGCGCAGCGAGTACAAGCGCCAGCAGGCCGCGCCCGGCATCAAGATCACCGAGAAAGCCTTTGGCATGGGACGGCGTTTCCCCATCGCTCAGAAATCCGACGTATGAGAAAGGACCTCATGCAGCGCACGCTGTTCCTACTGATCGTGTTGCTGGCGGCAACGAGCTGGGGCCAACAGGCCGCCTCGACCACCAACCTGCCCGCGGCGCCCTCTTCGCAGAAGCTGCCTTCCAAGGACACCGTGGAGTCGTTCATGCACCACTGGTTCGGCTACGACTCCAGTATCACTTGGCAGGTGGCGCAGATCCAGCCCTCGGAGGTGCCCGGCTTCGCGCAGGTTATGGTGGCAATGGAAAAGGGCGGGCAGCAGCAGCAGATGGTGCTCTACATCACACCCGACGAGAAACACGCCTTCACCGGGGAAGTTATCCCGTTCGGCGCCGACCCGTTCGCGCCCGCGCGCAAGGAGCTGGCCACTAGCACCACCGGCATCGCGCGTGGACCGGCCAGCGCCCAACTGACCATCGTCGAGTTCAGCGACCTGGAATGTCCGCACTGCAAGCAGGCGCAACCCATCCTGGAGAAGCTGATGGGCGACTTCCCCAACGCGCGCCTGGTTTTCCAGCAGTTCCCCATCGAGGCGCTGCATCCCTGGGCCTTGAGGGCAGCCACCTGGGCGGAGTGCATCGGGCGGGAGAACAACGCGGCGTTCTGGAAATTCGTGAACGGAGTTCTTGACGACCAGCTCAACATTGATGCACAGAATGCGGACGCCAAGATGAAAGAACACGCCACCGCCGCGGGCGCCGACGCCGCGCGCGCCGCCACCTGCGCCGCCAGCCTCGATGCCGCCAAGGCGGTGCGAGACTCGTTCGAGCTGGGCAAGGCCGTGGGCGTCACCGGCACCCCCACCGTGTTTATCAACGGCCGCAAAGTTGGCGGCGTCACCAGCATCCCCTACGAGATGCTCAAGGACCTGGCGCACTTCGCGGAGAGCACAGGGTCGAAGTAGCGTGGGAGCTACGAGCCAAGCTGTTTCAGCGCTGCCTTAAGCGCGTCGAGCGCCAGATGACTGGCGTGCATCGATTCATTCGGCAGGCCTCCGACCGCGGCGACGATGGCTTTGCGTTGGAGCGCCGCCGCCTGCGCTGGAGTCAGGCCGAGGAGCATCTCCGTCAGCGCCGAGCCGCAAGCGATGGAGGCCACGCATCCGCGGGTGCGGTAGCGGGCCTCGGCGATGCGCCCGGCGGCCAGCTTGAGGGTGAGCTGCATGATGTCGCCGCAGGCCGGATTCTCCACGCGCACGGAAGCGTCGGCGCTGGCGATCTCGCCCACGTTGCGCGGGTGCTCGAAATGGTCGAGCAGCTTGGCGGAGTACACGCGAGCGATTGTAGTAGTTTCGCTAGATCGATTTCACCGGGATTGCCGCCAGGTCGTCCACCAGACCGACTTCCTTCTGCACAAACGGCTCGGCGTACTTCACGCCGGCGAGCAGGCCGTAGAAGCGCGCCATGGCCTCAACGCGCTCGCGGATCTCGGCCTGCGCCGGAAAGAGGCCCTTGCCGGCTTCCTGGTCGGTGAACTGGGATTTGTAGGCCAGGATCGACTCGAGCCGCGCTTCGAACTGCTCCGAGATGTCTACCACGAAGGTTGGGCGGACGTCGTAGTAGAGCGTGGCGTAAACGATCTTGAACGGACGGTGCGGCGCAAGGCCATCTACCTCGAGCTTGGCGAGTCCGGCGAGGAAGCACGCCTCGTAGCCCACCACCGAAGCCGTGTAGTGGTCGGGATGGCGTCCTTGCCAGTAGGGAAGAACGACCACCTGCGGCCGGGTTTCGCGGATGACGCGCGCGATCTTCAGGCGGTTCTCCCAGGTGTTCTCCACGCGGCCGTCCGGAATGTCGAGCGCCCGGCGCCAGCCCACGCGCAAAATGCGCGCCGCCTCTTCCGCCTCACAAGCACGGTCTTCCGAAGTGCCGCGCGTGCCCATCTCGCCCTGGGTCAGGTCGAGGATGCCGGTCGGATGGCCGCGCTCCGCCATCTTGAGCAGCGTCCCGCCGCAGGTTTGCTCCACATCGTCACGATGGGCGGCGATGGCGAGGATGGCGACGGCCAGAGTCATTTCTTTCGTTCCACCAAGAATCTCGCCAGCGCCTTCAGCGTCTCGGCACGCGCGCCGAACGAGTCCAGCGCGGCGCAGCCGGAATCCACCAGCTCATCGGCCTTCTTCAGCGATTCTTCGATCCCGAACAGCGCCGGGTAGGTCACTTTTTCGCTGGCCACGTCTTTGCCTGCGGTCTTGCCGAGCTGTTCCGAGGATTGGGTCACGTCGAGCACATCGTCGGCAATCTGGAAGGCGACGCCTACGGCGCGCCCGAACTCGCGCAGCTTGTCCACCTGTGCTTCGGATGCTCCAGCGTAGGTGCCACCGCTCACGACGCTCGCGGTGATGAGCGCGGCGGTCTTCGAGCGGTGGATGTACTCGAGCGTCCTGGCATCAGGCCGGGTGTGCTCGGCTTCGAGGTCCATCACCTGCCCGCCGATCATGCCTTCGATCGTGCCGGTCGCGCGGGCGATCTCCTCGATGATGCGGACGCGGCGGTCGGCCGCGCAGCGCAGCCGCGCCAGCACTTCGTAGGCGCGCGTCTGCAGGGCGTCGCCGGCGAGGATGGCCATGGCCTCGCCGAAGGCCTTGTGGCAGGTGGGCTGGCCGCGGCGGAGGTCGTCGTTGTCCAGCGCCGGCAGGTCGTCGTGGATCAACGAATAGGTGTGCAGCATCTCCAGCGCCGCGCCCAGCTCCTCCACGCCTTCCGGCAGCGCACCGGCGATGAGACGCGCGCCTTCCATCGCCAGGATAGGACGCAAGCGCTTGCCGCCGGCGAACACGCTGTGCCGCATCGCCCGGTGGATGATCGAAGGATAGTCGGCAGCGGGCGGCAACAGCCGCTCCAGCGCGGCGTCCGCCAAGCGCCGTCCTTCTTCCAGTGTCTGCTTGAGCATGGACGGAGCAGTATAGCAAGCGGGTTGCGGACAAAACGCCACGGATTTGCACGGATCTTCACGGATATTATTCTTGATCCGTGTTCATCCGCGTAAATCCGTAGCTGCCTTCTCTACTTCACCGGTTTGTTCACGGCCTGCTGCATCAGCTTGCCCAGGTCGGTAAACAGGTCGAGGGGCAGCGGGAAGACGATGGTGGTGTTCTTCTCCACGCCGATCTCGGTGAGCGTCTGCAGGTAGCGAAGCTGGATGGTCATCGGCTCGGCGGCGAGCACGTGCGCGGCATCCGACAGGCGCTGGGCGGCGGCGAATTCGCCCTCCGCGTGGATGATCTTCGAGCGCTTCTCGCGCTCGGCCTCCGCCTGCTTGGCCATGGCCCGCAGCATGGTCACGTCCAGATCCACCTGCTTCACTTCCACGTTCACCACCTTCACGCCCCAGGGCGCGGTGTGCTGGTCGAGGATGGATTGGATGCGCGTGTTCAGCTTGTCGCGGTGCGAGAGCAGCTCATCGAGCTCCACTTCGCCCAGCACCGAGCGCAGGGTGGTCTGCGCGAACTGCGAAGTCTGATACAGGTAGTTGGTGACTTCGACCACCGCTTTGTTGGAATCGATGACGCGCAGGAAGATGACCGCGTTGACTTTCAGGGTGACGTTGTCGCGGGTGATGACGTCCTGCGGCGGGACCTCCAGCGCGTCCTGGCGCAGCGAGATGCGCACCATGCGGTCCACCGGCGCGAACACCAGAATCACGCCCGGGCCCTTGGCGATGGGGAGCAGGCGTCCGAGACGGAAGATCACCCCGCGCTCGTACTCGGCCAGGATCTTGATCGAACTCAGCAGGTAGAGTCCGACGATGACGATGATGATGATAACTCCGAAGCCTTCAGGCATGGGAACCTCCAGAGCGACGACAGGATTGTATCAAGGCACGAAGGAGGGAGTAGGGAGTAGCGAGTAGGGAGTGGGATAATCCGCAGTCGCGTAGAGACGATTGAGACCGCTGCGGGCAACTCTCACCTGAGCAGCCGTGCGTCCCACGGGTAGTCCTCGTGCCAGAGCACCTGCACGCGACCAGCGTCGGGGTGCTCGGGATTGAGCAGCACATTGAAGGTTTCGGGCACGATCGCCGACGGAACTCGCAGCAGGACAGTGCTATGGGAATCCAGCCACTCATCCCCTATGGTCCTGGTCAGGATCACGTCGCCCACCCAGTCACCGCTCAAGTCCGTTGGCCCGAGGGTACGGACCGAAAGCTCATCTGCAGCTTCCGCCTTGAGCAGGCCGTAATGCGAGGGCAGGGAATCGGGTGTGAGTTCAAGATGAACCAACACTTCCAGCAGCGCCCCAGCCGGACTCTCTGCCAGGTAGACGACAGGCCGGCCACGGGTATGCCAGCGCGCGGAGGCCAGCAGTCCGCCGTGCCCCTCGAGGGTGGAATGCCGGCTGATCCTCCATAGCATCATTCAGGCAAACATGCCTTCGTCGATCTGGATGAGCATCTCTTCCACCAGCCGTCCGCCGGGTTCGGTGGGGAGCATCTGCATGGGAGCGCGGCCTTCGAAGCGCTTCTTGGGCGCGCGCAGCCAGCGCAACGCGGAGGCCTCGTCGCCGAAAACCGCCTGGGCGCGGGCGAGGATCCGCACCGCACGAATGGCACGTTCGGATTCCTCCCTGGAAAGAGGCTGGCTCTTGCTCCGGCGATGTTTCAGAGTGCGGGGATTGACGATGATGCTGAACACCTCGTCCTTCGACAAACCTCGTTGGATAAGCCGAGAAATGACCTTCAGCGGCAAACCGCTCTCAATGAGATGGATGAGGTTGTGTTCGGAACCAGCCTGCGTTCCCAGCCAGTCATCGAAGTATTCATTCAGTTTCCTGGCGGTCGGCGCGGTCATCTTGGTCGCCATGCGTACATTATGCCACATAAAGCGCGGCAACTTGTACCATAAAAAGGCTCGTAGTTTCAGTAGGTTATAGTCATCAAGAAGGGAGTAGGGAGCAGGAAAGCACGGATCAAAAGAAACATCCGTAAACATCCGTGCAAAACCGTGGCTGCTTTTGGTTTCCTATTTCACCGGCTCGACCGAGAGCCGCAAGCCGTCGATGCGCTTCACCAGAACCCGCGCGCCGGGGGCGACGTTCGTGGATGAGACGGCGTCCCACAGCTCGCCGTGGACGAACACTTTGCCTTCGGGCTGCAGGGCGCTTTGTGCCACGCCGATTTCGCCGATCAATCCCTGAGAGCCGGTAACCACCTTGCTTCGCCGCGCCTTGATCACCAGGCCCACGAGGAAAACGGTGATCAATCCGATGGGCACGCTGACGGCGAGCGCCGTCACCAGGCGCACGCGCATTTCGGGGATGGGAGCGTCCACCAGCAGGAGCGCGCCCAGGATCATCAGCGCGATGCCGCCCACGGTGAGCGCGCCGTGGGTAGCGAACTTGGCGTCGAGGATAAACATCACAAACGCGGCCACGATCATGATCAGCGCGGCGTGGCGCGTGGGCAGGATGTTGAAGGCGAAGATGGCCAGGAGAACAAAGATAAAACCCACCACTCCCGGCACGATCGCGCCGGGATGGTTGAACTCGACGTAGAGCGCCAGCATCCCGATGGCGAACAGGACGAAGGCCACGTTGGGATCCATGATGAAGTCGAGGATGCGCTGCTTCAGCGACATCTCGAGCGACTGCACTCGCTGGTTAGCCAGGTGCAGCACCGTGGTCGAGCCGTCAAAGCGCGTGACTTTGCGGCCGTCGAGCTGCTTGAGCAGGTCGGGAACGTCGGCAGCGATGACGTCGATGAGGTGTTCCTTGAGCGCTTCCTGATCGGTAAAACTTTTGGACTGGCGCACCGCCGACTCCGCCAGCTCCACGTTGCGCCCGCGCTTGGAGACGAAGGAGCGCATGAAAGCGGCGGCATCGTTCTCCATCTTCGCCTTCATCACGTCATCCATCTTTTCGCCGCCGAAGACCACCGGGTGCGCGGCGCCGGTGTTCGTGCCCGGAGCCATGGCGGCGACGTCGGCCGATTCCAGGATGAAGAAGCCCGCCGAAGCCGCACGCGCGCTGCTGGGCGCAACATAAACGATCACCGGCACCGGCGAGGCCAGGATCTTCTGGATGATGGAGCGGGTGGAATCCAGCAGGCCGCCGGGGGTGGAAAGTTCGATGATGACGGCCTCGTCGTGGTCGCGCGCCGCCTGCTCGAGGGCGCGTCCGATGAACTCGTCGGAGATGGGATGAATCGTGTCGCGGACTTCGATCTTCAGCACGTCCGCGCGCGCCAGAGCCGGGGCCAGCAGGAGCGCGGCGACCAGCAGAACGACGGCTTTGAATGGCGCTTTCATTTCTTATTGCGGCGCCAGCGTGGGCGATTTGTCGGTGAGGCGTGCTGCGATGTCGCGCTTGAGCGCCGCCGCAGCGGCATTCCCGGGCTCGAGCTCGAGGGCGTGTTCCACGTCTTGGCGCGCGGCCTCAGCGTTATTGTCTCTCAGATCGAGCTGCGCGAGAATCAGCCAAGTTTCGGCGGAAGGCTTGAGGATGAGCGCGCTGTGGGCTTCGGCGCGCGCTTCGGAAGGATGGTCGGCGGCCAGGATCCTGGCCAGGCCGAGATGCGCCGCCGCATTCGTGGGGTCGAGTATGACCGCCTCGCGGAAGTGTTTTTCAGCTTCGCCTACGAAGCCCTGGTTCAGCAGCTCGTGCCCGCGCTCCGCGTGAAACTGGGCGTGCTCGCGCGCCGGCTTGTCCGCCAGCTTCATCTCGCTCTGGTTCTCCAGCTCGAAGGCGATCTGACGGAACGAAGCCTCATCGTAATTGCGCTTGATACGCTCCAGCGGCAGCTTCACCTCCGCCGGCCGGATAGCGGCCGCAGTGGTGGCCGTCCCCGCCATCACCGGCGGACGGTTCAGCGCCTCGAGCAGCGCCTTGGCTTCGCCGTCCGAGGGCTGGAGCGCCAGCAGCTCGCGCAACTGGCGGGCGGCGCCGGCCGGGTCTCCGTTGCGCGCCAGGGCGATGGCGAGGTTAAGACGGTAGTCGGGGTCGCTGGGATCGGCCTCGACCGCGCGCTCGAAGTAGTGGATCGCCGACGCCGACTTCTGGCCGCGCCGTCCCGCCACCACGCCCAGATTGTTGTACACCTCAATGAGCGGCAGGCGCGCGGCCACGAAGTCAAAGGCGTTCTGCGCTTTTTCGTAGTGGCCCAGGTAAAACTCGCAGATGCCGAGATAGAAGCTGGCCTCGCGGGCCAGCAGGTCACTTGGGGGGATGCGTTCCAGCCAGGCGGCGGCGGGCGCGTATTCGCGCCCTTCGTAGAGGGTCTTGCCCAACTGGAAGATGGCCCGGCTGTACGTGGGGTCCAGACGGACGGCGTCGCGGAAGCGCGCGATTTTCTCCTGGCGCGAGGTGGCCACCAGGCCGCGCATATAGTTCTCGAAAGCATCCAGGCGGGGCGCGGGCTGGGCGGAGAGGAACTCGCCGCGCGTGGTGGCCCGGGTGGGCGCGAGCAGGTGCATCAAGTCCAGCGCCAGCAGGGTCTCGATCTGGATCAGGGACGGCAGCGAGCCGGAGGCAACCACCGGCGTCGAGAGGTGCAGGCGTTCCATGTCCAGCACCTGGGCGCGCGCGGTGAAGCTCTGCCCGTCATAGACATAGCTGCCGACAATGACGTAATCCACCTCCATCGCCTGCGCGATCTGGTAGGCGGTGGCGCGCGAGGGACGCAGATTGGCGGGCAGCCCCATGCGGTCGAAGGCGTTCAGGCGATCCGCGCGGTCGATAACGAAGAAGCCGGTAAGACGTCCGCCCAGCACCTCGGGGAAGGATTCTCCCACCCAATCCAGCCCAGGGGCCTTGGAGTTGTTCTGGAAGGGCATCACCAGCAGGGTCTTGCCGGGGAGAGCTTCGCGCTGGGCCCGGCAGGGAAGCGCGAGCCCTGCCACCAGGAGCGCCGCGATGACGAACGGATGTTTCAACTTAAGAAGATTATAGCGGAGGTGGTAGCGCCGGCGTCTCGCCGGCATTGTTTAGAAGGGCGCGGCTCCAGCATTTTGTCGAGTCGCAGCAGGCTGCGTCTCTCCCACCTGGTTAGGAAGCCTGCTGCAGTCGCTGAACGAAGTAGTCGCGCCAGTTCGCCGGCAAGGCGGCTAGTCCCGCCGCCCGTCGCAGCAGCTCAGGATCGGGGCTGTCCGCGACATAGAGCTGAACAATATCTGCCACCGAGACGCGGTTCTCGTCCCGAGTCAGCAACTCTACGGCGTCCCCGGCACGCACCTCACCCTCTTCCACGACGGAGAAATAAAAGCCTGTGCGCCGGCTGGCCAGAAAGCGCTTGATGATGTCGTTGCGTCCGAACTTGATGCCCAGTTTGTAGCACGGCATGCGCGGCTGCGTGACTGCCACTAGTGCCGATCCCACACGAAAGCATCTCCGATGTAAGTGCTCTCTTCCAACAGACCCTCGGTGGTGAAGTTCTCGCCAAATGCGCCCCAGGGCAGTTCCGTTCCCGGCAGCTCCCGGCGCCAGAACTCATAGTGCTCGGAAGGATAGACGTACACGGCCTTGTCCGGGCCGCCGTGGACCTTGAGATCGGCCTGCTGGTCTCCCTCCAGATTGAGCCGGCGCAACCGTACCGTACCCTCCACCGGCTCCTTGAAGATGCCCGTAGCTACGGTCTGGCCCCGCCACGGCACCCGGCGAGGTTGGCCGACGTTGACGGAAATGAGCTTCATGTCGCTCCTTGGCCCAAATGGCCGCTCGATGGTTGGATGTTGAATCGGAAAAAAGGTGACACTAAGCGAGAGACTACTTTTTCTCCCCCCGCATCATGTCTGCCGCCGTCTCGCGTGGCCGGATGAGGCGGGCCTTCGCGCCCTCGATCATCACCTCCGCCGGACGGCCGCGGGTGTTGTAGTTCGAAGCCAGCGACATGCCATAGGCGCCGGCGTCCAGCACCGCGAGCAGCTCTCCCTCGCTCAGCATCGGCATCTCGCGGTCGCGCGCCAGGAAGTCGCCGGTCTCGCACACCGGGCCAACGATATCCACCTCGGCGCGCCTCGTGCCGTCGCGATTCACGACCGGCACGATCTCGTGATACGCGCTGTAGAGCGCCGGACGGAGGAGATCGTTCATGGCCGCGTCCACCACCACGAAGCGCTTGTGGTCGTTGGTCTTGATGTAGAGCACGCGGGTCAGGAGCGCGCCCGCCGCACCGACCAGCGCGCGTCCGGGTTCGAGCAGCAGGTGGACCTTCAAGCCGCGCAGCGGAGCCAGCACCGCCTGTGCATACGCCTGCACGCAAGCCGGGAAATCATCCTCGCCCTGGTAGGAGACTCCCAGTCCGCCGCCGGCATCGACGTAGCGGATGCGGTGGCCGTCAGCCGTGAGTTGCCGCGCCAATTCCGCCACGCGCAGCATCGCCTGCCGAAAGGGCTCCATATCGGTGATCTGCGACCCGATGTGAACGCTGATCCCGGCGGCCTCCAGGTACTTCTCCTTGCGGATACGAGCATAGATCTCGCGCGCCTGCTCGATGGCCACGCCGAACTTGTGCTCGCGCAGTCCGGTCGAGATGTAAGGATGGGTCTCGGTCTCGATGTGCGGGTTGACGCGCAGCGCCACCTGGGCTTTCTTCTTGGCGCGCGCGGCCGTGCGAGCCAAAACCGCCAGCTCGCTCTCGCTTTCCACGTTGAACATCAGGATGCCGGCGCGCAGGGCGGCGGCGATCTCAGCGGCGGTCTTGCCGACGCCGGAGAAGACCACATCCTTGCCGGCGCGGCGGTCCACCTTGAGCACCCGCGCCAGTTCGCCGCTGGAGACTACGTCGAATCCCGCGCCCAGACGGTGCAGCAGCCCCAGCACCGCCAGATTCGAGTTGGCCTTGACGGAATAGCAGACGGTGTGGCGCGCGCGACCGAAGGCGCGGTCGAAGGCGCGGAAGCGCTCGCGGATGGTGGCCGCCGAATAGACGTAGAGCGGCGTGCCGAACTTCGCCGCCAGCGCGGAGAGCGGCACGCGTTCGCAGTGGAGTTCCTGGTTGCCGTAGAAAAACCCGGGCGCGCGGAGCACGGGATGATTATTCACAGAATTGGTGATTTGTGATGGGTGATTTGTGATTTTCCCTCAGTATGCCGCGGCGCGCAACTCTTCGTCGGGCAGGAGTTGGAGCTCGATCCAGCCTTCGACTGGCAAGGCGTCGATGGGCAGGCGGTCGCGCCACAGGCTGAAACGCAGGCGCACGCGGTCGCCCTGCACGGCCTCGAGCGCATAGAGCGGCAGCTTGAATTCGAAAACCTTGAGCAGCCGCACCTGGGCCAGGTCTGTGAGCGCCGCGCCTTGCTCGCCGGAGGTCAGCTTGGAGGCGGTGATGGCGCGGCCGGCGATGGTGACGTCGAGGCGCAGTTCGCGTCCTTTTTGTTTGGCGGCGCGCGGCGGCCGCTCGAAATTGACCACCAACTCCAAGCTGCCTTCCGGAACCTCGCCGATGAAGTCCAGCCGCCCGTAGACGAACTTCTCGTCCACCCCGGCGTAGACCGAGTCCAGCAGGAACTGCTTGCCGTGCATGGCCGAGGAGCGCCGGTCGGCGGTGTACATGGCGGCGCCGATCCAGTCGAAGTAGCGCACCACGGCGCCGGCGATGCGGGGATGGATGTACGCCGTCTGGGGCGTGAAGTAAGGCCGCGCCTCCGCGCCGGCGATGGGCTGGGCCAGGTAGTCGGGCGGCGAAGCGCCCAGCGCCTGATAGATGTTGGAGAGGTGCTTGCGGTAGAGCTCGTCGAAATCGCGGTCGTTGGCGGAGTGGTGCTCGGGACCGTACCACCAGTTCCAGTCGCTGCCCTCGGCGATCAGCAGCTCCTCGAAGGCCAGCCGCCGCGCCGGCTCGCTCGCGCCCGCGGCGGTGCGCGCGTAGAAATCGCGGGCGGAACTCAGATAATCCCAGGCCCGATTGTCCTCAGGCGCGCCGATCCACACGTTGAAGTTGGCGTTGATCCAGGAGCCGGGCACCAGCGAATTGAGGCGCGGGAACGGACCCTGGCGGGCGATGGCCTCGCTCACCGTGACCGCCTCCATGTCGCGGTCGCGCTGGATGGCGTCATAGACGCGGCGCAGGAACTCGCGTCCCGATTGCGGGTAGTATTCCCAGGCATTTTCGCCGTCGAGGATGATCGGCACCATGATGTCACGACGCCTGCCGCCAACCGCTTGCGCGCAATCTTTAATGCGATGGATGAAGTGATTGGCGGCGTCCCCGGCGGCCATGCCCGAATACACGAAGCCGACCAGGTCGGAGAGCGTGTGGTCGCGGAACAGCATGTACATCCCGGCCTGCGCCTTCTGATAGCGGTAGAGGCTGTAGAGCTTGTCGGCGCCGTCACCCTGGAGGCGCCCCTCGCCATCGCGATTAAAGAAGTAGCCGGTGGAGCGGCCGAGCACGCCTTCGTCAGTGGCCATCCACTTGACGCCGAGCTTGTCCGCGATGGCGATCACGTCCTCGGAGACGCTGCCCTCCGACGGCCACACCCCCTGCGGGCGCACGCCGAAAACGCGCTGGTGAAGGTCGAGGCCGCGGCGAAGCTGCTCCTCCGCATCCTCGGGATGGCGGAAGCGCTGCTCCGGCAGCGGCAGCCCGGGCGAGGAGACGCGGCCCTGCTCGGTGTCACACACCAGCGGCAGGATGGGATGGTAGAAGGGCGAGGTCGAGATCTCGATCCCGCCGCGCCGCGCCGCGGCCGTGTACGCCGGCAGCACCTGCCCGAGAAACTCCTTCTGCTTGCGCAACGCCAGCAACTGGTCGTCGCGGGAATAGCCGCGCTGCTTGCCCACCAGCGCCGCCACGTCTTTATCTTCCAGGAAGAATTCGTCGAACCAGGCGATCTGCGAGAGCACTTGCAAGTCAGCGAAATCTTGCGGGCGGAAGGAGCCGACGGCGCGCTCCACGTTCTCGCCCATACTGCGGAATTGGTGGAACAGCTCGCTGTAGCGTGGGTAGCGCCCGATCATGTGCGTGGGGTTGGCCTGGAACAGGTACTGCAAGGCGAAGCGGCGATCGGCAGGCGCCAGTTCGAGGGCGGGCTTCGATGCGACTTCAAGGAACGGGTCCTGCGCCGAGCCGGCCACGTAGTCCTCGATCTGCGCGATCAGCGAGGGCACGAGATTGAAGGTCTGGTGGACGTTGGGGAATTCGTCCAGCAGCTTGACCATGCCGTAATAATCCTTGAGCGCGTGCAGGCGCGTCCAGGGGAGGCGGTACTCACCGCTCACCAGGTCCTTGTAATACGGCTGGTGCATGTGCCAGAGAAAGACGACGCGAATCATAAGAGCAGTTGCCAGTTGTCAGTTGTAGCGGCGGGCGTGGGAAGTTTCAAGTGGGCAGCGGGTTTCGTCCCAGGTGCGCAGCGCCGAAATGGAATTGCCAGGTTGTAGCGCCGGCGTCTCGCCCGCGCTATCTGCTAGATTAGTCCTTCATGTCCACCGGCGAAAAATTTGAGCGTGCGGTTTCCATCATGGCGCGGCTGCGCGCGCCCGGGGGCTGTCCCTGGGACCGCGAGCAGACCTTCGACTCCATCAAGCCCTACACCCTGGAAGAAGCCTACGAAGTCCTGGAGGCCATCGACAACCGCGACTGGGACGAACTGCAAGGCGAACTCGGCGACCTGCTGCTGCAGGTGCTGTTCTATGCCGAGATGGCGCAGGAAGATGGCCGCTTCTCCATCGACGACGTGCTGGAGCGGCTCTCCACCAAGCTGGTGAACCGGCATCCGCACGTCTTCGGCGACGTGAAAGCGGAGACCTCCGCCGACGTGCTCCGCAATTGGGAAGCCCTAAAAGCGGAAGAAAAGAAGAAGCGCCTCGAAGCCGGCGGCGGCAAGTCGGCGAAGGAAGAAGCGAAGCCTGAATCGGTGCTGGCGGGGGTTTCGTCGGCAATCCCGGCGCTGCTCGAGGCCTACAAACTCAGCTCGCGCGCGGCGCACGTCGGCTTCGATTGGCCGAACGTCGAAGGACTCTTCGATAAGCTCGCGGAAGAGACCACCGAACTCGAGCAGGAGCTGGAGCACTTCCCGGCTCCGGGACCGCGTCCGGCGCACCGAGGCATCGCGGGCTCGCACACCGGGGCGGTGGTGCCTGGGGAAGAGCTGAAGGCGCGTCTGGAAGACGAGATCGGCGACATGCTCTTCGTGCTGGTGAACATCGCGCGCTATCTCTCGCTCGATCCCGAATCGGCGCTCAAGAAGACCAACCGCAAGTTCAAGCGCCGCTTCCAGTGGCTGGAGCAGGAAATCCGCCGCTCGGGCCGCCACCTGGAAGACACCACCCTGGACGAAATGGAGGCGCTTTGGCAGCAATCGAAGACGCAGGAAAAGCCGTAGCAGCGGGTGTTGAAGTTCGGCTGTGCCACGGACCGGAGGAGCTGAACGCCTGCGTCGGCCTGCAGAAAGAAGTCTGGAATTTTTCCGACTACGACCTCATCCCGTTGCGGCTGTTCGTGGTGGCGGAGAAGATCGGCGGACAGGTAATTGGCGCCTTCGACGCCGGCGAACTCGTCGGCTTCGCCATGTCCATTCCCGGGGCGCGCGCCGGCAAGGCGTATCTCCACTCGCACATGCTGGCCGTGCGCGAGAGCCACCGCGACGCCGGCGTCGGGCGGCGGTTGAAGCTCTTCCAACGCGAAGACGCCCTCGGCCGCGGCTTCGAACTCATCGAGTGGACCTTCGATCCGCTGGAGATCAAGAACGGCTGGCTGAATGTCGAGCGGCTGGGCGCCATCGCCCGCCGCTACACCCTGAACCAATACGGCATCTCGTCGTCGCCGCTGCAGGGCGGCCTGCCCACCGACCGGCTGGTGGCGGAGTGGTGGCTGCGCTCCGAGCGCGTGGAAGTGCTGCTGAAGACGGAGAAGCATCCGCCAGTGCGGGCGGAGATGACCATCGCCGTCCCGGCGGAAATTTACACCTGGAAGTCGGCGCCGCAGCATCGCCACAAGGCCGAGCAGGTGCAGTCGCGCAACCGCGAGTTGTTTCTGGAGGCCTTCTCGCGCGGCCTGGCGGTCGTGGGATATGAGCGCGACGCGATCGGCAATGGGACTTTCTTGCTGGGGAAGTGGGAAGAGAGGGATTGAATTACTCTGCTGAACGGCATTGTCCCTCGACTCGGGCTTACGCCCTCGCTCGGGATGACAAGCTGGTGAGGTCGAAGTGAAGATCGACGCCATCACCCTCCGCGAGATCCGCATGCCGCTGGTGCACTTCTTCGAGACCAGCTTTGGGCGGACGACCGAGCGGCGCATCCTGCTGGTCACCGCGCATTGCGACGGCGTGGACGGTTGGGGAGAGTGCACGGCGGGCGAACATCCTTTCTACAACGAAGAATCAGTCGAGACCGCGTGGTATGTGCTCTCGAAGTATCTCGCGCCGGCAGTGCTGGGCCGGTCGCTTGAGAGCGCTCGCGACGCGGTGCCGCTTATGGCGCAGGTGCGCGCGCACCGCATGGCGAAAGCCGCGCTCGAGAACGCGCTCTGGGACGCCGAGGCGTGCCAGAAGAATATTCCCTTATGGAAACTGCTCGGCGGGACGCGTCGCCAGATCCCCTGCGGCGTTTCCGTCGGCATCCAGGAGACCATCGACAAGCTGCTGGAGAAGATCGCCATCGAACTGGCGGCCGGATACCGCCGCATCAAGGTGAAAGTCAAGCCGGGATGGGACCTCGATGTGTTCGAGCGCATCCGCAGCCGCTGGCCGGAGATCACCCTGAGCTGCGACGCCAACTCCGCCTACACCCTCGACCAGGTGGAGCACCTGCGCAAGTTCGATCAATTCAAGCTGCTGATGATCGAGCAGCCGCTGTGGTCCGACGACCTCTACTTTCACGCGCGATTGCAGAAGCAACTGGCAACTGCGCTTTGTCTCGACGAATCTATCCGCACCGCGCGCGATGCCGATGCGGCGCTCGACCTCGGCGCCTGCCGCATCATCAACATCAAGCTGGGACGGGTGGGTGGATTCAGCGAAGCCCGGCGCGTGCACGATGTGTGCCAGGCGCGCGGCATCCCGGTCTGGTGCGGAGGCATGCTGGAATCGGGCGTGGGCCGCGCCCACAACATTGCCATGTCCACGCTCGCGAACTTCAGCCTGCCGGGCGATGTGTCGGCGTCAAAGCGCTACTGGAAGGAAGACATCATCGAGCCGGAAGTGGAGGTCAGCCGCGACGGATATATTGACGCCGAAACCCAATATCGCGTGCGGGAGGACTTGGTGGAAACGGAGACGGTGAGGAAGGAAGAACTGAGCCATTGAGTCATTGCCGCATAAGCCTAAGCAGATCCTCCACGGGCAGTTCAACATCACGAAGGATGGATCGAAGAAGCCCAGGCCCGATCACTTCGCCTGCGTGCACTGGTATCGTCGTAACCCGACCATCGGCATGCTTCAAGAAGACGTGACTTCCCCGGGTTCGGACGGCCCGGAACCCAATCCTCTCAAGAAGACGTATGATTTCCTTGCCCTTGAGGCGCGGCAGACGAGTCATACCGAGACTTGCTGAATGCCTATTAACTCAAGCGATTCGATTTCGTCGGAACCATTTTCCAGGCACAACTCAATGACCTCGCGAGTGCGTTTCAGGAGCGTGTCGAGGCTCTTGGCTTGAGTGTGGCAACCGCGCAGGGCTGGAACCGTGGCGACGTAGTGGCCTTCTTCGTCGCGCTCAATTACGACTGTGAATTTGCGGGGTCGTGTCACGCGGTCGATTTTAGCACGGTCCTTGCCGCTCGAAACCGATAGAGACGCAGCATGCTGCGTCTCTACAAAGGCGCGAACTCCTTAGTGCATAGCTGCAGCACCGCCTTGGTGCCTCGGTTTGCGCATGAGCAGCAGCAGCGGCAGCATAGCCAGAAACACCGCGCCCAGGATCCAGAAGGCGTCAATGAAAGACAGCATGGCGGCCTGGCGCTGGACCATGCCGAACAGGGCAGCGTAGGCCTGCTGGCCGGCGGTGACGGCGTCGGAGCCGCGGGCCATAAATCCCTGGCGCATGGCCTCGAACATCTGCCGGCTCCTCAGGTCATAGATGTTGACGTGCCGGCCGAGCACGTTGAAGTGGGTTTGCGATTGTCGCGCCACGATGGTGGTGACGGCGGCGATGCCGAAGCTGGCGCCGATGTTGCGCATCAGGTTGAAGATGCTGGTGGCGTTGCCCATGCGCGCCTTTTCGATGGGATCGAAGGTCACCGTGGTCAGGGGCACGAACAGCAGTCCCATGGCGATGCCCTGGACGATCTGCGGCATGAAGATGTCCCAGTAGCCGGCGTCGAGATTAAGCGCCGCCATCAGGAACAGGCTGACAGATGTGAGGGTGATGCCGGCCGCCAGCAGTTTGCGCGGTTCCACCTTGGCCACGAGAATGCCGACGATGGGCATAAACAGGAACGATCCCAGTCCGCGCGGCAGCATGGCCCAGCCCGCCTGGAGTGCGGGATAGCCCATCAGCGTCTGCAGCCAGATGGGGATGAGCACGGTGCTGCCGTAGAGCACGAATCCCAGCACCGTCATCATGAAGACCCCGGTAGCGTAGGTGCCCACCTTGAAGACGCGCAGATCCACGATGGGATGCTGCACACGCAGTTCGCGGATGACGAACGCCGCCAGTCCCACCACCGCCACCACCGCCAGCACGCGGATGAAGTCGGAGCTGAACCAGTCTTCTTCCTGGCCTTTGTCGAGCATGATCTGCAGCGCGCCGATGCCGGTGGCGAGGAAGCCGATCCCCCACCAATCCACATAAGACGACTGCCGCCGGATGTAGGGCGGATCGAAGATGAAGAACTTGGCCATCAGGGTGGCGGCGATGCCGATCGGCAGGTTGATGTAGAAGACCCAGCGCCAACTGTAGCTGTCGGTGATCCAGCCGCCCAGCACCGGGCCCAGCATGGGCGCAACCACGATGCCCAGCGCCCAGAACGCCATCGCCTTGCCGCGCCCTTCGGGGGGAAACGCCTCCAGCAGAATGGACTGGGAGAGCGGCTGCAGCCCGCCTCCGGTCGCGCCCTGAATGACGCGGAAGATGATGAGCATCGGAAGCGTGGGCGCCATGCCGCAGAGCAAGGAAGAGAGCGTGAAGCCGGCCACCGAGAGCATCAGCATGCGCTTGCGTCCGAACTGGTTTGACAGCCAGCCGGTCATGGGCAGGATGATGGCGTTGGCCACCAGATACGAGGTCAGCACCCAAGTGGCTTCGTCCACCGTGGAGGAGAGGCTGCCGGCGATGTGCGGCAGCGAAACGTTCACCACCGTGGTGTCCAGCACTTCCATGAAAGTGCCGAGCATCACCGCAACGGCGACGATCCACGGGCTGATCTCCGGCGCTTCTTCCCCGGCGATGGGATAGCTGGTGGCGGCCATCGGCGCGCTACCTCGTCAGGACGGTGGGAACCACCGACATGCCGGGCCGCAGCCGGTGCTGCGGGTCCTGCCCTTTATCGAAAACGATCTTCACCGGAATGCGCTGCACCACCTTGACGTAATTGCCGGTGGCGTTCTCCGGCGGCAGCAGGCTGAAGCGCGCGCCGGTGGCGCCGCCGAGGGAGTCCACGTGGCCGGACCAGGTGCGACCGTAGGCGTCCACCTGGACGCGGGCCGGCTGTCCGGGGCGCATGTTCTTCAACTGCGTCTCTTTGAAATCTGCGGTGACCCAGATGTTGTCGAGATCGACGATGCCGAACAGCGGCTGGCCGGCCTGGACCGTCTGTCCGACTTCCACGTTACGCTGGCTGACGATGCCGGAGACGGGAGCGCGGATGGTGGTGTATTGCAGGTTGAGTTGCGCTTGCGCGACGGCAGCCTGGGCGCGCTGGACTGCAGCCTCGGCGGCGCCGGCGCGGGAGCGCATCACCGCTACCTGCTGCGGCCCGGTCTGGGCGCTGCGCGCGCTGGCTTCGGCCTGGACCACGCGGCTCTGGGCGGCGGCCACGTTGGCGCGCTCGGCGTCCACCGTGGCTTTGGCCGCCTGCTCGGCCGCGACCGCGGCGTCGTACTGCTGTTGCGAGACCTCATCCTTCGCGATCAACTGCTGCATGCGGCGAAGGTCGGCGGCCGCCTTCTTGTACCTGGCCTCGACATCGGCTACCCGCGCTCGCGCCGACAGCTCTTCTTTCTGCGCGGTAGCCACCGCCGCCTGCGCTGCGCTCAACTGGCTGCTGGTGCCGGTGTGCGTGATGGGAACGTTAGTGCGCGCGGCCTGGGCGGTGGCCTCGGCGTCGGCAAGATCGGCCTGGGCGCGTTGCAGGGCCACCTGGTAGTCGGTGGGATCGAGTTCGGCCAGCACCGTGCCTTTCTCCACGTACGTGTTGTCGTCGAAGTTCACCTTGATGGCGGTGCCGGAGATGCGCGCGCTCACCGGATAAATGTAGCCGTCAATCTGGGCATCGTCGGTGCTCTCGCGGATCGAGTAGTAGCGCCAGACCCGGACGAGGGAAACGACGACTCCGATCACCACCAGCAGCAGCAGCCAGCGGGCTGCGGGGTGTCGTTGGAAGTAGGAGCGGGCGCGCTGCCGCCGCGAGGGCGGCTCTTCCTCGTGCCACTCTTCGCCGTGGCTGACGGTTTCTTCTCTCACCAGCGGCTGCTTCTCAGGCTCGGTCTTGACGGAATCGGCCACTACTTCGTTCCTCCCAGGTAGCGCTGGGTCGCGGTTTCCGCCACGCCCAGCGAGCGCGCCAGCGACAGCTTGGACAGATTAAAGCTATTGAGGCTGGAAATGTAATTCTCGTTGGCCGTGGCCAGCGATTCCTGCGCCTGCACCACGTCGATGTTGTTGGCCACGCCGGCGGCGAAGCGGTCCTGCGCCTGCCGGAGCTGCTCCTGGGCCAGGCCCATGGTGCTCTGCGCGACCTCGACCAGCTCGGCCGCCGACTTGAGATCGAGGAAGGCGGTGCGCACCTCGTACTCGATGCGGCTGCGCAGGTCTTCGAGTTCGGAGCGGCGCTGTTTCAGGAGTGCGTCCGCCTGGAGCACGTCGCCGCGCACCTTGCCGCCCTGAAAGACGGGAATGCGCAACCCGGCGGTGGCCGTGAACGTCCCATGCGAACTGCCGGGGGCGATGCCGACGTCGCCGTAATCGCCATTGATCCCCAGCGAGGGCAGACGCTCGGCTTCGGCCGCCCGCTTTCCCGACTCGGCGGCGTGCTCCAGGCTCAGCGCCGCCTGGTAGTCGGAGCGGTTCTTGTACGCCGTTTCCATGGCCTGGTCGAACGGGATCTCGGGCGCGGGCTGGAAGGGCACGGTGTCGGTGAGCTCGAACTCCTGGGCGACGGGCAGCCCGATGACGCGCGCGAGCTGCAGCTTCTGCTTTTCGAAGTCGTTGCTGACGGCGAGCAGCCGCTGCTGCTGCGCCTGCATTTCCACCTGCGCGCGCAGCACGTCGATGCCGGGACTCATGCCGGCGCGCTTCAGGTCTACAGCTTGGTCGTACAGGCTCTTGGCGGTCGAGAACTGCGCCTGGGCGGCATCGCGGCGGGCGGCGGCCGCCAGCACCTGCAAGTAGCTGCCGCCCACCACGAGCACCACGAGTTCCCGCGAGTTGCGATAATTCCAGGTCGCGGCTTCCAGGTTGTGCGATTCCTGGCGGATGCGCTCCAGAGCGTGAAAGTCGAGCACGGGGGCGGTGAGGAAGGCGCGCGCGTCAAACAGGCCGAACGGTCCCACGACCGACGGCAGGCCAGGGATAGTGCCGGGCTTGAGTCCGAAGGCGGCCAGGCTCACCTGCTGCGCGGTCTCCGAGATGCGGGTGTTGAGGTTGGGCAGCATTTCGCTGAGCGCTTTCCAGCGGACTCCGCGCGCAGCTTCCGTCTGGTCGGAGGAAAGCAGCAGTCCGAGGTTGTAGCGCAAACCGCGCTGGATGGCCTCGAGCATCGAGAGCTTCAGTACGCCTGGCGTCGTCGGTCCCGAGGGCACGCCTCCCAGAAACGGATTCTGCTGGCCGCTCGCGGAAGACAAGGGTGGCGCGCTGGTGCCCGCCTGCACTTGCGGAAGGGGCTGGGTGAATCCGGTCCCTTGCGCGACGGCCCCAGCGGGGAGCAGTAGGCTGACGCCGATAAGCAGGCACTTCGACGTTGCTGACCGCAGCCGGGGTTGACGTGCGAGCACAGAACTTGGATGCGTGCGGGCCGGGAGATGGCGCAGAGGTTTGCGGAAGAGCGCCGGATCGGCCTGCGCCGCCTCCACCAGAAGCCGTTCGTCGGCTTCCTTCCTGAGTGCTCTCCGCGGAAACGCCATCTCACTAGGGTAAACCGTTGAGAGGGGGAAAAGGTTACGGCAGAAAAAGTGGTAAGTGAAAAGTGAAAAGCTCGCGTGGGTTGTGAGGTTTTGAAAGGGCACGGCTTTCCAGCCGCGCCGGACGAGCGCAAAACTCCCCAAGCGCTAGCCGCTGGGTGTCCCCAGCACGCGGTAACCTCCCGATGACCCGATCACCCGATGACCCGATCCCCGATGGCTCCCACTCCCGTCAGCGCACCTTGCTTGACCGCCATCAGCTCAGCGGCTTTCTGCGCGATGTGCTCGGCGCTGACCTCGAACTCCTTAATCAGCTCCCACGGGTATCCGGATTCGCCGAAGCGGTCCTTCACCCCGATGGCGCCGGTGATCACCGGCACGCCGTAGAGCTCGGGGCTCTCGGTCAGGATACCGCTGACGCGCCAGGCCAGGGCGCCGATCTGGTGCTCTTCCGCGGTGACGATGGCGCCGGTCTCTTTGCCGGCGCGCCGGATGGCCGCCGCGTCGATGGGTTTCAGCGTGTGCAGATTGATTACCCGCGTCTCGTATCCGAACTCCTGCTTCAGGATCCAGGCGGCGCGCATGGCTTCCGGCACAATTGGCCCGCAGGCGATGATGCTCACATCCTCATGCTCGTTGGCGTACTCCTCGGCCAGGACCGTCTCGAAGGCGTCGATGAAGTTCTCCGCCTCGTGGCGCAGGCGGATGACGTTAGCTTTGCCAAAGACGAACGGCGTCTGCTCGGTGGTGACGATGGGTGTGGCCTCGCGCGCGAAGCGGAGGAACTTCGGCCCAGGCTGTTTCAGGAGCAGGTACGTGGTGGCCTTGCGCGTTTCCACCGCGTCGCAGGGCACGACCACTTGCATGTTGGGCAGGCCGAGGACATTGAACAGGTCTTCGAGCGCCTGGTGGGTGGCGCCGTCCGGGCCCACGGAAACGCCGCCGTGCGCGCCCGCCACCAGCACGTTGAAGTCGCCGTAGCAGACCGAGACCCGCAACTGGTCGAGATTGCGCGACGCCGCGAATGTTCCATACGTCCCGAAGACCGGCAGCTTGCCTTCGCGCGCCAGCCCCGCGGCGGCGGCGGTCGCGGACTGCTCCGCGATCCCCATGCTGATCCAGCGGTCTTTGCGCGCCGGCTTGCCGGCGTAGAACTCGCTGATGGTGATGGAGCCGGAGATGTCCAGCCCGAGGCAGACCACGCGCTTGTCATCGCCGTTCTCGGCCAGCGACTGCCCGAAGCCCATGCGCGTGGGTTTCATCGCGGCCTTCATTCTTGAGCTGCTGTTCCACCAGTAATTGCGGCTGAACTTGGGCAGCTTGGCCTCGAGCGTGCGGTCCACTTCCGCCTGGAACTGCTTGGCTTTTTCCAGCAGGCGGGCGTAGGGAATTTGTTTTTCGAGACCGAGCTCCCCGAGGCCCTTGATCATTTCTTCCACGCTGGGCACCTTGCCGTGCCAGCCGGCGACGTTCTCCATGAAGCTGACGCCCTTGCCCTTGACGGTTTCGGCCAGGATCACTGTCGGCTTGCCCACAGTCGTGCGCGCCTTCTCCAGCGTTTCCACCACCTGCTGCATGTCATGACCATCGCAGCTCAACACTTCCCATCCGAAGGCGCGGTATTTCTTGTCGAGCGGCTCGATGTTCATGACGTCCTGCACGCGGCCGTCAATCTGCAGCCCGTTCTTGTCCACGATGCCGATCAGGTTGTCGAGCTTGTAGTGGCCGGCTTCCATGGCGGCTTCCCAGATGGAGCCTTCCTGCTGCTCGCCGTCGCCCATGATGCAGAACACCTTGTGCGGCTTGCCGGCGAGCTTGCCCGCGAGCGCCGTGCCCACGGCCACGCTCAGGCCCTGGCCGAGCGAGCCCGACGACACTTCCACCCCCGGCACCTTCAG
>JBIOFT010000022.1:0-33460 GCA_044447375.1 Terriglobales bacterium | reverse complement strand
TACTCGATCCCGTTGTGCACCATCTTGACGAAATGCCCGGCGCCCACCGGTCCCACGCGGCCCCAGCCGCGGTCCGCCGCCGGCGCCAGCGTGCGGAAGATCGGGGTAAGCCGCTCGACCACGGGCTGATCGCCCCCGACCATGAGGCTGTAGCCTTCCGTGAGCCCCCAGATGCCGCCGCTGGTGCCCACGTCCACAAAGTGGATGCCGTTCTGCCGCAGGCTGGCGGCGCGGCGCAGGTCGTCCTTGTAATTGCTGTTGCCGCCGTCGATGATGGTATCCCCGGCGCTCAAATGAGGCGCCAGCGCCGCGATGGTCTGGTCCACGGGATCGCCCGCCGGCACCATCAACCACACGGTGCGTGGCGGCTTCAACTGAGCCAGCAGCGACGCCAGCGAATCGGCGGTGGCTATGCCTTTCTCCGCGGCGCGCCGGCCGGCCTCGGGGCTGGGATCGTATCCCACCACGCGATGCCCGCCGCGCACCAGCCGCTCGCTCATGTTGGCACCCATTCGTCCCAGGCCGACCATCCCAAGTTCCATGTGCCTCTCCTTTTGTGCTAGGCCGCCGGGACCGCCGGTGCCACCGTTACTCCCAACTCTGCCATGTCCCGGCGCAGTTGATTCGCGTCCTGAAATTGAATGGCGCGCATTCCCACCTGCCGCGCGCCTTCCAGGTTCAGCGGTCGATCGTCAATGAAGCAACATTCCTCGCGCGTCTTCTGGGTCACGTCGAGCGCCAGCTTGTAGATCGCCGGATCCGGCTTGCGCAGCCGGACGAAGCACGAGCTGAAAAACGTCGCGAAAATTTCGCGGAGCCCGAAATTCTCTATCCGGAATAGATTTAGCTCCAGGGATTCGTTGTTGATGGCTGCCATTAGGTACTTGTCCGCCAGTTCACGCGCAAGCGCCAGCGAGTCCGGCTGCGGCTGCGATTGCGCATACAGGAACGCCTTGAACTCTTCGCGGCTGAAGGACTGCCGACGGCAGAACACCGTCTGCTCGAGATAATCGTCCAGCGACATCTTGCCGGTTTCGAGCGCCGAAACCAGGGCCTCATGCCGCTGTTCGAGCTCTTCTTCGTCCAGTCCGAAGCGCAGGGCGGCCGCGTGCCGCGTATCTCGGTCCCACGCATTGGTCATTAGCACGCCGCCCACATCCCAGAATAACGTGGTGATCTCAGCCACCGAGCGTCTCCTCGATCTGCCGCAGGCCGGAGGCCGTGTCCTGGCCCAACTGCACGCGCAGCACACGGCGCCCGCGCTGCTGAAGCGCCTGGTAATCGCCCTCGGCCTGCGCGCGGATCAATTGTGCGAACGAATAGTTCGTCTCGGGGACGGGCAGTTCCTCACCCGGCTCGTCGACGATCTGCAGGAATACTCCCGTGTTCGGTCCGCCTTTGTGCAGTTGGCCGGTGGAGTGGAGGAACCGCGGACCGAATCCCAGAGTTGTGGCCACGCGCGTACGGTCCCGCAGCCTGGTGCGGATCTGCTGCAGGGCTGACGAGGTTTCTGAAGTCGGATTCAGATACGCCTGAATGCTTATGTAGTCCCCGGGCTTCACCGACGACAACCACTGCTTCACCGCCCGCGACAGCGCATTCTTGTTGTCCGCGCGTACCAGATCGGCGCCAGCGCCTGCCTGCGTTGGGCCACCTGTCGCGGACATGGCCTTCTTCGCCAGTTCCTTCGCGAGTTGAACATCGGGCTGGTTGAACGGCTGGATTCCCAGCACCGAACCGGCTGCGGCCACCGCGACCTCCCAGCGGAAGAACTCCTGCCCCAGGTCGGTTTTCCGCCGCAATTGAAGGCAGACCACCGGATGCCCGGCAGACTCGAGCGCCTTCACCCTGGCCGCGACTTGAGTGCTCGATTCCCCCTCGAGCAGCAGGACGGCGAAGAAGCGGTCGTTGCCGTATGCGACCGGATCCCCGAGCGGCTCGTCCGCCACGGGGACAATGCCCTTGTCGTCTTTGCCGGTGCTTTCCGCGATCAACTGCTCCACCCAGATGGGAAATGCTTCGAGCGATGGCGACGCGAGGAACGTGACCTTGTCGCGTCCAGCGAGCGCCAACTCTCCCAGAGCCGCGCCCAGGCGCAGCGGCGCGCTGGACGTCTCCGGCACGCAGAAGGCAGAGCTCTCCGCTGAGGTGAGGCCGGCGTCGAGCAACCGGCCGATGTCCACCCCGATCAGTGCTGCCGGGACCAGTCCGAACACGGTAAGCGCGGAGTAGCGCCCGCCGACCTCGACCGGCGAAGAGAAGGCCGCGCGGAATCCACGTTCCTCCGCCAGTTTCTCCAGCGACGAACCGGGATCGGTGATGGCCACAAAGTGCGGCCCCGGCTGCCGGCCGGTCTGGCTCAGCCGCTGCCAGAAGTAGTAGAAGAAGGAGCTGGTCTCCGTCGTCGTGCCCGATTTGCTGGAGACCAGAAACAGCGTCTTCGCCAGATCCACGCGCGATTCGACGCCGCGCACCGCGCCGGGATGGGTGCTGTCCAGGACAATCAACTCCGGACGGCCACGGGCGTTGCCGAATGTCCGCTGAAACACTTCCGGCGCCAGGCTGGAGCCGCCCATCCCCAACAGAACCACGTGGCGGAAGCCCTCATCGCGGACGCGATCGGCGAAGGCCACCAGCGCCGGCACTTGCGCGTGCATGGTCTCCGGCAGCGTGAGCCAGCCCATGCGGTCCGTCAGTTCCGGCACCGGTTTTGCCGACCACAGGCTGTAATCCTTGGCCCACATGCGGCGCGCGAAGCCGCCTCGCTGCCACGCGCCGAGCCGCTCCTCGACAATCTTCTCCCACGGCCCGAGCGATAGCGTCTGCGCATCGACCTGGCTGGCGACGATGCTGCACCGCTTCTCCTCCAGCGACTCCAGCAGCTTGTCCATGGATTCCGAGAAGGCCTTGACGCCTTCCTCCTGCAGTGTCTCGGTGATCGCGTTCAAGTCGATGCCCAGTTTTCCCAGCCGTTCGACCGCTCCCCGCGCCTGGTCCACGCCTTCGGTGACGGTCTCGCTCACCTTGCCATGATCGCGGAAGGCATTGAGCGTTGCCGGAGGCAGGGTGTTCACCGTGTCCGGTCCAATAAGCGATTCCACGTACAGCACATCTGAATAGGCGGGATTCTTGGTGCCGGTGCTCGCCCACAGCACCCGCTGCACGCGCGCGCCCCGCTTGGCCAGGGCTTTCCAGCGGTCGCTGGAGAAAATCTCCTGGAAGCGCTGGTACACCAGCTTGGAATTCGCGACCGCAATGGCGCCGCGTAGCGCCAGCGCTTCGGGCGTACCGATTGTGTCCAGGGCCTTGTCCACGGCGGTATCCACGCGGCTCACGAAGAAGGACGCCACCGAAGCTACGCGCTGCGGCTGGAAATTCCGCTCCAACCCGCCGATATAGGCGTTGGCCACCGCCTCGTAGTGTGCCAGCGAGAACATCAGCGTAATGTTGACATTGATGCCTTCGGCGATCAGAGTAAGAATCGCCGGAATGCCTTCCGGCGTGCCGGGAATCTTGACCATCAAGTTGGGACGGTCAACGGCGTGCCACAGCCGGCGCGCCTCGGCGACGCTGCCTGCCGTGTCCTTGGCAAGTCCGGGCGAAACCTCGATGCTCACGAAGCCGTCCGCGCCTTCGGTGCGGTCGTACACCGGGCGCAGGACGTCGGCCGCGGCTTGGATGTCCGCGATCTCGATGGCGTCGAACAGCGCCGTGGGAGACATGTTCGGGTCGGTGGTGAGCAAGTGCTGGAGCTGCTCGTCGTAATCGGAGCTGCCGGCAATGGCCTTGTCAAAGATCGTGGGATTGCTGGTAAGCCCGCTGAGCCCGTCTTCTTCCACCAGCCGCTTCAGCTCTCCCGAAGTGATCAGGTTGCGGCGGATGTAGTCCAGCCAGATGGATTGACCATGGGCATGCAGGTCCAGCAGAGGATTCCTGGCCGGAGTGCTCGGACGTTCTACAAGCGTGCTCATGTTTCAAACTCCTGTTCTTATCCGTTGCGGGCAGGTGTGGCAGAAGCCGCGTATCGTTCCTCGATGGCTCGGATCTTTCCCAGGCGGCGAACGTGCCGCGGTTCCCGGGTGAACCCCGCGCCCAGGAAGGCCCGCACGAGTTCGCGCGCCAGTTCCACTCCGATCACGCGAGCGCCCAGCACCAGCACGTTCATGTCGTCATGTTCGACGCCCTGATGCGCCGAGTAGGTGTCGTGGCACAGCCCGGCGCGGATTCCCGGGACCTTGTTAGCCGCTACCGATGCACCCACGCCGCTGCCGCAGATCAAGATGCCGCGGGCGGCTTGGCCTTCCAGCACCGCATGCGCGACTGCCTCGGCGAAGTCGGGATAGTCCACCGGCTCGGTGCTGGTCGTGCCTAGATCGATGACCTCGTGTCCCGAGCTGCGCAGCCACGGCGCCAGCTCCTGTTTCAGCGGGAACCCAGCATGATCGGCGGCGATGGCGACCCGCACGGTTTACCTCCCAGCCAGGCGCAACGCGTGTTGCACCACGTTGTCCAGGTTGAGGCCGAGCTTTTCCATCACGATTTTTCCCGGCGCCGATGCGCCGAAACGGTCGATCCCGATCACCGCGCCCTTTTCGCCGACGTATTTGTACCAGCCCAGCGTCGCGCCGGCTTCAACGGCGAGCTTGGGAACATTCTTGAGAAGAACCTGTTCGCGATACTCAGCCGATTGTTCCTCGAACAGTTCCCAGCTTGGCATCGACACCACGCGCGCCGCTATCTTCCTTTCGGCCAGCTTGTCCCGCGCCGCGAGCACAAGCTGCACTTCCGACCCGCTGGCGATGAGGATCACGTCGGCGTTTTCCTGTCCGCCTGCGAGGATATAAGCGCCGCGTGCCACACCCTCGCGTATTGGGAACTTGTCTGGATCCATGATGGTCAGGTTCTGCCGCGTCAGCACCAGGCAGACCGGCCTGCGGCGCTCGATGGCGATGCGCCAGGCCACCGTGGTCTCGTTGGCGTCGCCCGGGCGCAGCACCGTCATGTTGGGCATCGCCCGCAGGCTCATCAGGTGCTCGACAGGCTCGTGTGTGGGCCCGTCTTCACCGAGCCCGACGCTGTCGTGCGTGTACACGAAAATGGAATGGCTCTCCATCAGCGCCGCGAGGCGCAGCGCTGGCCGCATGTAGTCGGTAAAGACGAAGAAGGTCGCGCCGTAAGGGATCAGGCCGCCGTGCATCGCCATGCCGTTTACGATGGTGCCCATGGCGTGCTCGCGCACCCCAAAGTGGACATTGCGGCCGCCATCGTCGCTGATTCCGAAATCGCCATAACCTGCGAGGTAGGTCTTGGTAGACGGATTCAGGTCGGCCGAGCCGCCGATCAATTCCGGCAGACGCTTGGCGATGGCGTTCATCACCTTGGAGGAAGCCACGCGCGTGGCGAGGCCCGCCGAATCCGGCTTGAACCAAGGCAAATCCGCGGACCAGTTCTTCGGAAGCTCGCCACGGATCATGCGATCCAGTTGCGCAGCGTCGTCGGGATGCTGCCGGCGGTAGTTGTCAAACAAGTCCTTCCACTGCGATTCCAGTTGACCTCCACGCTCCACAGCCTGGCGGAAATGCCCGCGGGCCTCCTCGGGGATGAGGAACGCCGGCTCGGCCGGCCAGCCCAGCTTCTGCTTGGTGGCGCGCGTGGCTTCGGGGCCGAGCGGCTCGCCGTGCGCTTCAAAGCTGTCTTGCTTGGGGCTGCCGTAGCCGATGTGGTTGCGGACCACCAGCAGTGACGGCCGGTCCTTGTCCGCCTGCGCCAGACGGATGGCAGCGTCCACCGCGTCCAGATTGTTGCCATCGGGAACATTCAATACCTGCCAGCCATAGCTGCGGAACCGCCGGCAGACGTCTTCCGTGAACGCCAGAGAGGTAGGGCCTTCGAGCGAGACGTGGTTGTTGTCGTACAAGCAGATCAGCTTCCCCAGCTTGAGCGTGCCCGCGAGCGACGCGGCCTCCGACGCAACCCCCTCCATAAGGTCGCCATCGGTGGCGATGGCGTACGTGTAGTGGTCCACGATGGGGAAGCCCGGACGATTGAAGCAGCTCGCCAGATGCGCTTCGGCGACCGCCATCCCCACGCCCATCCCGAAGCCTTGGCCCAACGGCCCGGTGGTGACCTCGACTCCGGGTGTAAGGCCGGCTTCCGGATGTCCCGGCGTCTTGCTGTCCCACTGGCGGAAGCGCTGGATCTCGCTGAGCGGCAGGTCGTAGCCGGTGAGGTGGAGCAGCGAGTAGAGCAGCATGGAACCGTGCCCGCCGGAGAGAACGAAACGGTCGCGATTGAACCAGTGCGGATTGCGGGGATGGTGGCGCAGAAAGCGGTCCCACAGCACGTAGGCCATGGACGCCGCGCCCAGCGGCAGTCCGGGATGCCCGGAATGCGCCTGTTCGACCGCGTCCACCGACAGGAATCGGATGGTGTTGATACAGAGCTGATCCATCTCCTCCGCGGTTTTGGGTGAACGCTGGGCGCGATTGAGTTCCAGGCGCCCGCTCGATGGTGGTTCGGAAATCGTGGAAGAGAGAGACTCAGACTTGGAACTCATGCGCGATCACCTGGCAGCACCGGGCTGCGGTTAGGAGACGAGTTCGCCAACGAAGGAAACCAGACCTATAGGATGCGACGGACTGCGTGAGGATACAGATTCAAACCGAATTATGAGCGCTGGTCAAGCGGCGGCGCTCAGCAACTGCCCGGCTGTAACGATCCGGCCGTCTCGCCGGCGGACTTCTTGGAGGAAGGCACGGCTTTTCCCTGCATCCAGGTGCCGGATCGCGTCTTCCACCACGGTCACACGGTAGCCACGGTCGAGCAGGCCTCTCGCGGCAGCCGAGACGCAGATCTCCGTCACCACGCCGTAAAGCACGATCTCCGGCTTGCCGAGCTGCGCCAGCAAAGAGTCCGTATTCGGATTGCCGAACACATCGAACTCCTGCTTATCGAGGACGATTTGCGGGTAGCGATCAACATCGGGCAAGTTCGCCCCGTGGCGGTTAGGGATGATGAACTGCGGAGTGAGCGAGGTCTCCGGGATCTTCTTTTGTCCCGGCGTGCCGGCCAAGCAGTGCGGAGGATACAGGCTGAACTCCGCGTCGCCGGGCTGGTGCGCATCGGCGGACGCAATTATCAGCACCTGGTGTTGCGCTGCCCAAATGGTGAGCTTGGCCAGGATTGGAATGATTTGCTCCGCCCCGGGGACATACAGCTTGCCTTGCGGCAGCATGAAGTCCGCCTGGGTGTCCACATCCCAGAACATGAAACCAGGGTCCATCCTTAATATTGTAGGCTGGCCCAGAGGCTTATGGATGAGGTGTAGAATTTTTCGCCGTTCGCGGAGGCTCGCCTATGCCGATGAACTACTCGTACATCGCCATCCCTGATGCCCAGGTTCCACGGGCGTCGTCGCCAATGTTCCAGCACTTGCTGGACACCTACGCCAGCGAGACCAACAAGGTCATTTCCGTGTGGCGCTGTTTCTCTGCGGCCGACATGAGCTACAAGCCCCATCCGCGATCGCGCCCGGTTTTGGAGATCTTCAAGCACCAATTGCTCTCCGAGCGCCGCTTCTTCGGGGAGTTCCTGGGAGCGCCCGAACCGCCTCCGGCGGAGGTGCTCCCCAAGTCTGAAGCGCCCGCGGACTATACCCACCGTATGTGCGAACTGGCGGTGCCGCGGCTGGCTTTCTTCGCGCTGCAGAACGAAGCTTGGTGGCTCGATCAGGTGCCGTTCTTTGACGTGGTCCGCCAGCGCATATGGATCTTCTGGCGACGCGTGTTGCACACCTGCCATCACCGCACTCAATTGACGGCGTACCTGCGCATGATGGAGCGGCCCGTGCCCGCGACTTACGGCCCGACCGCCGACGTCACTTGGACCGGCGCCGATCCCACGCAGAGCGTCGAAGCTGCCGGCCGGAAATGACGTTTCACGTTTCATGTTTCAAGTTTCAAGCAAGTCTGGTCCTTGCACGTGAAACTTGAAACGTGAAACTTGGGTAATGGGCTGGTTTGAATAAATCCTTGGCATCGAATGGCCGTCCAATTGCTAGAGCGGTCAAGCACATTCGGGCACTGTCCAAGTGTGCAAAGGTTTGCGACCTCCGATTTGGAAAAGTGTTTACTGATCACATTCACGCTCGCTGTTTCTGTGGCATACTGCAAGCATGCGTCAGCGGTCAAGCAGGCAAGACGTTAATCAGATCGCGGCCTCAGTTGTTGACAAAGTTACCGATTCAGGCCACAGTGAGCGTTCCCCAAAGTCCCCCCGCAAGAATCCAGCAGCTGTCTCCCTGGGGAAACTCGGCGGCAGGAAGGGCGGGCCCGCCAGGGCCAAGGCGCTTTCTGGGGCACGTCGCTCCGAAATCGCCCGATTGGCTGCTCAGGCGCGGTGGGCACATCAACTCGATGGCTCTGAAGACTAGCGCCAACATCATAATTGTCGACCAGTTGAAGGAGAGGCTGTGCTCATTAGAAGTGTGCACGGGGGGTGACGTGTTGGTGCTCTGTGCTCCGATCCGTTTCGGTTTAGATGTTGTGGTCAGGGAAGCTGTCGATGCCCTTCCGCACAAAAAGCGGAAACTCAGCGTCCTTTTGGAAACGGGTGGTGGGTATATCGAAGTCACGCAGAGAATCGCCCAGACGCTGAGACACCACTACCGCATCGTCGATTTCATCGTCCCGAACTGCGCGTACTCCGCAGGCACTGTTCTTGCGATGTCTGGGGACGAAATCTACATGGACTACTTCTCGGTGCTGGGGCCCATTGATCCGCAGTCGTCGAAAGATGACAAGATGGTGCCAGCTCTTGGCTACCTCGAACAGTAAACGACCGGCTCATCAGGAAATCTCAGAGCGGGAACTTGACGACGGCAGAACTTGCGTTTTTAATCAACCGTTTCGACCCTGCTGAACTCTACATGTATGAGCAGGCCAGAGAGCTTTCCATCTCGCTGCTGAAAGAATGGTTGGTCAAGTACAAGTTCAAGAACTGGAAGAAGACAGCAACGAGGAAGCTCAAAGTAACGAAGGAAATGCGCGTGAAGCGAGCGGAAGAGATTGCGAAGATGCTCAACAAGATCGACAAGTGGAACTCGCATGGACGCGGTATCCACATGGCTGTGCTGCGGAAGGACCTGAAGCTCCTCATTCGTGATTTCGGGAAGATCGAAGACCTGCGGAATTGCATCAAGGATTATCATCGGTTGTTGCAGGACTATCTCTCAACCGTCAGACATTTGTGGGTAGTACAGACCCGTGCCCAGTTCACCCCGCTGGGCTGAGAAACGGAGGTGCCGACAATGCCGAAAGAAATTGACTTGGACAAGATGATCGCCGATAACCCCAACGTTGACCCGGAGGAACTCAAAAAGGCCGAGGAAGCCCTCAAGAACCTCCGCCAGACTGGTGTAGTCCAGCGTTCGACTTACGGTTTGGAGACCCCCGAATCAAAGAAACAACTTAGGCACAGCCACGAAGAGGCCCACCTCGCGAGACGGCAATCGGTCAGGCGGCTTGGGTAACAACAGGACAGGGCCCGGCTAGGGCCCTGTTTTTTGTACTTGATATTCTTGATCGCTCAAGCATATTATGGTGAGCATGAACTGCTTGAGCCAGACTTGATCACATCTGGAGTCCTGCGGAACGGGGCGGATTGCTGGACCGCAAGACCGTGCCAGCCGTGGCCTGAGCTGTGGAGATCCAAAGTCGCCCACTACTGAAACTTGTTTCAGCTTGATTTCTCCGTGCTCTCCTGCTCGGCGAACGGCAGGCCCGGATACGTCACCTCAGTTCCGAACACATGCGCAAACGGCGTCAGCCGGTGCGGCTGGGTGCTTGTCAAACTGAAGATATCCTCCACCCGCGCGCCGCGCGCCAGCAGCGCATCAGCGATCAGCGAGCGATGACAGCGCCACGGTAGCGCCTCGGCGCACATGATGGCCACCCGCTCTTTCTCCGCCAGCGTGATCAGGTTTTTCAACGCGCCTTCGAACTCCGGCGTCTGCATATAATCGGCGAAGCCGCGGAAACCGGAGTTCCGCCATCCCAGGTTGAGGGAATCCTTGCGCGGGTGGCGAAGCCCTCCCAGACTGGGCATGTGCGTGTAACCGATTCCCGCGCGCTCGAGTTCCTGGGGCAGCGAGTCTTGGTTGAATTGCGGGTTGTGACGGGAACGCGGCACGGTGCGGACATCCACCAGCCGCTGCACCCCGTGCGCATCCAGCAGATGAACGAATTCCTCTATGGGGCGGGTGGAATGGCCGATCGTGAGGACGCTCGGGGGCATGGTCAGCACTGTCCTCTGTGCCCTCGCGGAGGGTCTGGCCGCCGGCCGGCGGTGCTGTTGGGATGCGCTCGCACG
Source organism: Terriglobales bacterium (assembly GCA_044447375.1). Taxonomy (GTDB): domain Bacteria; phylum Acidobacteriota; class Terriglobia; order Terriglobales; family Acidobacteriaceae; genus JAHFUA01. Next base: position 23,092 of record JBIOFT010000022.1, on the reverse strand, counting down.
CTGCATTGCTTCCCCTCTAACAATGATACAGACCCCAGGTGGAATGCCGCCAGTCACTACCTTCTTTTCCCGGGTTAGGCTACAACGGAAGGTCGCATGACCCATACCCAGCTTGTCTCGAAAGCGGTGGAGTGGCTGCGCCGATACGGCTGCGGCATTGTGCTTTCCGAACAGGCCTGCGTCAGCGGCGAGATGCCGGACGCCATCGGATGGAAAGGCGCGTGCCGTTCCGTGGTGGTGGAGTGCAAGCTGTCGCGCTCCGACTTCCTTGCCGATCGCGCCAAGCCGTTCCGGCAGAACTCCGAACTCGGCCTGGGATGCGAGCGCTGGTACCTGACCCCGGCGGGCCTGCTTTCGGCCGAAGACCTGCCGCGATGCTGGGGTTTTCTGGAATCGAGAGCCGGGAAGCTGCACGTTGCCGTGAAGGCCAGCCGGCATAATCTGCGGACGCCGGCGGGACTGCTCTACGAAATGAATCTGCTGCTGGCGAGCTTGCGCCGGGTGGAGGTCCGGATCGAGCCGCAGACCATCACAGAATTCCTGAAGTGGAAGAACCGCATGGCCGAGTACAACGGCGGCGGCTACCCTGCCGGCCTTCTGCCTCCCGAGCAGGAGAGCAATCCGCATCTCAGCACCGAAGCCGCCGACCTGCCGTGAGCGCCGCAGCGAAAGCCGTGTTTTTCACATTGCACTGATCTTCGGGTATTGACCGTCACTGGCAGGAGCGCTACCTTCCCTGCACGCTACTGGCGCCGCCCCGCTATCGGCGCCGTCCCTTTCACTTCCTCTAGCCGACGAAAGGAGAGACGGGATGTTCACCCGCGTTGTCGAAGTGCAAGCCAAGCCTGGCAGAGCCAAGGATCTCTGCAACACCATCGCCGAGAGGGCGCTCCCTATCCTCCGCAACCAGCCAGGATTCGTGGACGAGCTCGTGCTGGTGTCCAACTCGCAAGCGGACCGCGTCCTTGCCATCAGTGTGTGGAGGACACAGGAAGATGCGGAGCGCTACAACCGCGAGCAGTACCCAACGATCAATGAACTGATCCAGAACCAGGTCGCTTCCGCGCCCAAGGTTCAGACCTTCACGGTAAACCTCTCCACTACCCACCGGATCGCAGCCGGCAAGGCTGCCTGAGAGCAACTTGCCGCCGGGGCAGGTCGAGACGGGCCTGCCCTTTTCCACGGAACACTCCAGATGTTCCCTGCGTGCTGTACATCATGTGCAACTTGATCGAATCGGAGTTGTTGCTTATATTCCGACAGGGGCTGCGAAAGTTGGTACCGACTCTTTCTCGGAATCCAGGCTCGATTCAGGTGCTCTCTTCTGATACGTATTTTCGCTCGGGCGCTACAGCATGAGCGGAATTGTTGGCGTGCTGGGTGTTCAGGGTGAAACCCCGGACCGTTCTCTCCTTCAGGCGGTGACGCAGTTCATGGCATTTCGCGGGCCGGACGCCCAGCAGACCTGGGTAGGCGACGGCGTCGCTTTTGGTCACGCCCTGCTCAGCATAGCGACCCCCTCCGCCAACCAACAGCAACCCTTCAGCCTCGACGGCGAGGTTTGGATAGTCGCGGACGCGCGGCTGGATGCCTGCGCTGACCTCCTCTCCGCACTGCACAGTACCGGTCATCCCTGTCCCAGAAGCGCCGGCGATGCTGAGTTGATTCTTCGCGCCTACGCTGCCTGGGGCCAAGCTTGCCTCGAACACTTGCTGGGAGACTTTTGTTTCGCCATCTGGGATGGGAAGCGCAAGTCTCTCTTCTGCGCGCATGACCAGGTTGGGATTAAGCCCTTTTACTATGCCGAGACCAAGCGGTGGCTGGTCTTCAGCAACACTCTGGATTGTGTTCGCATGCAACCAGAGGCCGCGGCCGGCCTGAACGAGCTGTCGGTGGCTGATTTCCTGCTTTTTGGCTCCGTCCAGGACCCCTCGGCCACGATTTTTGCCGGCATCCGCCGTCTTCCACCAGCGCATGCTTTGACCTGGTGTGGGGGCAAACTGTCCGTGCAGCGGTACTGGACTCCCCCGGACGATGAGGAGATCCGATACCAACACTCCACCGATTACGAGGAGCACTTTCGTCAACTGCTGCACACCGCAGTGAAGGACAGATTGCGCACGGATCGTGCCGCGATTTCCTTGAGCGGCGGGCTTGATTCCACATCCGTCGCGGCTTTTGCACGTCGAGCGGGGTGCAGCGACTTGCGCGCCTTCACCACGGTATTCGACAAAGTCGTTCCTGACAACGAGCGGCATTATTCCCGACTGTTTGCGGAATCATTGGGCCTTCCCATCGAGTACCTCGCGGGGGACGGTTACGTTACAGCGGTGCAGCCTGACCTTCCGGACGCACGGTCCTCACAACCGGACGAGAACGTTCTCGCCGTGTTCGATACCGACTTCTACCGGCTGGCCGGAAACGCGTCCCGAATCTTGCTCACCGGACAAGGCGGTGATGCCGGGCTGTTTCCCACGAACTCCCACTTTCGTCGCCTGCTGAGTCAAGGGCGCCTTGGGCGCTTTTTGCGGGACGGCGTGCGATACGCGCGCGCCCGACGCGGGTTGCCTCCCCTGGGGGTTCGAACTTTGCTGCAGCGCCGGTTCGGCGTCTGCGACCCCTGGCGCGTGGACTATCCGGAGTGGTTGAACCCGGATTTCGAATCCCACTTGCGGCTGCAGGAGCGCTGGAAAGAGATGAGTGCCCCCGCGGCGCCACATCGGCACCGGCCGGAGGCGGTCGCCCTGCTCTTAGCGCCTTTCTGGCAGAACTATTTCGAGGGCTGTGATCCGGGAGCCACGCGAATCTGTCTGGAGCACGTGCACCCCTACTTCGATCTGCGGCTGCTCCGGTTCCTGTTTGCGATTCCGCCCGTGCCGTGGACGCTTGACAAGTGCCTGATACGCTCCGCCATGCGGGACATCTTGCCGGATGCCGTGCGGCTGCGGCCGAAGACGCCCCTGGCCGCCGACCCTTGGCTGATTTTCGTGCGCAATAATCGCGGCGCGTTTTCCAAGGCGCCGTTGAATCTGGCGGCCTATGTGGACCGTGTCAAGTACCAGGCTTTTCTGAAGTCACCGGCGGCGTTTGGACAGAACAGCTACCAGTTTTCGGTTCGACCGGCAGTTCTGAGCGCATGGCTGAGCCAAACCTCCACTTGGCGGAGGAATTGAGTTTGCCACCATTGCGGCTTTACACGCCAAGATAAATGATGGCAGAATGTGGCCAAGCTGTTCCGGTAGGGTGTAGATTCGCCTCACTGTGGGTGCAGGACAGGAAGAACGCTGATAAGGAGTGTGTTCATGCCGCAAAACGGCCAGCAGCCGACCAAGAAGCCATACACAACCCCAACGTTGACCGCGTATGGTGATGTCCGGAAGATTACGGAAGCTGTGGGCATCATGGGAACTTTCGACACAATGTTTCCTCAGAGGACGGGCTAAGGTCGTCGCAGAAAGTGGATTCTCCATCGCCCCCTGAGACGGGGACTTATTTCTACTCGGTATTCGGCCTGCGCGTCCGCGCAAATCGTCCTGTTGGCGTCTTCCTGCCCACTTCTCCCGGTCAGCCGGACGTTTCGTTGCACCTGGAGGGAGCCTGTCCCAACCCGTTCGGCAAGCTTGACCGCAAAGAGTGGCATCGGAGCCCTTACACGGATGACTTCGGTCAGCCGCTCCTGCGCGTGTGGCAGTTGAATGGAGGCGATTACTTACACTTCCACTACTCCGACGGGCCCGAATTCTTTATCGACCGAACCGGAGAGTCTGTGTGGTCGTTCTGGCCCGAGCCCGTGGACTTCGATGATGTGCTCACCTATCTCGCCGGTCCCGCTTTCGGTTACCTGCTGTTCGTGCGCGGCGTAACCCTGCTTCACGCCAGCGCCGTCGCCGTGGGAGATAAGGCGGTTGCATTGCTCGGACCGGGGGGAGCGGGCAAGTCAACCACTGCCGCGGCCTTCGCACTTTCGAAATTTCCGGTGCTCACCGACGACATTGTGGCCGTGAGAGAACTCAATGGGGAGTTCCTGGTTCAGCCCGCTTACCTTCGGCTTTGCCTCTGGCCCGATTCCGTCGAGGCTTTATACGGTTCTCCGGAAGCACTTCCCCGGCTCGCGGAAAGTTGGGAAAAGCGAGGTCTGGAACTGGGGGGAGGGTGCCAGTTTGAGGAGCGAGCCCTGCCCCTGGCCGCCGTCTACGTCCTGGGCGAGCGCATCTCACCACGTCCCAGCGGAACGATTTCGCGGCTCGCCCCGCGCGAGTTTCTGATCAACCTGGTCGGCAATAGCTATGCCAACCGGCTACCCAACCACACGCGAGCCCAGGAGTTCGACGCGCTGGCGCGTCTGGTGAACCGTGTGCCCGGACGGAGTGTAACTCCCCACCCGTCGCCCCGTAACGTACGAGGATTGTGCAGCTCCATCATCGAGGACCTCGAGCGCATAGATCAGCGCATAGATCGTTGACGGCCAGAAAGGATTGCCGGTGTACGACATCCTAGCCTACGGTCGCATGATCAAGGACCCGGTCCGTTTTCATGCCTTCACGGAGGCCTTGCGTCGGACCGTAAAGCCGGGGTCCGCAGTATTGGATGTGGGAACCGGCCCTGGCATCATGGCCCTGCTGGCCTGCAAGTTCGGCGCCCGCAGGGTCTACGCCATCGAATCCGATCCTGTAATCAACGTGGCGAGGGAGATCGCGATCAGCAACGGTTTTGCCGGACAGATCGAGTTCGTTGAGGGCTTGTCCACCCAGGTCAGCCTGCCGGAACGCGTCGACGTCATCGTGTCCGACCTGAATGGAACCCTCCCCTGGTTCCAGCAGCACCTCCGCTCGGTCGCCGATGCCCGCCAACGGTTCCTCGCGCCCGGTGGAGTGATGATTCCGAAGAAGGAGATCGTGTGGCTTGGGGTGGCCGAATCCCAGCCAGCGTATGCAGAACATACGCAGCCCTGGGAAGCCGGCCACGGGTTCGAAATGCACGCCGCCCGGGACCTCGCCATCAACACCCGGCAAATGGCGCGGCTCCGCTTGGAAGACCTGCTGGCTGCCCCGCAATGTGGGGTGGTGCTGGATTTCATGCAGGTGGAGGGCCCGGATTCCAGGGCTGACGCGACCTTCGTCATAACCCGCCCGGGAGTTGGCCACGGCTTGCTGGTGTGGTTCGATTGTGTGCTCACCGACGAGATATTTTTCTCCAACACTCCCGGCTACAACCGGAGTGCCTACGGGCAAACCTTTTTCCCCTGGACCAGACCTGTCAGCCTCCAGGCCGGGGATGTGGTCCGGCTGAAGCTACGCTGCAATCTGGTGGCGGACGATTACGTCTATCGATGGACCACGGAGGTTCTGGGGAAAGGGGAGAAAGCGGTGAAGGCGAGTTTCGATCAGTCGGACTTTTGTTCCTTCCCGATTTCGCCGGCATCTCTGCGGAAGGGAAGCGAGGCCTACGTCCCTCGCTGTAATGGGGAGGGCTCGATCGATCACTTTATTTTGACTGCGATGGACGGTAAGGCGTCCGTGGGGGAGATTGCCGCCCGCATTAGCGAGCGTTTTCCCGGCCGGTTCAAGGAGCGGTCGGAGGCACTGGACCGTGTTGCCAGAGTTTCGCGAGCGTATAGTGAATAGCTGGAGATGTGAGGCTGGCATGAGCAAACTATCCCTCTCTCTGCAGGTCAAGCCAAGCGAGGACGTGGTGTGGCGCAATCTTCAGGGAGAAAGCGTTCTCCTGGATTTGAAAAGTGGCGTGTACTTCGGGTTGGATGCCGTGGGAACCCGCATCTGGACCCTCCTGCAGGATCACAGCGATCTGCAAGCGGTGCTGCAAGAGTTGCTGTGCGAATACGAGGTAAGCGAAGAGACTTGCGCCCGCGACCTCATGAACCTGGTCAGCGCCATGGCGGAGAAGGGCCTGGTACAAACGGAAAGTCAGTGAGGCCGCACTCCACCGCCTACAACTTGCTCTTGATCAGCCGGGACGCAGTGTTACTGGCCAGTGACATCGCTTTTCCCAATCCCCGCAGCACGCGCAGGAAGCGGTACAGGACAGAAAGCGATGGCGGAAGATCGACCATCTTCCATTCCATGGGCGTGGCCGTCAAGGTGAACCAGACAACATACTGCAACCTGTCCTGCCAGCGCTCCCGCACCCGTAAGAGGTAGAGCTGCGATTTTACGTAGGTTGGAAGCTCACCACGGACAAGATCGCGGCTAACGCTGTCGGCGATTCGCTCCACCGCCGGGTCGCGAGCGAGCGGTTGCTCGAGGTCCCGTGGAATCGTGGTTCCGAGCAGCCTGTTAGCCAGGACAACACCGAGCAGCAGCATCCTCAAACCGCCGGCCCGCCGGGCCTGATCGAGGACGTACTCCCAGTCCCAATGCGGGTTGGACACCACCAGTTCGGCCACGTCCGCCAGCCAGATCAACTTTTCCCAGCCGTGTTTGCCGCCGTGGAAGCAGAGAAGCAGCAGCAGGTCTTCGCAGGAGAGCGAATTCATCTCCCGGCCGCATACCGTGAGCGGCTGAATCCGGCTCCAGTACTGCTCTTCGCTCAGGGCAAGAGAGAAATACCGGGGAACGATTCGCCATTGCAGCTCCACCAGGATCCCCGACGGACTCAGGAACGGGTATTCATACTGGGTGGCTAAGAAGGCGTTTTGCTGAGCCGGTGTCAGTTGCTTTCCATCCACGTATCCGGCGGAAACCAGTGTCCGGATGGCTTCCGGAACGTCACGACGGCGTATGAGGATGTCGAGATCGACGCACTCGCGCAAAGCGGCGTTGCCGTAGAGACTCTCGGCGAGTGCCGGCCCCTTGAAAGGGACAACGGGAATGCCGTGCCTGCCGAGCAACTCGGCAGTGCTGACGAGATCTTGAACCAGGAGCAGGCTGCGCGCCACGTTGGACCGAAACCGGCCGTCGAGTTGCTGCGCAATCTCGGCAGGAAAGTCGAGCCTGAGGCTCCTCTTCCAATGCCAGTACAGAAGGGGAAAAAGACGATGGGATCGAGCCTGCTCCATCAACAGGCTCCAGTTGAGGGAACGATCCAGGAGTCCGAGCGCGTGCCGGGTGTGGTCATCGCTCATTTCCCGGCGTGCGCACGTGAGCAGCAGTTCGAGTTCTGGTGCGTTATGCAGTTCGGCGATTCGAGTGGGGCGAGGCCCCGCTAAGGCTGGATGCGTTGCCAGGGCACTCACGGTCTGTATTCCTGACTGGCGCCGATCAGTGGCGCATAGGCGGCGGTGTCACCGCCGATGACGGTCTGGCCCTCCACCTCCACCCAGGCGTGAGCGCTCAGCCAGTTCCTGGAATCCTTAGCCACGCCGATATGGATTGTGCCGGGAAAGCCGTAGCTCGCCAGCAGCTTGCGCCCGGCAATCGCCTGCACCAGGCATTTGGATCCGGGAATGTACCGCGCGGCGACGGCAATCGCCCAGCCAATGCGCGCCGCGGTTTGCGGCTGGCGCGGAGACAGAAGTGGAATCTCTTCGGAAACTTTTCCTAGAACCACGGATGGCGGGAACAATCGCACCGTGACCCAGGCACTCCCGACGGCCACAAAGGCCCTCAAGAGCAGCCAGCGATCACCGGAGTTCAGCCTGAAGACCTTGCCTAGGGCGCCCATTCCCGATCTATGCAAAAGTACGGAGGGAATTGCCAACAGCGTAACACACTCATCGACGGCCCGGCCCCTTTCGCAAACTCAATGAATCGACCACGTAAACTGATTCCCGGCACGCCCCCAAAAGCTGCCTGATGGGATCAGGGCGCGATGCCCCTCCCCTGCCTCCGACCTAATGGAATCAATACTTTACGCAATATAGGGCGGGGAAACTCCGGTTTATAAAGGAGATAGAGGCAAAATCTTGCTGGCAAAGGAGTTCCGGGCCCCGACGCATCGCACTGGCGCGTTATTTTCTACAAGATATATAATATGTTATAACCATATCACAAAAGCGAAAGCGTGTCAATTAAAAAAAGTAGTGGGCGGGTCGGAATCGGCTGGCAGTCCAACAGAGCAGTTAACGCTTCCTTGAATCGCCGCCCGACGAACAGCCTAGAATAAGAACTGCTTGTATTCCCAGCACTGAGGCCGGTTCGGAACCGCTTGTTGCTGCACGGAAAAAACATGCCTAACGAGACGTTTCCTATCGCAGTCCGTCACAGGCCGAGACGAGTCGGCTTTCTTGTGGATCTCGGCCATGAAGCAGTCGACCGTATTCTCGATGCCATACGGGACTTCAACATGGAAGCCTGGGGCGGGCGCTTCAACCCGATCATTCCCCTAGTTGACGGTTTCGTTACGGAACCGTATCTGACCCTGCTCGATGTTGCCGATCCCGATATTCTCTATGCGTATGGCGAACTTGCTCCGCCTGCCGTCGAGCACCTCCATTTCCGCTATTCGCCCACGCTGATCGCCGGGCACAAGATCCGGCCTCCGCTGGATGCTGAGGCATACAGAGTTGACCTGCACGAACAGGCATCGACTGATGGGTACTTGAACAACATTCTGGACCTATTTCCACCACACTTTCGGCAACCCGAGCCTGGCATTTTGGACTTGCAGCCAGCGCAACAAAGACAGTTGTCACGGTTCTTTAGGTGGAACATCGGATATTCACGTTGGGCGTCCTTTGCCATTCGCGATCACGCAGTTCACAGACATAAGCCAGGATCGACCTCCGATGCGGATCTCATGAAATTGCTCAATTCCGAATTCAACTGCCTGTGGCAGATTCATGTCATCGGTGACGCTCCCCTTGCACAACTTGCGGGCGACCCCTGGGACCGGCCATTTCCGATCTACTTCGGGTCCAGTCCGTGGAACGTTGTCGCATACTGGAACGATTCCCTGTTTACCGGCACAACGCCTCCTCCTCACGGCCAGCTACACCAGTTGTGGCTCGCCCCTGAGGTGCTGCAAGATTCGGCAGCGGCCAAAGAGCTAATACTGCTGATTCAGCGGCGTGGCCATGCGGCACGGCAAAAGGGAATTACTCTGGTTTCGTATGACACGACAACCAACGAGCTTGACAGCCTGGGCAAGGACTTTGCGCAGCGTGTCCGGGGGACACTTCACTACGCTGGTTCAATGGCGCGCCAGCCGGGTGACGTTGAACCAGTATCACCACGAAGGCCCGGAAACTATCTCCGACAAGGTGGCGATGTCCACTATGCGATGGGCACCAGCATCCACCTGCCGGTTCAACCCCCGTCCCACCTTGCGGAACAGAAGGACGCAGTCTGGATGTCGGATTTGCAGATCTTCGACCCCACACAGGATTTGGGATACGTCAACGCCGAACCGTGGTGGTGCCTGCCGCGCAATCCGTCAATCAGCGGCCTCTTCAACAGGTACAATGCCCAGCGGGTTGCGAAAACCAATGAGCTTTCCTTCGAAATCTCAGCAGCGAACAGAATTCTCCATTTCAAACTGCCGACGCACGAACAATTGTTTCAGCAACTGCTCGCGCCAGAGATGCATTACAGGCTTGCCAGGGATTGCAGATCATCGCTAAGCCGGCCACCTCAATATGAGATTGCCTTGTCGGATAAGGGGCGGTACTTCTCTGGAGTTCTGAAGCTGTGCGGGAGGCTCCGCGACATGCAGTATCTTTTCGAGCATCCATTCTGGCGCTCCATTCTTCTTGCGCTTTCGACCGCCGAACCCTCCACTTATGTGCGAGAGAAGCTGATTTCCAATATCAACGATAACCTGCCAGGAATCGTAAAGGACCCCAGCACGGATGTAGTGAAATCATGGCTTCTGGAACAGGTTCTGCTTGCGGGAAGGCATTTGACTCATGTGAAGGGACACTTGACTTTTGCCGAGATTGAGCAACTTCACAAGAACTACATCAGTCTGCTAGACGAGGATAACCGGCAATTTGCAGAGCCACAGGACCTAAAATCCGCAGTTTCCGAATTGACACGAAACGAGATATTGTTCCACGGCGCGGAGTTGCGTTGCCCGAATTGTATTTTGCGGTTGTGGTACTCCGTCGCCGAAATGGAGAAATCTGTCGTATGTCGTGGCTGTCAGCACACCTTTCCTCTTCCTGCCGAACCGCAGTGGGCGTATCGGCTCAACGAGCTTGTCAGCGCAGGCGTTCGTTATCACGGGTTAATGCCGGTAGTTAGAACCGTCACTCGCCTGTTTGAGGACACGCGAAACTCCTTCTTCTTAACTCCGGGTGTTGATTTCATCAACTGGTACACGGACGATGAGAGACCAAAGCGGGAGCACGAACTCGATCTTGCGTGGGTTAAGGACGGAATGCTGGGAATTGCCGAGGTCAAGACGACGACAAGGCTGTTCTCTCAGCGAGACTACGACTCCTTGGGAGTGCTCGCCCGGATCATTCGCCCCAATGTCGTGCTCATTTCCGCGCCTGACGGTGAGGATGGTGGCTTAGAAAGAGGCAAGAAGATCCTGCAGGAACGCCTCTCTGGCACCACGACTGACGTCGTGGCCTGGGGGCCATTGGAATTTCAGGCCTCCCCCAGGTGGACCACTTGAGTGTCCCCGCTTTCTTAGCATACGGGTGCGATCAGAGACCCGCTAGCGTAGTGGTGGCTGAACGCATCCTGCGCTCCGATTCTGGCCGGATCACGGGCTAACCTTCTTCTCCCGCAAGAACTCTGCTACCACCTGGGTCGCATCCCGATGCTCGCCGTCCACCGCATAGTTCATCCGGCGCATGTCTTCTTCAGTGATCTTCCCAGCAAGAGCGGCAAGCGCCGTCCTTACCTCAGGATGCTCTCGTAACACCTGCTCGCGCACGATCGGCACCGCGTCGTACGGGGGGAAATAATGACGGTCGTCCTCCAGCACCACAAACCCCAGCGCGCTGATCAGGCCATCGGTCGCCGAGCCGGCCACGATGTCCACCTCTTTTCCCTGCAGCGCGCGGTAGAGCAGACCGAGGTCCATGATGCGCGGCGGCGCGCCGAAGCGCAGGCCGTAGGTGCGCGCCAGGCCTTCGTATCCGTCGGGCCGCTCCATGAACTCGTAGCCGAAGCCGGGACGCCACTGCGGCGCGTATGGCGCGGCTTGGGAAATGGTGCGCAGATTCAACCGCCGCGCGTCCTCTCCGCGAATCACGATGGCGAAGGTGTTGTCGAACCCGAGCGGCTCGCCCACCGCCAGCCCGAACTGCCGCGCGTACCCTTGCCTGACGCGTTCGTAGACGTCTTTATGATCGCTTGAAGGTTTCTCCTTGAGGATGGCGGTCAGCGCTGTCCCCGTGTACTCGACGTACATGTCGATGCGGCCGGCGAGCAGCGCCTGCTGGCAGATGTACGTTCCCGCAAGATAGAAGCGGCGCTCGACGGGCAGCCCGGTCTGGTGCTCCAGTTGCTGCGCCAGCAGTTCGCCGAGAATGAGTTGTTCCGTGAGATTCTTGGACCCGATCACGATGCGGCTTCGGCGCGAGCCGCACGAGGTGGTAAGCAGCGCCAGCCCGCAACAGAGAACGATGGCGAAGCGTTTCATGCGCGTGGCGGACGCAGTCGCGCCTCCAGCCAACCAAGCCCCAGGTCGGCCGCCAGGGCCAGGATCGCCGCCGGGATCGCTCCCGCCAGGATGAGCGAATCATTCACCATCGCCAAGCCGCGGAAGATGAACTCTCCCAGCCCGCCTGCGCCGATGGCGGCCGCGATGGTGGCGATGCCGATGCACAGTACGGTGGCCGTTCGAATGCCGGCCAGAATCACGCTCATCGACAACGGCAGCTCCACCTGCCACAGCATCTGCCGGCTGGTCAGACCCATGCCGCGCGCCGCTTCGCGCACGCCAGGATCGACTCCGGTGATACCCACGTACGTGTTGCGGATGATTGGCAGCAGCGCATACAGGGCCAGCGCGGTGATCGCGATGCGGTCGGCGCGGGCGCCCAGCCAGGGCGCGGGCAGCAGGAACCCGAATAGCGCCAGGCTGGGGATGGTCTCGATGATGTTGGCGCCGCCGATCACCGGCTCGCGCAGCCTGGGCTTGCGCGTCAGCAGGATGCCCGCCGGCACTCCGATCAGCACTGCGATCCCCATGGAGGCGGCCACCAGCCAAACGTGTTCCAGGGTGAGAGTGGTGATCTCGATGCGATGAATCCTAAGAAATTCCACCATGGCGATCCTCTCCAGGGAATTGCAGGTTTCCGCTCCAGGCCGCGCGGTATGCCGCGACGGTCGCGTCGGAGCTCTCGAGAAACTCCGGCCGCGAATAAATCCCCATCAGCTTCCCGCCCTCGAGCAGCGCGATCCGGCTGGCGAGCAGCAGGGCCTCACCCACATCGTGCGTCACCAGCACGGTGGTCTTTCGGACGTGCTTCTGGACCTCCAGGAACTGTCGCTGGAGTTCTACGCGGCTCAGCGGGTCCAGCGCCCCGAACGGTTCGTCCATCAGCAGGATCTCGGGATCACCGGCCAGGGCGCGCGCCACTCCCACGCGCTGCCGCTGTCCGCCCGAGAGTTGGTGCGGGTAGCGCTGCCGGAACTCCTGCGGATCCAGATCAACCAGCCGCAGCATGGCGTCCACGCGCTCCCGGATCGCTGCCTCCGGCCTTCCCAGCAGCCGCGGCACCAGCCCGACGTTCCGCTCCACGGTGTAGTGGGGGAAGAGGCCGGTCTCCTGGATCACGTACCCGATGTGGCGCCGCAGCGTGATCGCGTCCCACTCGCGCGTCGGGCGTCCGTCGACCAGCACCGCGCCTTCGCTCTCCTCCAGCAGCCGGTTGATCAGCTTCAGCGCGGTGGTCTTCCCCGAGCCGCTGCGCCCAAGCAGGACCAGCGTCTCCCCGCGCCGGACTTCCAGGTCCAGCGGTCCGAGCAGCACGCGGCCCTGCGCGCGATAGGTCACTCCGCGGAACACGATTGCCGGCTCGTCCATGGCTGCTTGGAAGCGGCGGAATCATACAATAGGCGCCCACTACCCCAGCACGGGCGAAACCGGCGCATGCTGGCGACCCCGGCAAAACGGAGGTGAGGGATGGCGAACGTGAGGGCCTTGTGGCTCAGGCGCATCGGCGCGTCCACTTTTCCGCAGGGACGCGATGGCATGGTCGTGGTACTCACCTGGGCGGCGAGTGCCGTGGATGCGATCAGCTATCTCGGACTTGGCCACGTCTTCACGGCCAACATGACCGGCAACGCCGTGCTGCTGGGAGTGGCGATCGGACAAGGGCAGGGACTGGCGGCCTTGCGCTCGATCATTGCCCTGGCGGGTTTTGTGGTTGGGGCCGCGCTCGGCGCGATCATCGTGGAGAAAGGGCCGCAGCAGACGGACTGGCCGGTTGCCGTCACTAGAGCTGTGCTGTTGGAAGGGATCATCCTCGGCGCATTCACCCTCGCCTGGCACCTGGGAGCGCGCAGCGGAGCGACGCTCTATGCGCTCATCATCCTGTCCGCGCTGGCGATGGGGATCCAGAGCGCCGCCATACGGCATCTGAAGGTCCCAGGCATCGCCACCACCTATATCACCGGAACCCTCACCAGCCTGGTGGCCGAGTTTGCAACTTGGCTGTATCGCTTGCGGATTTCGCCCCTGGCCGTGGACCCCACGGGCCAGTCTGCCACGCTTGATGTTCCGGAGGCGCGCCGCTACCACGGGGCACGACTGCAGGCGCTGGTGCTGCTCATTTATGTCATGGCTGCGCTGCTGAGCGCTTTCTTGCAAGCCAGGCACTCGCGGCTGGTTACGCTCTCGCCGCTGGCCGCGGTGGCGCTGGTGGTGCTGAATGCCTGCGCCCGCCATCGCCGCGAGTAGTGCTAGTGCATCAGCAGGTAACACACGAATCCGAACACGCCCAGGCCGGCCAGCAGGCCGACAATGCACGAAACCAGCAGCAACAGGTTGCGGACAGGACCTTCTTTCGCCGGGGAGGACGGCGGCGCATTGGTGGGATCGGAAGGCATGCCGGGGTGACTAAACCGCGGGGGCGAACCCAGGGAGACGGAAGTTCGCCCCCAAATGCGGCTACGCGCTTCCGGCGTAGATACGAACTCTATCGCTTGCGCTGGATCGCCGGCGTAAAGAGTTGTCAAACACGAGTAAAGATTTGTAATTGGTAGTTGGCGCGGTCGGCACAAGCCTCCGTTGCCTTGACGACCGTCTCTCGCCCGACACACCCGTCCTCTCGCTGACACATTTCTCCGCCCTGCTGTTTCATGTAACTCCTGCCGGTTCAGCCACATACGTTCCGGCCATGGCCTTGCTTTCTGTTCGGTTGCCATGGAAAACCTACTGGTAACGACGGAAGTGATCGCGGTGACGCTGCTGACCTTCATCCTTGCGCTGGTGATCGAGCCGCTGCTGGTGATGGCGGTGCTCGGCCTCGCGAAGAAAGCTGCGCAAAGTCGGCCGCCGCAGCCCGCGCGCGAGCCCCAGGTGGCCGAACTGCGGCTGCTGGCCACCGGCCCCAAGAATTCGTCCCAGGACTGAACTTTGGCTCAGAAGTCCTGGGCTGCGAAGGAGAGAAAACATGCTGGTCATCAAGTATCTGCTGATGGTAGGGGCTGTTGCGATGATGGTAGTCGCGGCAGCTATCATTCTCTATGACGCTTACCTGCTCGTCGAATACCGGCGCCGGCTGGCGCTCAATCCCGACCTGCCGCTTCCCCTGCCGCGCCCGCTGCGATGGAAAGAGGCATTGCGGCTGGCGGCGCTTTCGCTCGTGCCGCTTCTGCTGGGCCTGGGCATCGCGGTGGTGCCCAGCGGCGTGGCTGGCGTCCGCGTCAGCGAGTTTTCCGGCACTCGCCCGGGAGTGCTTTATCCCGGTTTACACCTGGTGACGCCGCTGGTGGATTCGGTGGCGATCTATGACGTTCGCGACAAGGTTTACACCACCGCCGCGGGCGAGCCGAAGAAAGATAAAAGATAAGGGTGGCGAGACCAGCCCGCCCGAGGTCCTGAAAGTCCAGGCCAAGGAGGGACTGCCGATCGGGATGGCCGTTACGGTCCGCTATCACCTGGACGCGGGGCGGCTGGTGTACATCCACAACACGCTGCCCCGCGATGTCGATAGCGAGGTGGTGCAACCGGTAATCGGCAGCACCTTCCGCGGGATCGCTCCCAACTACACGGTGCGCGAGGTCTTTGCCGTCAAGCGCGAGGAGATCCGCAAGCGCGCTTCCGACGAGATCGTGCGCACGCTGGGCGCCGACGGCATCGTGGTAAAGGAAGTCATGCTGCGCGAAGTGCAGCTTCCGCCTGAGTATGCCAAGGGACTCGAAGGTCTTCTGCTGAAGGAGCAGGAGAACGACCAGATGAGCGTGCAGGCGGAGATCAAGCAGAAAGAAGTGCGCGTGGCCGAGTACGAGGCCGAAGCCGACAAGGTGCGCGAGGAGAAGAGGGCCGAGGCGGGCGCAAGAGTGCGCGTGCTCCAGGCCAAGGCGGAGGCTGACGCCATGCAGTACACGCTGCCGCTGAAGGAGAAGCAGATCCAGCAGTCGCGGCTGGAGTCGGAGGCGCGCAAGGAAGCCACCGTCAAGAACGCCGAGGCGTCCGCGCAAGCCAAGGTGATCGACAGCAAGGCCGAGCTCGAGCGGCGCAACCTGCTGGCCGATGCCGAGGCTAACCGCATTCGGGTGACGGCCAAGGCGGACTTGGAGCGCATGCAGGGCGAGGCTGCCATGCTCAAGCAGTCGCCGCTGCTGATCAACAAGATCATCGCCGAGCGGCTCTCCGACAAGCTGCAGATCATGATGGTGCCGGCGGACGGCAAGTACTTCTTCGCCAGCGACGTACTGCGGGGGCAGATGCCGCAGATCATGCGGCAGCAGGACGAAGCTGACGATCCGCCGCGTCCGGCGCAATCACGATAAGCCTGCGTTGTGGGGCGCGCACAACCGCGGATGGCGTTCGACTACTCCCAGCGAGCGCCACCCGCGGCCAACGGTCCAGCGGGGCACGAGCCATGCGAGTGGAATGCTATAATCCGGCTTTCCCAAGAGATCTGCGCTTTCGGATGCCCTCCCGCAGCCAACGTGTGTTCTTCCTCCTCTCTCTGGCAATCCTTGTTGCATTGGTTTCGGCGACTTCCGCCGCTGCCCAGGAATGGGACGCGCCCGCGCGCGAGCTGGCCGAAAAGATTGTTGCCCGGACACAGTCGCGCACCGCTCTGTCGCTGACGGTTAAGAACATTTCCTCGCTGCCGCAGTCGCGCGTAGCGGAAGTGCAGCGCGCGCTGGAATCGGAGCTTCGCCGCCGCGGCATGAGCCTGGCCGTCCCCGAGCAGGCGATGGAGCAAGCTCGGGTGACGCTCTCGGAAAACACCTCTGGCTACTTGTGGGTCGCGGAGATCGGCCATGACGATTCGTGGGATGTCGTGATGGTGCAAATGCCATTGCTGGCGCCCGTCGAGCAAGCGCCGGTCGCGCTCGTTCTCCGGCGAACGCCGCTGTGGACTCAGCCTGAGATGATGCTTGACGTCGTCCCCGCTGGAGATGGCGGTCTGCTGGTGCTCGGGCGCGATTCGGTCTCGCTGTATCGCGTGCAGGAGAGGAAGTGGCAGCTCGCGGGCTCCGCGCCGTTGACACATGCGCATCCGTGGCCGCGCGACTTGCGAGGCCGGCTCGTGCTCCAGGCGGACGGAAGCTTCCGCGCCTATCTTCCCGGCGTGCAGTGTCCGGGGACGATGCAGCCGCAGCTCAACCTCGCGTGCCGGGAAAGCGACGATCCCTGGCAGCTCTCGCCGGAGGTCAACGCCTTCTTCAGCAGCCGTCGCAACTTCTTCGCCGGAGCGGTGAAGCTGGCGAGCAGCAGCGAGGCCGGCGATCTCGGCCCGTTTTATTCGGCGGCCATGTTTCCGCAAGGCGAGCGCGGATTCTGGATCGTCGCTTTCACTAGCGGAGGCGCCAAGCTGATTAACGCTCAGGGCCAGGTGGTGACCGCATTCAGCGGCTGGGGCAGCGACTTGGCCGGCATCGCGAGCGATTGCGGCAGCGGCTGGCAGGTGCTGGCGACTCGCGCCGCTGACAGCACGCAGCCGGATTCGCTCTCCGCCTACGAGATCGTGAACCGCGACGCGGTCGAGGCGGGGTTGCCGCTGGAGTTCGCCGGACCGGTCACCGCCATGTGGAGCGCCGCCGACGGTCGCAGCGCGACCATCATCGCGCACAACCTGAGGACGGGGAGCTATGAGGCGTTCAGCGTATCTGCTGTTTGCAGCCGCTAGCCTGCTGCTGGCATTCTGCCCGGCAGTAGCGGCAACCCGTCCGCGTTATGGCGGAACGCTCAAGCTGGAGCTCAGTGCTTCCCCGGCTTCGCTCGATCCCGCGCAGCAATCTGCGTTCCCCACCAGCACGAAGGAACAACTTGCCGTGCTGATGTTCGATCGTCTCGTCGAACTCGATCAGCGGGGAGCGCCGCGGCCAGGCTTGGCGGCTTCCTGGCAGCATGATCCCGATTACCGGCGCTGGTTGTTTCACCTGAAGTCCGGCGTTCTGCTGCACAATGGATCGCCACTACGTCCGCACCTGGTCGTGATGTCGCTCTCTGCTTCCAATCCAAATTGGCGGGTGCGCCTGCAAGGGGACGACGTAGTGATCGAGAGCGGCAATCCGCTTCCGAACCTGCTCGCCGAGCTGGCGTGCGCTCGCAATTCCATCGTCGTGCACACCGAAGCCGGCGCGGTGGTCGGAACCGGACCGTTTCGCGCAGGCGCGTTTGAACCTGGCAAGCGCCTGGTGCTGACTGCGAACGATGATTATTGGGGCGGGCGTCCGTTCCTAGATTCCATCGAGATCACATTTGGCCGCTCGCAGCGTGAGCAGGCGCTCGACCTGCAACTGGGCCGCGCAGACGTGGCCGAAGTCTCGCCGGAGCAGGTGCGGCGCGCGCAGCAGGACGGGCAGCGGGTCGCGGTATCCGCGCCAGCGGAACTGATCGCGCTGGCGTTTTCCGACAAGCCTTCCGTGAAGGAGCCCACGCTGCGCGAGGCCATCAGCTTGTCCATCGATCGCTCCGCGATCCAGAGCACGCTGCTGCAGAAGCAGGGCGAGGCCGCGGCCGGCCTGCTGCCGCAATGGGTGAGCGGTTATTCGTTCCTCTTTCGTGTGACCGGAGAGGTGGAGCGCGCGCGGCAACTGCGGCGTGATCTCGGCTCCGCGCCGTCGCTGACCCTGGCCTACGACTGGAGCGATCCGTTAGCACGCGCGATCGCCGAGCGGGTGTCAGTCAATGCGCGGGACGCCGGAATCACGATCCAGCCTTATGGTGAGAACCTTACCGCCCGAGGCGGAAATGCGGACGTGCGCGTGGTGCGCCTCCCGCTGGCCTCGAGTGATCCGGCCGCGGCCCTCGGTGCGATCTCCGCCGCGACCGGGCGCCCGGGCGCGATGCAAACCAATCCTCCGGAGGATCTGTATGCCGCCGACCGCGCACTGCGCAGCGATTTCCGCCTGGTCCCGGTAGTGTATGTGCCACAGGCGTGGGCGCTCTCGACGCGCGTCAGGAATTGGGTCACGCCGCGCGAAGGGGGATGGCGCCTGGCCGACGTCTGGCTGGAAGAGGACAAGCCGTGAGCTACCGTGCGAAGCTGCTGGCGCTGTTCACGGCCACCGTGGTGCTGGTGACCGCGTTGGTCGCAGGCTTGGCTTCGACCAGCTTGCGCCGGTCCTTCGACCGCCTGGACGAGCAGCGAACGACCGAGTTGCTCTCCCAATTCCGCCACGAATTCTCCCGTCGTGGCATCGAGGTTTCGCGGCGCGTCGAGGCCATCGCGGCCCGCGACTCGACGCTGCGCATGGCGGCCGATCTCGGCCGGTCTTCGCCCGACTCTGCACCCTACGTCAACGAAGCCGGCTCGCTGGCGACGGCGCACCAGCTCGACTTCCTGGAACTCATTGCGCAGGATGGCGCCATCGTCTCCTCGGCACAGTGGCCCGCGCGTTTCGGCTACAAAGAGGAGTGGATCACCGCGCCGGTGGATTGGAATCTGCAGAGCGCATTTTTGAAACGTGAGGATCTGCCCGACGGCACGGTGCTGGCCCTGATTGCCGTCTGCGAAGTCCGCGCCGGCGATTCCGTGCTGTACATTGCCGGCGGCGAGCGCCTCGACCGCAGTTTCCTTGCTACGCTGTCTTTGCCTTCCGGCATGCGGGCCATGTTCTATCTCAGCACTGAGCCTGGGTTCTCGCCACAGGCGCTCACTGACGCTTCCGGGCCGGTGGCGCACGCGGAGAAGCTTGCGCCCGTGGTGCAGCAGATCCAGCAGCAAGGCGAGCCGAGTTCCGAGGTTGTCTGGTGGTCGGAAGCCCCGGCGAGCGCCGAGGCCATCCACGGCATTCCGCTGAAGGGACGCGCGGGCGAAATGCTGGGCGTGCTGCTGGTCGGCAGCTCGCGCCGCGATGTCGTCGAGATGGAAAAACACATCCGCATGGTGGCGCTGGTGGTGGGCGCGGCCGGCGTGCTGCTCGGCCTCGTGCTCAGCGGATGGGCGGCCACGCGGGCCACGCGTCCGGTCGAACTACTCGCCGATGCTGCCCGCGAGGTCGCCGCCGGAAACTGGTGGGCGCAGGTCCCAATCACCTCCAACGACGAGTTCGGAGAGCTGGCCTCCGCCTTCAACCTGATGACCCGCGAGCTGAGCGACCAGCGCGAGCGCCTGGTGCAGGCGGAGCGCGTGGCGGCCTGGCGCGAGCTGGCGCGCCGGCTGGCCCACGAGCTGAAGAACCCGTTGTTCCCGCTGCAGATCACGGTGGAGAACCTGCTGCGCGCCAAGGAACAGAATCCGGCGCAGTTCGAAGAAGTGTTCCGCGAGAGCGCCTCCACGCTGCTGGCGGAGATCGCCAATCTGCGCGCCATCGTCCAGCGCTTCAGTGACTTCGCCCGGATGCCCGCGCCCGAGTTGCAGCCGGTGCGGCTGAACGAAGTGGCCGGGCACGTCCTGAAGCTGATCGAGCCGCAGCTCACCGCTGCCGGCCGCACGCCGATCACGGCCAAGGTCGAGCTCGATCCGGAGCTGCCCGTGATCCAGGCCGACCCCGAGCTGATCAACCGCGCGCTGCAGAACCTGGTGCTGAACGCCATCGACGCCATGCCGTCCGGAGGCAGCCTGGGGCTCCGCACCGACCATCGCGATGGCGTGGTGACGCTTGCGGTGAGCGACACCGGCACAGGACTCACGCATGAAGAATGCGAGCGCCTGTTCACGCCCTACTACACCACCAAGCAGCACGGCACGGGGCTGGGGCTGGCGATCGTGCAATCGGTGGTGAGCGATCATCACGGCAAAATAACCGTGGAGAGCGAACCAGGCCACGGCTCGACGTTTCGCATTGAACTGCCGACGCAGATACCGCAGACTGTGACCGCGCGGAGAACCCATGTCTAGCCAGCCCGAGCCGGCGCTGCAGAAGGCGCGCCTGCTGATCATCGACGACGACGCCAACACGCTGGCCTCGCTGGCCCGCGCCTTTCGTCTCGCCGGTCACGAAGCGGTGGTGTGCGACAGCGCCGTCCGCGCTCTCGAGCTCATCAAGTCGCAAAGCTTCGACCTCATCTTTTCCGACGTGGTGATGCCTGGCAAAGACGGGCTCTCGTTCCTCGAGGACTACCACGCGCTCGGTCTGAGCACGCCGGTGGTGATGATGTCCGGACAGGCGCATATCGAGATGGCGGTGCGGGCCACGCGGCTCGGGGCCGTAGATTTCCTGGAGAAGCCGCTCTCCACCGACAAGCTGCTGCTCACCGTGGAGAACGCGCTCAAGGTGAAACGCCTGGAGCAGGAGAACCGCGAGCTGCGCCAGCGCGTCGGCAAGCAGGACATCGTGTGGTCCGGCGAGGCCATGCGCAAGGTGATGGCGCAGGCGGAGCGCGTGGCCGCCAGCGAGACGCGCGTCTGCATCCTGGGCGAGACCGGCACCGGCAAGGAACTGGTGGCGCGCACGCTGCACGATCGCAGTCCGCGCCGCAACGGGCCATTCGTCACCCTGAACTGTGCGGCCGTTCCCGCGGAACTGGTCGAGTCGGAGCTGTTCGGCCACGAAAAGGGCGCGTTCACCGGCGCCGCCGCGCGGCACGCCGGCAAGTTCGAGCAGGCCGAGCGCGGCACGCTCTTCCTCGACGAGATCGGCGACATGCCGCTCCCCATGCAGGCCAAGCTGCTGCGCGTGCTCGAGCAGCATGAGATCGAGCGCGTCGGTGGCGAGCGGCCGATCGCAGTGGATGTGCGCGTTATCGTGGCCACGCATCGCCGGCTGGAGGCGCTGGTGCAGGAAGGCAAATTCCGCCAGGACCTGTATCACCGCATCTACGTTTATCCGCTGGCCCTGCCCGCGCTGCGCGAGCGCCGCGACGACATCCCGGCGCTGGTCGAGCATTTCGCCCGACAGATCACCGAGCAGAATGGATGGAAGCCAATCCCCGTGAGCGCCGATGCCATCGAACTTCTCCAAGCTTATTCATGGCCGGGAAATGTGCGCGAATTGCGGAACGTGGTCGAGCGCCTGCTGCTGCTCGCCAGCGACAACCAGGTGGATGCAGCCGTCGTGCGCGCTGCCTTGCCGGACATGGCCGCGGCCGCGCCGCCGGAATCGCCGTCGGTCTCAGGCCCGCTCGCCCAGCGCGTCGAGGGCTTCGAACGCAGCGTCATCCTTGCCGAGCTCAAAACTCAGCAATACCACATCACCCGCGCGGCGGAAGCGCTGGGACTGGAACGCAGCCATTTGTACAAGAAGTGCCAGCAGCTTGGCATCGACCTACAATCGCTGCGCAAGCAAAATTAGAAGCGGATCGGAAGTGGAGGCGCGGGTGAGAATCGAACTCACGCATAAAGGTTTTGCAGACCTTTTACGAGCGCTCGCAAGTCCTTTTCCTGCCGCGCACATCCCTTCCACTCCATCATTTCCGGGCCAAGTTCGGGCCAAAATCAGAACCGCGCGTGATCTCCACCGTCGCACACGGCGAAGTGGAAGGTTATGGCAATGAGCCAGAAGAAGCGAACCCGCAAGCTCGCGAGTCAAGGAACCCCATGCACCGTGACGACCAGCGTCACAAATCGTCACGCCAAATCACGGAAATATGCCTGATCAAAGAGCTCGGCGTAGCTGGTTGCTGAAGAACGGGAATCTTCCTGGGAATCCGAATGCCGCGCCACGCTGCGGCGCCAGGACGCGCAAGGGAACTCCGTGCGGTGCGCCCGCCATGCGCAACAAGCAGCGCTGTCGTATGCACGGCGGTGCCAGTACAGGACCGCGGACGAAGCGAGCAAAAGGAAGCGGTTTCAACGCCACTGAGGGCTCGCAAGCACTCTGCTGTGCGCACGGCTGGTCGGGGAGAGACATGATTACCGCCCTAGCAGTGGCGATCGAAGTCAAAGCCAAGCAGAACCCGGAGATGTCGAACGAGGAGGTCGGGGAAGGGCTAGCGAAGTGTTTTCTGGAATCGGGCTCGAAAGTCGGGCCACTGAAGTATTTCCAGGAAGGATGGTTTAGCGAGGGACTCTGTCCACGTCAGCAACCTCCAACAGCACCGGGAGATCGGAGGATTCACGGTCTATGAGCGCAAACCCTTCAATTGCTCGTCGATTAAAGCAAGCAGCTTCTCGTTCGCTGCGGCTACTTCTTGCAGGCGCGTCTTATAGGCAACGAGGTAAAGGCTTTCGATCTGCTTTGAAGGCATCGCGTCTGCAAGCGTGTCCTTCGTCGCCAACGAGATCGCTTTCACCGCCTGCATCTCCAGCAACAACAGGCGGATCTGGTCATAAACGCCAGCGACCAACTGGAGCATCTCGTCGTCGGTCATGAGCACCGTCTCTTTTCGGGGAGCAATTCTATGCCGCCCCCAGCAGTTCAGCAATCGTCCACACATGACGGTGGCGGGGGCGGTGGTGTCGCTGGATAGAGCGGGAGGATAGCGATGGCAGGAATCAAGCGCGTGATCGCGACAGCGATGGAGCCAGTAGTCGCTCCAGTACGCCACAAACACTTGTATCTGGCGCACGAGAAAACGGCAGCAGCGACCACATGGGCACAAGCACCTACCGCGGCTGCTCCGGATGGGTTTTTGGCGCGCTCGAAAGCAACACCAGGAAGACCGTGAGTCTGAAGGAAGAGATCACGACTTGGAGAAAACATGGCAACCACCGCAGTTACACCGC
>JBIOFT010000021.1:0-33851 GCA_044447375.1 Terriglobales bacterium | reverse complement strand
TTGTCGTCGCTTCCGCGGTGGTCTTCACGTTTCGGAAGAGGGCCAAGCATCCCATCGTCGATGGAATCCCTGCTGAAGTCTACGTCGTTCACGTCGAGCGCTCCGTTACGAAACGACGCACTGTCGGGGTGGCTGCAATGCGAGATGGGGCGTACTTCACCACTGATGAACGGCTCGGTTTTTTGGGCACATGGTCAGCATGTAAGCAGCGGAAGGGTGTGTTGCCACCACAGTGGTCGCTGGCTCGGCTCAGAGCCGTAGTTGACATGCCTGAATTTAAGAAGATTTCTCCTCCTACCCGAGGTAGCGCGGCTCTCACATGGTACGTTCGAGCACGCGTCGGACAGGATTACAAATGCTTTGCTCTGACCGAAGACGAAGCCGCCCACAGCTCTGCTATGCAGCCGTTGCTTTTGTGGGTTTCTGACCTGTCGAAGAATAAACCTAATGAAATTAGCACCAACAAATGCAGCGCCAGTACGGCGGAATCGCTCCCTACTTTTTGTCAAACGTTTCCGTAGTTGTTGAGAAATCGCTTTCTCGCAAGTAATCCCCGGTAGCCCCCGCCCGAGCCCCGGACAGCCCAACGAAGCTAAACGTGCCCCAGCGTAGGGGAGCGTGGTGGCAGCCCGAACCCTAGCAGAGCGGGCCGCATTCCGGCGCGAACCCGCTGATTTCCAGTTGCGGGATCGCCGCGCTACGGCTGGACCGGGTTCATCCCAAAATGGTGGCGCACGTCGGCGCCCTTGATCCAGAAGATAACGTCTTCGGCGATGTTGGTAGCGTGGTCGGCCACGCGTTCCAGGTTGCGCGAGATGAGCAGCGCATCCAGCGCCTGCTGCAGCGCCTCCGGGACCCGCTTCATATGCGCGATCATGGCGGCGTGGATCTCGCGATTCATGTCGTCCACCAAGTCGTCCATCTTCAGCACTTCCTCGGCCGCTTCCGGACGGGCGTCGATGAAGGACTGCAGCGCGCGCCGCACCATGTCCCGGGCCAGTCCGGCCATGCGGGGAATATCGGCGGGCAGGTCCGTCTCGGGCAGGTCGAGCGAGTGCAGGACCCGCTCCACGATGTTCACCGCCTGGTCGCCGACGCGCTCCAGGTCGGCGTTGATCTTCATGACCGCGGTGATGAAGCGCAGGTCGACGGCCATGGGCTGCTGCATAGCCAGCAGGTCGAGAGCGAGCTCGTCGATCTCGCGCTCCATGGTGTTGATGGCGGGTTCGCCATCGAGCACCAGCCGGCACAGCTCCCCGTCCCGCCGCCGGTAACTCTCGACGGCGCGCTCCACGGCCTGCTCGGCCATGCCGCCCATGGTGAGCAGCTTCTGCCGCAACTGATCCAAACCTTGATGGAAACGCGTGCGCACTATCCGAACCTGCCTGTGATGTAGTCTTCCGTCCGCTTGTCGGATGGATTGGTGAAAATCTTCTCGGTCTTATCGAACTCGATCAGCTTCCCCATCAGAAAAAAGCCAGTGTACTCCGCCACCCGCGCCGCCTGCTGCATGTTATGGGTGACGATTACGATGGTGTACTGCTCCTTGAGCTGGAAGATCAGCTCCTCGATCTTGCTGGTGGAGATGGGGTCGAGGGCGGAAGCGGGTTCATCCATGAGCATCACTTCCGGCTGCACCGCCAGGGCGCGGGCGATGCACAGCCGCTGCTGCTGGCCTCCGGAGAGGCTGGCCCCCGACTTCTTCTTCAGGGAGTCCTTCACCTCGTCCCACAGCGCGGCCATGTGCAGCGAGCGCTCCACCACTTCATCCAGCACCCGCCGGTTGTGGAAACCATTCAGCTTCAGCCCGGCGGCCACGTTGTCATAGATGGACATGCTGGGGAAGGGGTTGGGCTTCTGGAACACCATGCCCACGCGCCGGCGCACTTCCACCGCCGAAGTGCCGTTGCCGTAGACCTCCATGGAACCGATGCGCACCCGGCCTTCCAGGCGGGCGTCGCGCACGGTCTCGTGCATGCGGTTGAGGCAGCGGATGAAAGTGGACTTCCCGCACCCCGAGGGCCCGATAATGGCGGTGGCGTGATTGGCCGGAACCTGCATGGCGATGTCGTAGAGCGCCTGGGTAGCGCCGAACCACGCGTTAAGCTGCTCGACCTGGACGCCAACACCCATCGCTTAATTCGCTCCCTGGAACATGCCCCGGCTCGCCACTAGACGCACCGCCGCGACCGCGCCCACGATCAGAGCAATCAGCACCAGCGCTCCCGCCCAGGCCAGTCGGTGCCATTCATCGAAGGGCGAGATGGCATAGGCGAAGATCTGCAAGGGCAGCGCGGCGGTGGGCTGGTTGGGGTTGAAATTCCAGAATTGATTGCCGAACGCAGTGAACAGCAGCGGCGCCGTCTCTCCCGCGATGCGGGCGAAGGCCAGCATCACCGCCGTAATCACGCCGGCGCTGGCGGTGCGCAGCGTGACCGATAGCGTGGCCCGCCAGCGCGCCACTCCCAGTCCCCAGGCCGCTTCCCGCACCGTGAGCGGCACCAGCAACAATACTTCTTCGGTGGCGCGGGTGATGGTGGGGATCATCATGATGCCCAGTGCCACCCCGCCGGAGAGCGCGGAAAAGTGCTTCTGAGTCAGCACCACCAGCGCGTAAGCCACGATACCGATCACGATGGAAGGCACACCGTTCAGCACGTCGGCGGTGAAGCGCAGCAGCGTGGCGAAGCTGCCACGGCCGTATTCGGCCAGGTAGATGCCCGCACCAATGCCCCAGGGCACTCCGATCAGGCTGGCGATGCCCAGAATCATTCCCGATCCCACGATGGCGTTAGCTACGCCTCCGCCCTGCTCGCCCACTGGGACGGGGAGGTGAGTGAAGAACGCAAGGTTCAGCGAGCCGACGCCGCGCAGCACCAGGTAGGAGAAGACGGCCAGCAGCGGAGCGATCACCAGCACCGCCATCAACACGGCGAATCCGGTGGCGAGCCGGTCGGTGAGCTTGCGCCTCAAATCCAGAAGGCGTTGCTGCGACGGGCTGTGCTCCGGCGGGATCCCCATCGCCGGGGTGCCCGCGCCCGCTTTTGGCGTGATGGACTCGTCAGGCACGGACCCTCGCAGGCATGCCGCGCGTGACCGACCACACCAGCAGACCGGCCAGTATGTTGACCACGATCGTCACCAGGAACAGTCCCAGCCCGATCTCGATCAGGGCGCTCAAATACAGATCGCCGGTGGCCTCGGTGAATTCGTTGGCGATCACGCTGGCCATGGTGTAACCGGGTGCAAACAGCGATCGGGCGATCTGCGGCGTGTTGCCAATAACCATGGTGACGGTCATGGTTTCTCCCAGGGCGCGGCCCAGCCCCAGGATAATGGCCCCCACGATGCCGGTGCGCGCATTGCGCAGCACCCCCACGCGGATCATCTCCCACCGCGTTGCCCCCAGCGCCAGCACCGCTTCCCGCTGCTGCTGCGGCACCGCGGTGAGCACTTCGCGCGAGATCGAGGCGATGATGGGGACGATCATGATGGCCAAAATTATCCCCGCGGCCAGCATGCCGATGCCGAACGGCGGTCCCGAGAACAGGCTGGTCCAGCCAAAATATTTCGCCAGCCAGGGCTGCACGTGCTCGCGCAAGAGCGGCGCCAGCACAAAGATCGCCCACAGCCCGTACACCACGCTGGGGATCGCGGCCAGCAGCTCGGTCAGGAAGGAGATGGTCCCACGCAGAGGCTTCGGGCACATCTCGGTGGTGAACACCGCCACGCCCACCGAAAGCGGGATGGCAATCACCAAGGCCAACAGCGACGAGACGAGGGTGCCGTAGATAAACGGCAGCGCTCCGAAGTCGCCCGCCACCGGGTCCCAGTTGGTTCCCTTGAAGAAACGCCAGCCGAAGGCGTGAATCGACAGCCTGGACTGCAGCACCAATTCGATGACGATCAGCACCACGATGGTCAGCAGCGACAAGCCGCAAAACAGCATGGCGGCGGAGAAGACGCGGTCGGGGACTTTGCTGGTCTTGGCCGGGATCAGCGGGATGGTGCGCCCGGCGGGCGCCGCTGTTTCGGGCTCAGGCTGGGGCTTCTGCGGAAAACGAGCAGCTTCGACCAAGTTGCGCATCCCGGCCTCAGGCTAGCAGGCGATTGTTACAGCACTGTTACAGGGGATACCGGCGCCGGCTGGTTGGCCAG
Source organism: Terriglobales bacterium (assembly GCA_044447375.1). Classification (GTDB taxonomy): domain Bacteria; phylum Acidobacteriota; class Terriglobia; order Terriglobales; family Acidobacteriaceae; genus JAHFUA01. The sequence continues at coordinate 29,693 of JBIOFT010000021.1, read as the reverse complement.
CGCCGGGTTGGAACACTGCGTATTAGTCCTTACGGCAGGTAATACCGGAAGGAAGTGAAGAACATGTTCTCCACAGTGTGAGGGGTGGGGGCAAACGGGTTGGTTGAAACGCCGCCCACGTGTGAAGCATCCCTCCAGGTGTTGAGGACAATGTAAGAATATTGGGGACCAAACTGGATCCTGCCCTTCGGTCCGCTATAAGCCTTGTACCAGAATCCGAAGGTACCCTCGATAATGTTGCGCGGGTCATTACAACCATTCGAGGCGGGCTGAAATCCCGGCTTGGTTCCGTTTTGGTTTGCAGCAGGGTTAGGTTCCACCAGGCAATTTTGGGTGCCGGTTTGGTCGGTACGGCCGTAACCCACCAAGGCGGTGCCGTTCGCGTTCAGGTAGGCTGTGCGCTGCGCGTATTCGGTACCAGCGTTGGTGTAAACATCCCAATGCTTCGAATGCCACTCCAGCGTCTCCAAGGCCTGGTAGCTGCGGATCAGGGCCAGACTTCCGTTGGGGTGCGCGGTTACTTCCGCTAACTGGGACGTGCCATAGCGGCCCACGCCGTCGCCGCCCAGAAAGTGGAGGCCGAAATCCACCTGCTTCTGGAAAAACGACCAGCGGGCATTGGCCCCGCCTCCGCCGCCCGTACGCACACTGGTGCAGGGTGGCGTGGCCGCTGTGGGAACGGCGACGCCGCATTGCGGAGTTGGGATGGGTGTTGTCAGAAGGTTGGCCGGATAGATGCGGTCGCGGAAGTTGCTGAGGACCCCAAACACCTCATAGTGTCCAAACCCCGGTTCGAATGCAGCCTTCACGATGAAATCCGGCGTGTAGTTATAGGAGTAATTCGCGGCCGGTGACAGCCCTCCACTGCTCGTCAGGGTTTCTCCGCTGTTGTAAAGCCCACCGCCCGTTCCGGGCGCACCGATCAGGAAGTTGTTGGGGAAATTGCCCCCTCCGAGATTAGTCGTCTGCGCGTTCTCGATCGAAGCGCCGAGCCAGATCTTGTTGTTGAAGTTCTTCACCACGCGGAAGCCATACTGGCGCATCCAACTGAAGCCGACGTGGTATTGTGCGTCAATGGTCATCGGCAGCGCTTCGGTGCGATTGTCGAGGCCCTTCTTAGTCTCCGTCACCAGGCTCCACATTTGGCCGCCGGTAAACGTCCATCCGCTATTGAGCGCTACTTGCCCCCAGAGCTGGCGCTGGCGATTGGTGTAGCTGTTGCTCTGGTTGTTGTTGGAGGTCACGCCAGCGGAGAGCCAGTCTGTCTCGTAGTAGCCGCTGAGCTTGGCGGTCTGGATTTTGCCTTCCACCAGCAGGGTGATGCGGGACTGGCGGCCAGACCCGAAAAACTCCGACAGGTGGTAAGCGTCGTTACCGGGGAACGGGACACCGGTGAACGGGGTGTTCACGTCGGAGGCCGTGGCGTGCTGCCGCCACGCCGATTCCGCCGCCAGGAAGCCGCCCGGGGTGATGGTGACTCCCTTGTAATGGATGGCCAGCGGGCTTTCGAGCATCTCGCCGACGTGCTTCTGCTCCTCTTGCATGGTGGCCGCCATGTTGGTGGTATTGAGCTTGATGTCGGCGACGGTGCTCTCGAGCGCGCTCACCGTCTGCGCATTCCGCGAACTGCTGGAGACGGCGCTTTCCGCGCTGCTGCGCGCCTGGCTGGCGGCGTTCTGCAGGTCGCCGATCTGCTGGTCGCGGCTTTGCACCGCCTGCTGCAGTTGCTGGATTTGTTGCTGCTGGGCTTCCATCATCCGGCGCAACTGATGCACCTCAGTGGCAAGCTCCGCCGTCGGCGAGGGCGTAGCCGCGGCCGTAGCTTTCTTCTTGGGCTTGCTCTTGGTTTGTGGCTCTGGCGCGGAGGATTGCGCCAGCAAGCTGACGGACAGCAGAAGCAACACGGAGACGATGCGCTTGGCGTTCATTCGTTTTTCTCTCCACATGATGGCGTTCATTGCTAGGGCCCGGTGTTTTCTGGAACCGGCGGAGGATCCAGTAGCCACTTACTGAATTGTCGCGACCGCTTTCTGCTCTCTGCCAATAACCTCTTTTGGCAGCGGAGCGTAAGCAAGGGCGGAGGTCAGGTTCTGCCCATCTGTCAGCATCCAATTGAGAAAGCCTTTGATGATTTCGCGCTTAGTCGCGTCTTTGATGTTCTGGGGGATCAGCAACCAGGTAAAACTGGACACAGGGTAAGCGTCTTTGCCAGGTGCGTTGGTGATGGAGACGCGAAAGTCGTCGGGTACTTTTGCTCCGGCGGCCGCTGCCGTCACCGAGGCCAAGTCTGCTTTCACAAAATTTCCAGCGCTGTTCCGTACCTTGCCGTAGGGCATGTGGTTCTGGACGGCGTAGATCAATTCGACATAGCCGATCGAGCCTGCCATCTGCCGCACCATGCCGGCGACTCCTTCATTGCCTTTGCCTCCCAGTCCCACCGGCCAGCTCACGGAAGTGCCCTTCCCCACCCGGCCGTCCCAGTCCGGGCTGATTTTGGAGAGGTAGTCCGTCCAGACGTAAGTCGTGCCGCTGCCGTCCGAGCGATGAATCACGATGATGTCAGTCTCCGGAAGCTTGACATTGGGATTGGCCTTCGCAATGGCGGGGTCATTCCACTTTCTGACCGTCCCCAGGAAAATGCCGGCCAGCGCCTCCGGCGTAAAGTTCAGCTCCGCGGTAACGCCTGGAATGGTGTACGCAGGGACATCCGCGCCGAGAACTGTGGGAAAGTGGAGAATCGTTGTCGCACGTTTCTGCTTGAAAGCTGCGATCTGATCGTTATTCATCGGACCGTCCGTGGCCCCGAAATCGACCGTGCCCTCCGTCACCTGACGGATGCCGCCACCCGAACCGATGGACTGATAGTTGATTTGCACGCTGGGGTGCAGGTTGTGGTACTCGTTGAACCACTTCGAGTAAATGGGATACGGGAACGTCGCCCCCGCCCCGTTTAGATTTTGTGCCCAACCACCGCTCGCCAGCAGAGAAACGCAGAACAAGAGTGGCGCGAAGAATTTTCTCAATGTGCAGGCCTCCTGCACCGCAAGAGTGCGAATGATTAGTAAGTTCTGCGTGTTACAACCCGGTTACAAAAAGGTGAAAATCGGGTAAAAATTGAGGCGTTGGTGGCGCTACTCCACATGCTGCCGGCCGCGCAGCCAGTCGATGAACATCTGCTCTTCGGACTTACTCTTGGACCGCAGCACGTGGCGCATGGTCTTCCCGGTGGCCAGGTGACAGACTTCCTCGGCCAGGTTCTTGGTGTGGTCGCCGGCGCGCTCCAGCGCCTGCGCCATGAACAGCACGTGGATGCCCTCGGGGCCGGCCGTGCCTTCCTGGTTCTCCACGTGGCGGATGAACACCAGATTGCGGATGCGGTCGATCACAGCGTCGGCCCGCAGCACGCTGATTACGCGGTCCAGGTCACGAGTGGAGAAGGCGTCGTGGATGTCCGCCAGCATCTGCTCCAGCACCGTAGCCATGTGGATCAGGTCCTTCACGTCGTCCATCTCGATGCGGGCGCCAATGGCCTGGGCGCAGCCGCCAAAGCTGGAGACCAGGTCACCAATCCGCTCCAGGTCGATCATGAACTTCATGCAGGCCAGCAGTTCGCCCGCTTCCGGCGCCGACGCACGAATGACGGCGTGGGTCACGCGGTCATCCACCTCGCGGTCGAGGCGGTCCAACTCCTGCTCGCATTGGTTCACGGCCAGGAACGGCGCCGAAGACTTCTGGACCAGCCCGTCGATGGCATGTGCCACCGCCGACTTGGCCAGCTGGATGGCTTTCAGGGTCAGGGCTACGATCTGCTCATGCTCCGAGCCCGGGTCGGTGATGATCTGCGGAGTGGCTGCCATGGCCGGCCTCACCTGGTTCGGATTCCTGCCCGGCGCAGAAGCTCCGCCAACACGATCCGCTTCCACATCGAGATCCGCTTGCGAAGATCGGGCGGGAGCTTGGGGTTCCTCGGAATGCCCTGGAACCGGCCCTTCGAACCGGCCAGCCGGGCTGTCCAGGATGTGGGTAAAGCAGCGTGCCGTGCATAGGGCCCTCCTCACCTGCAACGGTAGCGGCGGCTTGTTAAGCGGTGATTACAGAAGTGTAAATATGCGTTGAAAATCCTGGCGCCATTCTGAGCGAAGTCCGTCGGACTGCCTAGCGCCGCCAAGGGCGAAGCCAGGAATCTGTGAGCCCGTTTTGGGCGCTGGGCCGGATCCGCACCCCCGTTTTTCCAATCCGTGCCATTAATATTTTGCGTTTTTTACTTCCCTGAGGTGCGCGGTCTAATGCAAACGGCGGCTTTTATTCGGAGGTGAGTGCCATGATTTGCCCGTATTGCGATACCGAGTACACTGCGGAACATCCGTGCTTCTGCCAGCCGAAATCGATGGCCGCGCATCCGGAGAAATTCACCCTGGTGCCGGCGCCCGACAAACACAAGGGCACTGAGCATCCGCCCACCGGCCTGAGCAATCCCTTCTGGAACTGAGGATCGCGCCGGAAGATGGAGCGAGAGTTTTGGCAGCCCCGTACCGCACGTGCGGGGCTCTTGCTTTTTGGGCGTCACGCCTACGCCATCATTGACGACTTAGCCTCCGCGGCGGCCATAGCATCACCACTCCCCGTTGCCCGCTTGACTCATGATTGGCCAGACCATCTCGCATTACCGCATCGCCGAGAAGCTGGGCGGCGGTGGCATGGGCGTGGTGTACAAGGCTGAGGACACGACCCTTCACCGTTTTGTGTCCCTGAAATTCCAGGCTGGCGGGGAAAGTCCTCCGCCAAGCGGATAAGCGATCGGGGCTGTGTCAACGCGACTGGGCGGCCGTTTCCTCGGTGACCACGATCTCCGGCTCCATAATGATCTCGGACTTTATCGAGTTGGCGACCAAACTGTACTTCTGGGCTGCCTGTAGCGCGCGCCGAGTCCTGGCCTCGACCAGTTCCTTCGATTCATGCCCACAAGCCACGCAGATCAACGGGCGGAAGCGCAAGGTGGTGAAGATCTCCGTGCGATCGAGTTCGATGACTTTGGTCCCTTCGGTGCGGCATTCGTAAGACACCAGGTTGAGTTGGAACCGCTCCGCCGCCCAGACGAACATCAACATTACGCAAGTATTCGCCGCGGCCACGAATGCGTCTTCGGGCGTCAACACTCCGGCATGACCTTGCGCATCCGGAGGGGCAGAGAACTTCATCTCAGGGCCGTTCCCAAGCGTAAGCTGGCCCCAGTGCTCGCCCGTCCATTGCACGGTCGTGTGATACGTGGCGGTCCGGCTCATCGGCTCACCTCCTGACAGAAAGCGGCGTATTCGCGGGCAATCGTGTCGCGATAGGTCTGTTCATCCTCTGGCGGGACCAGGTTGTAGATCTTGACCGTTGCGAGCAATTCGTCCGCGGCGCTCTCGGGACTGCGCCCAAGCTCACGGAACTGCTGGAAGATCAGCGGCAGGGCAAGCAGTTCTACCATCTTGCCATCGATATTGATCTTCTGGGTTGGAGTGCCAGAGCCGCAGGAACATCCAACTGATTTGATTGGGGGTGGCCCGGGCTGGGAGACCGGGCCATTGAGGACGGTGAGCGCCGGAGGGCCGAGGATCTTATCGACAAGTTCCGTCAGGCGTTGGGCGGCGACATCGACCGCCTGCTTGCCCGCTGCATTCAGTTGCCGGCGCCCTTCGACCTTGCCTATCCCATGCTCTTCGACAAGGTCGCTGACCACGATGCTTGCCGCTGGCTTGCCCGAGTACATCTCCGTGCCGCGCGCCGCGCAGCGCAGATCACATCCATCGATGGTAATGGTCGGATGAAACCGCGCGAAGGCCCGATCCCCCTCGCCGCCAGCGAGAAACAAAGGCAGACAGATGGTAACGGTCTTGCCCGGTCGCGCCTCGTGCAGCACCTTTAACGCGGCGAGCCGCGCGACCGTGCCCTCGGCCAGCTCCTCGCCGGAACACGCCACGATTCCTACTTTCCGCTCCGGCAGCTCAGGCATGTCGTCCTCCTGGTACGGCGCCGGAGCAACGGATGGCATCCAGTTGCTCCGCTATCTCTTCGGCCAGAACGCGTGCGAGTTGCTTCCCTTCCGCGTTCAACTCGGCAATTCCCTCCGGCTTGAGGTGCTTGTGGTGGCGAAAGGCTTCAAACACCGCCACCTCACGCGCAACCGTGCCGCCACTGTGTCTGACCAGTTTGGCAGCGCACATCTGCTTGCAGCCGTCGATAGTGATAGCCGGGCCGGCACGCACGCGATCCCGCGCCCGCTCATCCCCGAGGACCAACTTCGACAGCGCCACTAACTCTGTGTCATTGGGACGCAGGTTTTCGCACAGTTCATACGCTGCTTCACGGCTTACAGTGCCCAGCGATTTGCCTATGCCGCTGCACGGAACGATCACAACCGCTGGTTTGGCGCCATTCATGATTTCAGCTCCTGCTCCGCCTGCGATTGCATGGCGGCGAGATAAGCCGGCGGGTCGAGCAACTTGGCACGGTCGGCCTCCCAATCCGTGACTTCGACCACGGCCAGCCAGCCTTTGTCGTACGGATCCTGGTTGATGACCTCGGGAGTCAGCTCGAGGGCTTTGTTGACCTCGACGATGGTGCCCGTGACTGGCGAAGGCAGCCCCACATTGATTTTCATAGTTTCCAATTCTGCAAACTCGTCGCCAGCCCGGAAACTGGTGCCCGGGGGCTTGATATTGGCGAAGGCCACATCGCCATTATGCTGCTGGAGGAAGTCCGTGACTCCGATCCGAACCCGGGGGGGCTTTTCGGATTGCGCGGAGAGAATCCACACGCCATCCGAGGTGTAGAGCCGATCCTTCGCCACTCGGAATGTGAACTTATCGACGGTTGTCTGAAGGTACTCTGGCATTCTGCCTCCTTGTCGCGAATGCATCTGATCGCAACATTATGTCCTCCACATACCGGCCTTGCCGTGATTCCAAGGTGACTAACCCCTCTCTCCGCTTCGTCGTAAAGCCTCACTCATTGCGCCCTCTTTCCATTAGGGATCGCAAGTCGCCATCACCGGCCCGCCCTTCACCTCATCGCCGAAGTACCTCCGCTGGAAGTAGAAGGCAACATGAACCAGCCCGATCATCACGGGAACCTCTACCAATGGACCGATCACCGCCGCGAACGCAGCTCCAGAGTTGATGCCAAACACCGCGACCGCAACGGCAATCGCCAACTCGAAGTTGTTGGAGGCTGCGGTCAATGCGAGTGGCGCCGTCTTGGAGTAGTCCGCACCGAGCTTCTTGCCCATGTAGAAGGACACCAGGAACATCACCACGAAGTAGATCAACAAGGGGACGGCGATACGGACGACGTCGAGCGGCAGCCGAACGATGTATTCGCCCTTCAGGGAGAACATGACCACGATCGTGAACAGCAGCGCGATGAGTGTCAGCGGGCTGACGCGAGGAACGAAGTTGTGGTCGTACCACTCACGGCCTTTGGCGCGGACCAGCACCGTGCGAGTCAGGAAACCCGCAAAGAATGGAATACCGAGGTAAATGAAGACGCTCTTCGCGATATCGCCAATGGATACGTTGACGACCGTGCCGTGCAGGCCGAGTTTGGCTGGCAACACTGTGATAAAAACCCAGGCATAGATCGAGTACAAGAACACCTGAAACAACGAGTTGAGCGCCACCAGCCCGGCGGCATACTCGGTGTCGCCTTTGGCAAGCTCGTTCCACACGATGACCATGGCGATGCAGCGAGCCAGGCCGATCATGATCAGCCCGGCCATATATTCGGGGTAGCCGCGCAGGAACACGATGGCCAGCACGAACATCAAGATTGGCCCAATGATCCAGTTCTGCACCAGCGAAAGCGCCAGGACACGCTTGTTGCGGAAGACCTCGTGTAGCTCCTCGTATTTCACCTTGGTGAACGGCGGATACATCATCACGATCAAGCCGACGGCAATCGGAATTGACGTGGTGCCAATGCTGAACCGGTTGAGGAACGGGACGATGCCCGGCACTAGCCAGCCCGCGATAACGCCCATCCCCATTGCCGCAAATATCCATGCGGTCAAATAGCGGTCCAGGAAACTAAGACGTGAAGAGACTTTGCTTGCCATCGTTCTTATGCCCTCGGGGAAATTGCCGCCTCTGGCCGCACCAAAGCGGAGTAGGGCCGCCATTCACTGACCGTGCACGAACCGTTCTCAATCGCGTTCTTCAGCTTGCGCGAGTCATCTGCGAGAGCCTTCGACGACTTAAACGCGTCTCGGAGGAAGCTGAACAGCAGCTTGTGAACTCCTTCCTTGGGCTGCGCCAGCCGGTAGTACATCCGTGCGCCCTCCCGCCGATCCAGCAGCAGGCCGGAGTTCTTCAAGTACGTGAGGTGGCGCGAGACGTTAGGCTGCGATGACCCAAGCACGTACTGGAGGTCGCAGACGCACAATTCTCCGTGAAGCAGCAGGTTGAGGATGCGCAGCCGGGTCTGGTCAGAGAGGCCCTTGAATAACTGTTCCAAATCTCTCATCCGCAATTTTCTCCCGCCATGACTTGAAACCAGATGGCACAGATATATACGTATACACTTATATCCGTATTAGAGAAATACCGGCAGTGACGCAGCTCACAGCTTAACGTGACCGGATTCAAGCGAGTGCCGGGGGCACCGACGCCCCGCCCGCTCGCCGGCTGGATCTCATTGCTGGCCGATCTTGTCGATTTCCCGCTTGATAGCAAGCCGGTCGAGACTCGCAACCGGCAGGCAAAGAAACAAACTGATACGGCGGTCCAGCATCAGAAACGCATCCCGAAACGCAGACTGTATTTCTTCTGTGGTGCCCTGGGCCGTGGCGGGATCGGGAACACCCCAATGGGCAGTCATGGGCTGCCCGGGCCACACCGGACAAACTTCCTTCGCCGCGTTGTCACAAACCGTAAAGACGAAATCGAGCTGGGGCGCGCCCGGCTGCGCGAATTCGTCCCAGCTCTTGCTCCGCAGGCCCTTGGCGGGAATGTGAGCGGTTTCGAGCTGGCGCAGCGCCTCCGGCCGAACCGTTCCCGACGAATGACTACCCGCACTGTAGGCAGTGAAAGTCGGTCTGCCTTTGTGATTCAGCAGAGCCTCGGCCATGATGGACCGCGCCGAATTTCCAGTGCATAGGAACAACACGTTGTAACGCCCGGTCATCGCACCTCTCACTTTCGTTTTCTTGTCGGAACAGATCGGGCGCCTCAGTGGCAGCACGCCGGTCCGCAGCAGGCCTTCTGCCCGGCGCCAGATGGCTTTGCTGCCTTGACGAAAGCGCTCATGAACTTGCCATCGATCTCGGCGGCCATTCCGTCCAAGTCCACGCCTTTGGCTTTGAACCATTCGCCTGCATCTTCGACGCGGTAGATACGAGTCGGTTCAATCTCGATCTGCTCGAAACCTGCGCCGGCCAGCTTGCTGCGGTATTCGTTCTCTGCGAGCGCTCCAGCCACGCAACCCGCCCAGAGGAGCACGTTCCGTCGGATCTCAGCGGGAATCTCGCCCCGGGTCACGACATCGGAGACGGCGAACCGACCTCCGGGCCTGAGGACGCGGAAAGCTTCGCGCAGGACGCGATCCTTGTCGGCGGAAAGATTGATGACGCAGTTGGAGATGATCACGTCCACCGAGTTGTCGGGGAGCGGGATGTGCTCGATCGCTCCCCTCAGGAACTCCACATTCGCCGCTCCCGCCTTGCGCTTGTTTTCGTTGGCCAAGGCCAGCATCTCGTCGGTCATGTCCAGGCCGTAGGCCTTGCCGCCAGGCCCGACGCGCTTGGCCGAAAGCAGAACATCGATGCCCCCGCCCGAGCCCAGGTCCAGCACCACTTCTCCGGGATTCAGCGTGGCCAAGGCGGTCGGATTCCCACATCCGAGCGAAGCCAGCAGAGCCTCTTCGGGAATCTGCTGGGCCTGGGAGCTGTCGTAGAGATTGGAAGTGATCGGATCGCACCCCGAGCCGCGCGCCGGCGCAGCTCCGCAGCAACTGCTGCCGCCGCCAGTTACGCGCAGCGCCGCCTGCCCGTACTTTTCCTTGACCACCTGCTTGATGTCTGAGCTTTCCACGTTGCCTCCTATCGGCAGATTTGAATGATGGCTTTCGGTTCGATCGCCTTGTTTCGGCTACAGCACTCCGCATACAGGAACCGCAAGAGCTCCTGCAGCACTTCCGTGTTCGCGGTGTAACGCAAGAACGTGCTCTCCCGGCGCACCCGCACCAGGCCTTCGTTCTTGAGCTTGTCCAGATGGTGGGAAAGCGTGGAATTCGGGATGTCCAGCTCTTCCTGAATCTCACCGACTACCAGACCGTCCGGATGCGCTGACAGCAGCGCTTGCATGATGCGGAGGCGCGGCTCCGTTCCCATCGCCGAAAACATGTCGGCGTATTTGGCGACCTGCTCGGCGGGCTTCTTGCTTTGGACGGGCGGCATATTTCTATATTTGCAGAACTATAGATTGATTGTCAAGTGGGAATTCGGGCTTGACGCCGCCCCGTAAGCGATTGATTCTACGTGCGCCGAAGAGCCCATGACCACGCCTGCCAAACCACGCCTGGCTTATATCGACTGGATGCGCGGCTTGGCCTGCGTGCTCATGTTCCAGACCCACTGCTACGACTCCTGGCTGGGCGGCGGGGCGCGCAAGAGCACCTTCTTCATGTGGTCGCAACTGGGTGGCACGCTCCCCGCGCCGCTGTTTCTTTTTCTCGCCGGCATCTCGTTCGCCCTGATCACGGACAAGCTGCGCCAGCGCGGCACCGACCCCAACCAGGTGGCGCGGACCACGATTCTTCGCGGCGCCGAGATCTTCGGCCTGGGCCTCCTGTTCCGGCTGCAGGAGTTCCTGCTGGGCTATCCCTGGGCGCCCTGGACGGACCTGCTGCGGGTGGACATCCTGAACACCATCGGCCTCTCCATGATGCTGATGGGCATTGTGTGCCGGCTGGCCAATGGAGGTCGCGGGCGCTCGGCGGCGGTGGCTGCAGGCGTCGCGCTGGCGATCTCGCTGGCGACGCCGCTTGTATGGACCACTTCGCGAATGCGCGGATTGCCGTGGCCGCTCGAGTCTTATGTCAATGGCGTGCACACATTCAAGCAGCCACAGGCTTGGCTCTTCCCGGTCTTCCCATGGACAGGATTTGCCTTTGCCGGCCTGGCGATCGGGTTTCTTCTGGTTAGCGATTGGGTAAGGAAACGCGAGGTTCAGATCTTCGCATTCATGGGCGCCGCCGGCGTGGCGATCATCTCCTTGGCGCACTGGTTCGACCACCGTCCGCAGCAGATTTATGCGGTTTACGATTTCTGGCACACCAGCCCCAACTTCTTCCTGATTCGTGTTGGCGTGCTGCTGGTGATTCTGCTCAGCGTCTATGCTTGGTGCCGCTGGGGCGCAGCGAGCTGGGGATTTAGTCCGATGATCCAACTCGGGCAGACCTCGCTGCTGGTCTACTGGGTGCACATCGAGTTCGTGTACGGTTGTTTGTCCATCCTGCCCAAGCGCGCGATGGGCATCGGTGGAGCTTCGCTCGGTCTGGCAGTGATCTTCGTTGCCATGGTGCTGCTGTCGCTGGCGCGCACGCGGCTGAAGGGCCGCGAGACTGAGCTGGCGGCGTGGGTATTCCGCCGGAGACCAACTCAAAAGCGGGCAGCCATTGCGCCCTGATCGCACGGCGATGAATAATGGCCTGCCATCATGACCCGACCCGATTGGGAGAAGCGGATCCGGCGAGCGCGCGAGTTGGCCGCTCAATATCCAGCCGCGGCCCAGGTGCTGGGCTTCTACGGCGAGATCGCTGTGTTTCAGAAGCATGTCTTCGAGGCGGCAGCGGCCGACGACCTGCACGCCGATCCCACGCGGCCGCTGGGCGAGCAGCTTGTTGTATCGGTGTTGACGAACCGGTTCCCGGCTTTCGTCGATCTGGTCCAGAAGAAAGGTCCTCCCGGACTGGCGAAAGCGGCGCGGGAGCTGCGCCAGCAGACCCCCGGCCAGTGGCGCGCTCTGCTGGACTCGCAGCCGGACGACGAGCACGCTGACCCGACGCATCGCTTTTTCGCCCGCGCCTGCCGGCAGCCGGTGGCGGAGTACCTGGCTCTCGACAGCCGGGTTCAGTTCGCGGGCTACACCGGGTCGTCGTGTCCGGTGTGCGAGGGCAAGCCGCAACTGGGCGTGCTTCGTCCGGAAGGCGACGGCGGCAAGCGCTCGCTGGTTTGCTCGTGCTGCGCGACGGAGTGGGAGTTTCGCCGCATCCTGTGCCCGAACTGCGCCGAGGAAGATCATGGCAAGCTGCCGCGCTTCTCGGCCGAGGATTTCCCCCACGTACGGGTGGAGGCCTGCGAGACCTGTAAGCGGTACATAAAGAGCGTGGACTTGACTCTCAACGGCCTGGCCATCCCTCTGGTGGACGAGATTGCGGCGGCGCCTCTGGACCTGTGGGCTGCCGAGCATGGCTACCAGAAGATCGAACTCAACCTGATGGGGCTGTAGGCTGTTTGCCGCGGCGTCCGGCCCGGCTCCGCTCTTCGCAACCCTGTTGCGAAAACCGGCATCTACATTGACATAGAAGCCATGGGGGTGTAGGCTCCTCCTTCTTTTCAGGCCGACCCCCAACGCCTAGGGACCGCAAGAGCCGGAGGTAGGATGGCCCTCTCAGGTTGCGGCTTTTTTGTTTCTCTCCCACCGCCCGAGGGATTTGCTGTCCCTCCATTCCTATCGTTCTGCTTCTGGAGTGATACGTTCGCTGCTGAATTCTTGCAACACCAGGGAGGCTGAATCATGGAAGTTTCCCGAAGAACGTTTTTCCAAGCCGGACTGCTAGGAGGCGTCGGCCTCACCGTCTTCGGCTTTGATGCCGCGCCCCTGCTGGCACAAACGCAAGGGCTGAAGATCTCCCGTACCACGGAGACGCGCAGCACCTGCCCTTACTGCGCGGTCAGTTGCGGGGTGATCATCCACACCCTCGGGGACAAGGCGAAGAACGTGACACCGCAAGTGGTGCACGTGGAAGGCGACCCCGACCACCCTATCAACCGCGGCACGCTCTGCCCCAAAGGCTCGTCGCTGCAGCAGGACATCATGAACGAGCGGCGGCTGTTGAAGCCGCAAGTGCGCCGCCCCGGTTCCACGCAGTGGGAGGACATCCCTTGGGACCAGGCTATCAACGAGATCGCGCACCTGGTGAAGAAGACCCGCGACGCCACCTTCATCGAGCAGGACAGCGAAGGGCGCACTGCCAACCGTCTGGAGAGCATCGCTTTCACCGGCGGCTGCACCGACACCAACGAGTTCAACTACCTGGTCGTCAAGTCCATGAGAAGCCTGGGGCTCACGTTTATAGAAAACCAGGCCAGAGTTTGACACGGCCCCACGGTCTCAAGTTTGGGACCAACGTTCGGACGCGGGGCCATGACCAACGGCTGGATCGACATCAAGAATACCGACATGATGCTGGTCATGGGCGGAAATCCAGCTGAGAACCATCCTTGCGGATTCAAGTGGGCGGTGGAGGCGAAGCGCACGCGCAACGCCAAGCTGATCGTGGTGGACCCGCGCTTCACGCGCACCGCCGCCGTCGCCGACCTGTTCGTGCAGATCCGCGCCGGAGCCGACATCGCCTTCCTGGGCGGGATGATCAACTACGCCCTCGCGAACAACCGCATCAACAAAGAATACCTCGTCAACTACACCAACGCTGCCTTCGTGGTGAAGGAGGGGTTCAAGCTGCCGGAAGACGGCCTGTACTCGGGATTTGATTCCGAGAAGCAAACCTACGACAAGTCCACCTGGAACTACGAAGAGGGCGGCAACTTGGCCGGTAAGGCCGCGGCCGGCGCCACTCTAATGGCAGCGGCGATGCACGCTCCGGCGCCGCCGGCCAAGACCGCGCCGGGCACACCACCGCCACCGCCGATGCTTCCGCCCAATGTGGCTTACGACCTGTCGCTGGAGAACCCGCGCTGCGTTTACCAACTCCTGAAGAAGCAATACTCGCGGTACACCCCGGAGATGGTGGAGCGCATCACGGGCGTCCCCAAGGACCAGTTCTTGAAGGCCGCCGAGCTGTTCACCTCCATCCGCAAGGATGGGGACACCAAGAAGGTCGCGACCATCATCTACGCGGTGGGTTGGACGCAGCACAGCTATGGCACCCAGATCATCCGCACGGCAGCCATGTTGCAGTTGCTGCTGGGCAACATCGGCCGGGCTGGCGGCGGGATGAACGCTCTGCGCGGCCACTCCAACATCCAGGGCGCTACCGATTTGGCCGGGATTTTCGACATCCTGCCCGGCTATCTCAAAGTGCCCGTTCCTAACGACAAGGATTGGGATACCTACATCAACCGCGTCACTCCCAAGGCCGCCAAGCCCAAGGAGTGGGATTCGTTCAACTACTGGTCGAACACGCCCAAGTTCGCGGTGTCGTTTCTCAAGGCGATGTACGGGGACGCCGCCACCAAGGAGAACGGCTGGGCCTTCCACTACCTGCCCAAGGTGGATCGGCGCTATTCCTTCACCGACATCTGGGACGACATGTACAAGGGCAAGGTCAAGGGCATGTTCGCCTTCGGCATGAATGGCGTGGCCATCGGCCCCAACAGCAAGAAGAACATCGAGGCGCTGAAGAAGGCCGAGTGGCTGGTGGTTTGCGAAATCTTCCCCGACGAGACCAGCGAGTTCTGGATGTCGCCGGGAATCACAGCGGAGGACCAGAAGAAGATCAACACCACCGTCTACCGGCTGCCGGGCGCAGGCTTTGCCGAGAAGGACGGCACTTGGGTCAACTCGGCGCGCTGGCTGCAATGGAAGAATGCGGCCGTGCCCCCGCCTGGGGACGCCAAACTTGACCAGGAGATCCTGGCCCGCATCTTCCTGAAGGTCCGCGAACTGTACCAGAAGGAAGGCGGCAAGTTCCCGGATGCCATCCTGAAGGCGACCTGGTCCTACACCAACCCCAACAACCCGTCGCTGGCAGAGGTGGCTAAGGAGATCAACGGGAAGGCGATCGCCGACGTCACCGACGAGAAGACGCAAACTACCATCAAGGCAGGCCAGCAGTTGCCGGGCTTCGCCTTTCTGCGCGATGACGGCTCGACCACCTCGGGTAACTGGCTCTACTGCGGGTCGTGGACCGAGGCCGGTCCGATGATGCAGCGGCGCGGCACCGAAGATCCGTCCGGGCTTGGGGTCTATCCCAACTGGGGCTGGTCTTGGCCCATGAACCGCCGCGTCATGTACAACCGTGCCTCCTGCGATCTCTCTGGCAAGCCGTGGGATGCCAGCCGCAAACAGGTGTGGTGGAACGAAGCGGCCGGCAAGTGGGTGGGCAACGATGTCCCCGACTTCAAGCCGGATTCCAATCCCAAGGACCACATGGGGCCGTTCATCATGAATCCGGAGGGCGTCGGGCGTCTCTTCGTCCCGCTGGGTGCGGTCGCCGATGGGCCGTTCCCCGAGCACTACGAGCCCTTCGAGAGCCCCATCCCCAACCCGCTGCATCCCAACCAGTCCACGAACCCGATCGTCAAGAAGTTCAAGACCGCGATGGACAAGTACGGGACGCCGGCGGATGGCTTCAACATCGTCTGCACCACCTACCGCCTGACCGAGCACTATCACTACTGGACCAAGAACAATCCCATGAACGTCCAGCTCGTGCCCGAACCCTTCGTGGAGATCCCGGAGGAGCTGGCACGTGAGAAGGGTATCAATGGAGGTGACAAGGTCAAGGTTACAAGCGCCCGCGCCGAATACGTCGCCAAGGCGATGGTCACCAAGCGCATCAGAAAGATGACGATCGATGGGAAACCCACCTACCAGATCGGCATTCCCATTCACTGGGGCTACCGCGGCATCGCCGAAGACGAGGGCAAGACGGCCAAAGACCTGGCCAACGAGCTTTCGCCGACGGTGATCGATCCCAACGCCCACACACCGGAATTCAAGGGCTTCCTGGTGAAGCTCGAGAAAGCATAGAAAGGGGGACACGAGAATGAGCGACCGCAAAACTCTTCAGACGGAACAGATCTCGGGTCACCCCGGCCCGGTGCCGGGCATGGGCATGCAGCGCGACTTCGAGGTCTGCAAACTGATCGATACCACCACCTGCATCGGCTGCAAGGCTTGCGAGGTGGCTTGCGTCGAGTGGAACGACCTGCCGTTCCAGCCGACCACCTTCGACAACACCTACCAGACCATGCCGGAGACGAACTGGAATTACTGGAACCTGATCAAGTTCCGGGAGCACCAGCGCGAAGACGGTACCTTGATGTGGCTGATGCGCAAGGACCAGTGCATGCACTGCGCCGATCCCGGCTGCTTGGATGCCTGTCCTGCCGATGGCGCCATCGTCAAGTACGCCAATGGCATCGTCGATTTCCAGCAGGAGAACTGCATCGGTTGCGAGTTCTGTATTTCCGGATGCCCGTTCAATATTCCGAGGTTCAATCCCGCGACCAAGAAAGTGTACAAGTGCACGCTCTGTTCCGACCGCGTGGGACAGGGCCTGGAACCGGCCTGCATCAAGTCCTGCCCCACCGGGTGCCTGCACTTTGGCACCAAGGAGGACATGAAGCTGCTGGCCGAAAACCGCGCCAAGCAACTGCGCGACGTCTCCGGGTTTGCCGATGCCGGCGTCTACGACCCGGAAGGCGTCGGCGGCACGCACGTCATCTATGTGCTGCACGATGCCAAGAACCCCGAGCTGTATGGCGGTCTGCCCAAGAATCCGAGTGTCTCGTTCGCCTACAAGGGCTGGAAGAGCATCTTCAAGCCCCTGGGACTGTTTGCGGCCACACTCGGCTTCGTGGGCGTGGTCTTCCACTACGTGTTCGAGGGACCCAAGCGTGAGCAACCCGAAGTGCCGCCCCCGAAGCCGCAACCGCCGGCGGGCAGAAAGGAGGCGTGATGGCAACTTCCATCGGACGTATGCAGGAAAAAGACCCGGCGTTGTTCAAGAAGCTGGGCCGCACTGTAGTCCATGAGGGCGAATTGCCCCGCCATTCCGTCTATACCCGGTTCTTGCACTGGGCGTACGGGATCTTCTTCTTCCTGGCGCTGTTCACCGGGTTCGCCATCTACATGCCATTCCTGTTCCGCTGGCTGGCGCCGGCATTCGGCGGCCCGGCCACTACGCGCATGCTGCATCCTTATTTCGGCGTAGCGTTCGTCTTCTTTTTCGGGCTGCAGGCCATCAACTGGTGGGGCCCGATGAAGTGGACGGATACCGACAGCCGCTGGATCAAGCATCTGCCCGAGTTCCTCCGGAACGCGGAGCCGGTCGAGCCGGAAGATGTGGGCATGTACAACGGCGGGCAGAAGGCCCAGTTCTGGGAGATCGTGGTGGGGTGCATTGTGTACCTGCTCACCGGGATCGTCATGTGGGCCGGTGCACCCACCTTCGGCGCCATGGCGGTGGCCGTCAGCTACGTGCTGCACGATATCTCGGCGCTCATCATGCTTTTCGGGATCTTCTTCCACCTGTACCAGAGCACCTTCGGACAGCCGGGGACGGTCCAGGCCATGACCCGCGGAACGGTCAGCGAAGCCTGGGCTTGGACGCATGCTCCCGCCTGGTACCGCCAGATGACCGGCCGCGACCCGCGGCAGGCCCTGGAGCAGGAACGCAAACGCCGCGCCGACCGCGAGCGCGCCATCGAGCAACTCTCGCGCGGCGGCCCCGCCGGCCCGCCAGGCGGTGGGAGGGCCTAAGGGCGTCTGAACGTCTGTGGTTGGGGGCGGATTTCGGTCCGCCCCTTTTTATTCGGGCCGGTGGGAAGTGATAAGTGAAAAGTGGTAAGTCTCTTTATTCCTGCTTATCACTTGCGACTTGCCACTGTTCCTGCTTCCCGCAGGCGCATAATAGAGTGGTTGACCGGAGGCTCCCCCATGGCCAAGAAACCATCAGCGCAGGCAACGTCGAAGTCCAAAGGAGCCGTGCGGCCCGAGATAGAACGGCGGGCACACCGGGCGCTGCGCCAGCACCTGCTCGATCTGCTGCGGGGCGGCAACGCCCACCTCAATTTCGAGGAAGCGCTGGCCAGGCTGCCTCCCACGCTGCGCGGCGTCAAGCCGCCGAGCTTGCCCTATTCGCCCTGGCGACTGCTGGAGCACATGCGGATCGCGCAATGGGACATCCTGGAGTTCAGCCGCAATCCCAAGCACGTCTCACCCGAGTTCCCCGCCGGTTACTGGCCGGAAAGCGATGCTCCACCCGACGACAAGGCCTGGCAGAAAAGCATCCGAAAATTCCGCGCCGATCTGAAGGCGATGCAGGACCTGGTCGAGGACCCCGCGATCGACCTTCTTGCCCCGATTCCCCACGGCGAAGGCCAGACCATCCTGCGCGAGGCGCTGCTGCTGGCCGACCACAACTCCTACCACCTAGGACAGATGGTCACGGTGCGGCGGCTGCTGGGAGCGTGGGAGAGCTAGAAGCAGTGGTAAGTGGTAAGTGGCCCGGACCGCTTTTCACTTACCACTCACCACTGATCTTTCACTTCTCCGGCTGGAACATATACGGCTCGCCCTTCTTCGCGGCGAACGTCTCCGCCACCTTGAGGAAGGCGCGCGCGGCGTGCGACAGGGCGGAGTTCTTGCGGTAGATGATGCGCAGCTTGCGCTCGAAGTGCAGGTCGCGGACGGGAACGCGTATCAGCTCGCCCCGGGCCACCTCGTTTTCCACGCAGATGCCGGGGATCAGGGCCACGCCGTTCGACATCCCCACGAATTTCTTGATGGCTTCGATGGTGGGCAGTTCCACCGGCATTTGCAGCGGGACGTGGTGCCGGGAGAACGCCTCCAGGACCTTTTCCCGATAGGGTGACGGCACGTTGTGGGCCACGAACCACTCCGTCCCCAGTTGCCGTATGGTGACCTCCTTGGACGAAGCCAATGGATGCTGCGGGGGTACCACGAAAGTCAACTCGTCGCGGTAGACCACGATCGAGCGTAGCAACGGGTCGTCGGGACGGAAGGTAAGCACACCCAGTTCCGTGCTGTGGCTGATCAGTTCATCGGAGATGTGCCGGGCGAGCGACCGCTGCACCGCCACCTTGATCATGGGATACAGACGACGGTATTCATCGAGCACCGGCAGCAAGTAGAGGCAGGTGAATTCGTTGGCCGAGACCGCCAGCTTGCCCTTGAGCATCTGCCGCAGTTCGTCCAGCGCCACCAGGGCCTCGGTGCGGGTGTTCAAGAGGCGCCGGGCATAGTTCTCGAGCACGCGCCCGGCATCGGTCAGGACGCCGTCGCGGGAGGAGCGGTCAAACAGCGGCTCGCCCAGCTCCACTTCCAGCTTGCGTATGGTCTGGCTGACCGCCGGCTGAGTCCGGAACAGTTTCTTGGCTGCGCGCGAAAAGCTGCCCTCTCGCGCCACCGTCAGGAAGGTTTCCAGTTGAAACAGCTCCATTCGTACCCCACTCCGCGGCGGCAGGTTACCGCGACAGCCGCCCTTATATCATAAGCAATACTTATCGAGGTAGAAAAACTATAAACTTTGCTGCACCGCCAAGGGCGCGTACCCTAAGCTTTTAACGTAGGTCCAGCCCGACCGGGAGGATGGCCGATGGAACGAGCCCGTATTACCATATTCGACACTACGCTGCGTGACGGCGAGCAGTCACCAGGGTGCAGCATGCGGCTGGACGAAAAGCTGCGCATGGCGCGCCAGCTCGAGCGCTTGGGCGTGGACGTCATCGAGGCCGGCTTCCCCATTGCTTCCGACGGCGACTTCGAGGCGGTCCAGGCCGTTGCCCAGGAGGTCCGCCGTCCCCGGATCGCAGGCCTCGCCCGCGCCAGTTTCGAGGACATCGAGCGCGCCTGGCAGGCGGTGCGCCACGCCGAGCGGCCGCGCATCCACGTTTTCCTTGCCACCTCCGATATCCATTTGCATTACAAGCTGCGTATGACCCGCCAGCAGTGCTTGGAGCGGGCGGCGGAAGCGGTGCGCTTCGCGCGCTCGCTGTGCCCCGACGTTGAGTTTTCCCCCGAGGACGCCACCCGCACCGAAGTTGAGTTCCTGTGCGAAGTCACGGAGGCGGTAGTAGCGGCGGGGGCAACCACGGTCAACATTCCGGACACGGTCGGCTACACCGTCCCCCGCGAGATGCACCGCATCATTGAGGCGGTGTGCAGCCGAGTGCGGAACCATCCTGACGTGGTGATCTCCGTGCATTGCCACAACGACCTCGGCCTGGCGGTGGCGAATTCCATCGCTGGCCTCGAAGCTGGGGCCCGGCAGGTGGAGTGCACCATCAACGGCATCGGCGAACGCGCCGGCAATGCCTCACTGGAAGAGATCGTAATGGCGATGCGCGTGAGGGCCGACCAGATACCTTATGACACCGGCGTCAACAGCGAGCAGCTTTATCCCTGCAGCCGCTTGCTAACCGAGATCACGGGCGCGGCGGTGCAGGCCAACAAGGCCATCGTCGGCCGCAACGCTTTTGCCCACGAGGCCGGCATCCATCAGGACGGCGTCATCAAGAATCCGCTGACCTATGAGATCATGACCCCGCAGTCGGTCGGGGTTCCGGAAAGCAAGCTGGTGTTGGGCAAGCACTCTGGCAGACACGCGCTCGGCCTGAAGTGCCAGCAGTTGGGATATGAATTCTCCCGCCGCGACCTGGACCGGATCTACAAGCACTTTGTCGCTCTTGCGGACCAGATCAAGGTGGTGGAGGACCGCCATCTGCTGGCCATCATCCGCGAGGAAATGCCGGCCGTGGCGGCCATCAAGGAAATGGAGAAGTCGCACAGCGTGCCCAGCCCGTTGGGCACCGCGTAGGACGTTTCAAGTTTCACGTTTCGTGTTTCACGTTGAAACCTGGATGGTTGCTCTCGGGGAACGTGAAACTTGAAACGTGAAACGTTTTTCCAGGGTAGAACAGGGCTGAACCATGAGGCTTGATATTACGGTTCTGCCGGGCGATGGGGTCGGCCCGGAGGTCATACGGGAAGCGGTGCGCGTCCTGCGCACGGTGCTGGATCTTTACGGTTACGAAGTCAGCTTTGAGGAGCGCGCGATCGGAGGCGTGGCCATCCGCCAGTTCGGTACGCCGCTGCCGGAGGCGACGGCGCGGGCTTGCACGGAGAGCCAGGCGGTGCTGCTGGGCGCGGTGGGCGGGCCGGAGTTCGATTCCCTGCCGGCCGGCGAGCGGCCCGAGGCCGGGTTGCTGGGTTTGCGGCAGGCCCTGGGCGGCTACGCCAATCTGCGTCCCGCGGTCGCGTACGGCGCCATCGCCGACTGCTCGCCATTGCGTCCTGAGATCATCAAGGGCGCCGACGTCCTGATCGTCCGCGAACTGCTGGGCGGGATCTATTTCGGCGAACCGCGCGGATTCACCGATAGCCCTACCCCAGCCGCGTATAACACCATGCGCTACTCGGAGGCCGAGATCGAACGCGTGGCTCATGTCGCCTTCCGCCAGGCGCGCATGCGCCACCGGAAGGTCACTTCGGTCGACAAGGCCAACGTGCTCGAGACTTCTCAGCTTTGGCGGCAGACCGTGACGCGTGTGGCCCGCGAGTATCCTGAGATCCGGCTCGACCACATGTACGTGGACGCCTGCGCCATGCGCCTCATCACCCATCCCGGATCCTTCGACGTGATCGTCACCGAGAACCTTTTCGGCGACATTCTCTCCGACGAGGCGGCGGTGATCAGCGGATCGCTGGGGATGCTGGCCTCGGCTACCATCGGCGGCAAGGTGGACCTCTACGAGCCCGTGCACGGCTCGGCGCCCGACATCGCCGGACGTGGAATTGCGAATCCGCTGGGAGCGATCGCCTCCGCCGCCTTGCTGCTGCGCCACAGCGCCGGCCTGGAGCAGGGCGCGCAGGACATCGAAGATGCCATCCGCGAGGTGCTCGACAAGGGGCACCGCACTGCCGACTTGCAGCGCGGCCGCGCCAAGCGCGTGGTCTCGACGACAGAGATGGGCGCGCTGGTGGAGAGCGCGGTGGCCGATGTCGTCGACCGCCGGCGGGCGTATCATGCGGTGTGAGGCCCGATAGCGCGATGGCCGTAGAATTTCAAAAGCCCATCCGGGAGCGAGCGCCGGGCACCGCAGGACCGCGCACCCTGTTCGAGAAGATCTGGCAGGAGCATGTGGTGTGCGAGCCGGCGGGCCAGCCGCCGCTGCTTTACGTCGACCTGCACCTGGTGCATGAGGTCACTTCTCCGCAGGCGTTCGACGGCCTGCGCGCGGCGGGCCGGCGCGTGCGGCAACCGCAACGCGCGCTGGTCACGGTGGACCACAACGTCCCCACTACGCCCGGACATCTTCCTATCACCGATCCCATCGCGGCGCGCCAGATGGAAGCGCTGCGCCATAATTGCCGGGAATTCGGGCTCGAGCTCTACGACATCGACTCGCCCGACCAGGGCATTGTCCACGTCATCGGCCCCGAGCTGGGCGCGACCCAGCCGGGTCTGACCATCGTTTGTGGCGACAGCCACACCTCCACCCACGGCGCTTTCGGCGCGCTGGCCTTCGGTATCGGGACCTCGGAAGTCGAACACGTGCTTGCCACACAGTGCCTGCCGCAGCAGAAGCCGCGAACCATGGAGATCCGCATCAACGGCCCGCTGCCCGAGGGCGTCACCGCCAAAGATTTGGTTCTGGGCATCATCGGGACGATCGGCACCGACGGGGCGACCGGGCACGTGGTCGAGTACACCGGCGAGGCGGTACGCGGGCTCTCGATGGAAGGCCGGATGACACTCTGCAACATGAGTATCGAGGCAGGCGCCCGCGCCGGCATGGTGGCTCCGGACGAGGCCACTTTTGATTACCTGCGTGGACGGCGCTTCGCCCCCAAAGATGCCGCCTGGGACGAAACGGTTGCGCGCTGGCGTGGGCTGAAGTCCGATGCTGGAGCCCGCTACGACAAGGTAATTGAGATCGACGCCGCCAGCCTGGCTCCCTTTGTTACCTGGGGCACGAATCCTGGCATGGTGGTGCCGGTGACCGGCCGCGTGCCCGATCCGGCCGCAGCCCGCACCGCCGCCGAACGCGGCACTGCCGAGCGTGCGCTTGAATACATGGCGCTCGCGCCGGGAACGGCGATCGAGGAGATCAGCGTGGACCGCGTGTTCATCGGCTCCTGCACCAACTCGCGCCTGGAGGACCTGCGTGCCGCCGCGCGAGTCGCCCGCGGCCACAAGGTCAATCCCAAGGTGCGCGCCCTGGTGGTGCCGGGCTCCCAGGCGGTCAAGCGCGACGCCGAGCGCGAAGGACTCGACCAGATCTTCCGCGCCGCAGGATTCGAATGGCGCGACTCCGGCTGTTCCATGTGCCTGGGGATGAATCCCGATATCCTCGGGCCGGGCGAGCGTTGCGCCTCTACCAGCAACCGCAACTTCGAAGGCCGCCAAGGACGCGGCGGACGCACTCACCTGGTCAGCCCCATGATGGCCGCCGCCGCTGCCATCGAAGGCCACTTTACCGACATCCGAAACTGGCGGTTCCAATGAAGGCGTTTCGCACGCACACAGGCCTGGTGGCGCCGCTCGACCGCGCCAACGTGGATACCGACCAGATCATTCCCAAGGAGTTCCTCAAGCGCATCGAGCGCACCGGCTTCGGTGAGTTTCTGTTCTACGACTGGCGCCGCAAGCCCGACCGCACGCTTGACCCGAACTTCCCACTCAACCAGCCGCGCTACAGCGGCGCGAGCATCCTGGTGGCAGACCGCAATTTCGGCTGCGGCTCTTCGCGCGAACATGCTCCCTGGGCGCTCGACGATTTCGGCTTCCGCGCCATCATCGCGCCGTCGTTCGCCGACATCTTTGCCAACAACTGCTTGAAGAATGGACTACTGATCGTCGTGCTGCCGGAAGCGCAGGTGGCGGCCATCATGAAGCGGGCGCAGGAAAGCGAGGGATACCGCCTGACCGTCGACCTCGGACAGCGCCAGGTGCGCGACGATCTGGGCCTCGCTGCCTCGTTCGAGATCGAAGACTTCAGCCGGCGCTGTCTGCTCGAAGGGCTGGACGATATCGGCCTCACCCTGCAGCACGAGGCCGAGATCGCGGCCTACGAAGCGCGGCGCTTCGGCACGCGCTAATTCGCGCTTTGCTGTAACCTTGCTGACCTGCGAATCATATAAGCGGAGTGTATGACATCTGCGATCCAAGCTCTCGCCTTTGACGCCTACGGCACGCTCTTCGACGTCCACTCCGTGATCTCCACCTGCAACCACGTATTCCCCGATAAAGGGCCCGCGCTGAGCCAGCTCTGGCGCGCCAAACAACTCGGATACACCTGGCTGCGCAGCCTGATGGGACGCTATGAGGACTTCTGGCAGGTCACGGAATCGGCGCTGGTATTTGCCTGCCGCAGCCTGAACCTCGACTGCCCGCCAGCAACGCGCGCGAAACTGATGGATGCTTACTTACACCTCGATCCCTATCCCGAGGTGATGCAAGCGCTCCGATCGCTCTCGCGCTACAAGCTGGCGATTCTGTCGAACGGTTCCCCACGCATGCTGGCGGCGGTAGTCGAGAGCGCGGGCCTGAAGGGAGTTTTCTCGGATGTCATCAGCGTGGATGAAGTGAAGATCTTCAAGCCCAGCCCGCGCGTTTATGAACTGGCGCCGCGCCACCTCAAGGTCCCGCAGGGCGCGATCGGATTCATCTCTTCAAATTTTTGGGACATCGCCGGTGCAAAGAGTTTCGGGCTCTGGACCTGCTGGATCAACCGCTCGAAGGCGCCGGAGGAAGAACTCGGGCTCCGGCCGGATGCGATGATCGGCAGCCTAGCGGAATTGCAAGGGGCGCTCAGGTAAATGTTTCGTGCGACATCACGTGTCAGGGCACGACTTCAGTCGTGCCGTCAGAACGTTTGTTGTATTGTCATTCCGAGCTCGCCTGAGCGAGCTCTGCGAGTGAGGGCGAGGCGAGGAATCTTGGTGTCGTGCTAGCCCGATCTTAAGAAGCAGAAAAAATGGCCTCTAAACATAACCCCAAGATCCCTCGCTCGCGCTCCGTTCGCAAGCTCACGGCGGCGCTTCGCTCGGGATGACAATTCGTGGGGGCAGCTTGCGGCACGACTGAAGTCGTGCCCTGACACGTGATCACGCACGAGGCGAATCTCTTCGCAGCTTCTGCGGCTCGCGCTCTTGAAGGCAGCCCGCTACTTTCCCGCCCAGCAGGCTGCCCGCTTCTCTAAGAATGCCGAGATACCTTCCTGAGCGTCGGCAGCCATGGAATTCATCGACATGACCTCTTTCGTGTAGGCGTAGGCCTTGGGCTGGTCGAGATCGATCTGCGCGTAAAACGCCTGCTTGCCGATCCCGACCGTCAGCGGGCTGGCGTCGGCAATGCGGGCGGCGAGCTTGCGGGTTTCGTCCTTGAGAGCGCTGGCGGGCACCACATTGTTCACCAGGCCCCATTCGGCCGCGATAGTAGCCGGAACCATGTCGCCGGTGAACAGCATCTGCAGCGCGCGCTTGCGGCCGATAGCGCGGCTGAGAGCGACCATGGGCGTCGAGCAGAACAGGCCGATCTTCACGCCGGGCGTGGCGAAGGCGGCTTCTTCGCAGGCGATGGCGAGGTCGCAGGTGGCGACGAGCTGGCAGCCGGCGGCGGTGGCGATGCCTTGCACTTCGGCGATCACCGGCTGCGGGATCGCCTGCACCTTCATCATCAATTCTGAGCAGACGTCGAAGGTGCGGCGATAGTAGTTGAGGTCCTTGCCCACCATCTGCCCGAGATCGTGCCCGGAGGAAAACACCTTTCCCGCCGCGGCCAGGATTACGACTCGGAGCGCGGAGTCTTGCCCGACGGCATTCAGACAGACGATCAGCTCCTGCATCATCTCGAGCGAGAGCGCGTTGCGCCGCTGGGGACGGTTCAGCGTGATCACCCCAATCGGGCCTTCAGTCTCAAACAGCAGATTTTCGTAAGTCACGTTCCACCTCCGCCGCAGCATCGGCGTCAAGAGCGTAATTCTATCAATAAAAAGGGCGCCGGATTGTACCCGGCGCCTGAAGAAAAAAGCTACCTTACCGTGACATCGCCTTCACGACGGAAAACCGCGAAGTGTCGATTTTCCGCAGCTCGTGCCCGGTGTAGACCTGCCGCGGACGCGAGATCTTCTGCTCCTTGTCTTCCATCAGTTCGTTCCACTGGGCGAGCCAGCCGGCGACGCGCGGAATGGCGAACAGCACGGTGAACATCTCCGGCTTGAAGCCCATCGCCTGGTAGATGATCCCGGAGTAGAAATCCACGTTGGGATAGAGCTTGCGCTTGATGAAGTATTCGTCTTCCAGCGCAATCTTCTCCAGTTCCAGCGCGATCTCCAGCTTGGGATTCTTGCCGGTGACCTGGAACACCTGGTCGGCGATGTGCTTGATGATTCGGGCGCGCGGGTCATAGTTCTTGTAGACCCGGTGGCCGAATCCCATCAGCTTGCCATGGCCTTCCTTGACCCGCTTGATGTAGTCGGGAATGTTGTTCTTGTTGCCGATCTCCGCCAGCATGACGAGCACGGCTTCGTTGGCGCCGCCATGTAGCGGTCCCGCCAGCCCGGCGCATGCGGCTGCCGCCGACAGGTAGGGATCGGCTTCGGAGCTGCCGGCGCAGCGCATAGTGTTGGCCGAGCAATTCTGCTCGTGGTCGGCATGCAGGATGAACAGGATGTCCAGCGCCCGCGCCATCACCGGGTTGGCAACGTACTTGGGCTCCACCATCTTCCACAGCATGTTCATGAAGTTCTCGGTGAAGCTGAGGTCGTTGTCCGGATACACGAACGGGTAGCCCAGGCTGTGGCGGTAAGAGTAAGCCGCCATGGTGGGAAACTTGGCGATCAGGCGGATGATTTGGTGCAGGCGCGTGTCCCGGTCGCGCACGTTCTTGGCTTCGGGGTACACGGTGGAGAGCGCGGCCACGGTGCTGGTCAGAACGCCCATGGGGTGCGCGTCATAACGGAATTGCTGCATGGCTTCCTTGGTGGTTTCATGCAGCATGGTGTGGTGGGTAATCTGCTTGACCCAGTCTTTGGTCTGCTTCTCATCCGGCAACTCGCCGAACAGCAGCAGGTAGGCGACTTGCAGGAAGGTGCAGTTCTCGGCCAGTTCCTCGATGTTGTAGCCGCGGTAGCGGAGGATGCCGCGGTCGCCGTCGATGAAGGTGATCGAGCTCTTGCAGGAAGCGGTGTTCATGAACGCCGGGTCGTAGGTCATCAGCCCGAAATCCTCCGCACCAGTCTTGATCTGGCGGAGGTCCATGGCCCGGATGGTCCCGTTCTCGACCGGCAGGGTGTAGGTCTTGTTGGTGCGATTGTCAGTGATGGTGACGGTGTTCTCTGGCATTGGCCACTCCTTTTCGAGTGCCGGATCTGGCCGGTTGCACCGGAACCACGATCCGGTGATTTCAGAACCATTGCTGGACGCCATGCGCCGGCCTCGCTTGAACGCGGCTGAACGCCGGCGCGAAAAGGCCTGGGATAAATCTATTAAGGACAGGCGAAGCCTGCTCCGCCACGCATATCCTGAGGCTCCGTTGTGCGGCAAGCAGTGATTGGAATCACTTACCAACGTGACGGAATGGCAGGGACGTAGACCGCTACGTCTCAGGCATCACCTGCCCGTTTGCAGCACCACGATCAGCCGGCGCGGACCATGCGCGCCCATGATCAGGATCTTCTCGATATCGGCGGTGCGGCTGGAACCGGTGATCAGGCACACGTAGGAATTCTTGCTGGCGATCCCCCGTTCGTAAACCCGCGCGAAAACCGCCTCCAAGTCGGGCACGAGCTGGTTGAGCTTGGCGAAGACGATGTGCACCGGCGCGATGACGGTGGCTTGCCGTCCGCCGTTCGCCGACGAAACCAGAACCGAGCCGGTCTGCGCCACCAGGGCTTCGCACAGCGTGATCGTCGCTTGGGAAGCCTCGTTGGGCGGGCCTTCGCTGGACCAGCGCAGCGGGCGGCCGTCCTTGAAGGCGGTGGCGCTAATCATGGCGCGGAGTTCCGGCGCGTCCTGCGCGAAGATCTCCCCCGGCGGCAGCGAAGCCAGGACATTGGCGATGGCAGCGGCGCTGGCCGCTGTGTCCGCCGTCACCGTGCATTCGGTGATGTTGGCCGCGCACTCCTTCTGGAAGCGGTCCAGCGGCTCCGTCACCGGGGCGAACATCTGCCCGGCGGGGCCGTCGTGGTGCGGCGCCGTGGTCTGGACGGCAGCGCGGATGCGTCCCAGGATGCGCTCGCGGCTCGGGTTGTCAGTGGACGCCATTCTGTTTTCTCCACAAGTCCCGAAAGGATTCGCGCGGCATCGCCGGCGCGGCGCGGTCTTTGGTCCAGGGGCGCATGGGATCGAGCGCCGTGCCTTCGAGCCCCATGCCGTGAATCACGCGCAAAGCCATTCGCCCGAGCCACCCGAAAAAGCGGAAGCGCCGGGCGCTGCTCATCATCCAGCGAAACAGCTTCATTCCCAGGCGTTCCGACGCGGAATGCGTGCCTTCATGGATCGCGTTGCGCCGGTTGTGCAGCAGGTGATGGTGGAGCTCGATGTGGACGGGGCAGACGTCGGTGCAGGCGCCGCACAGCGACGACGCAAAGGAGAGATGCTGGTATTCCTTCAAGCCGCGGAGGTGCGGCGTGAGCACGCTGCCGATGGGGCCGGGATACGTCACGCCGTAGGCGTGTCCGCCGATGTTGCGGAATACCGGGCAGGCGTTGATGCAGGCGCCGCAGCGGATGCAGTGCAGGATCTCACGCTGCTCCAGATCGGCCAGCAGATCGCTGCGCCCGTTGTCCACCAGCACCACGTGGAATTCTTCCGGGCCATCCACTTCGCCCGCGCGCCGCGCCCCGCCCATGAGCGTGTTGTAGCAGGTGATGGGCTGTCCCGTCCCTGTCGTGGCCAGCGTGGGCCAGAGCGTAGCCAGGTCCTGCAAGCGCGGGATCACCTTCTCGATCCCGGTCAGCGCCACGTGGATCCTGGGCACACTGGTGCTCAGTCGGCCGTTGCCTTCGTTGGTGGTGATGGTCACCATGCCAGCGTCGGCGATGATGAAGTTGGCGCCGCTGATCCCCATTTCGGCGGAGAAAAACGATTTCCGCAGCCAGCGCCGCGCGATGGCCACCAGTTCCGGCGGGTCCAGCGTTTCCGCCGCTCCCAGCTTTTCGTGGAAGAGCTTTGAGACCTGCTGGCGGTTCAGGTGCATCGCCGGCGTGACGATGTGGTAGGGCGGCTCGTTGCGCAACTGCACGATGAATTCGCCGAGGTCGGTCTCTACCACCTCGATGCCCATCTTCTCCATCGCCTGCGCCAGGTGGATCTCCTCGCTGACCATCGACTTCGACTTGACCACCTTCTTCACGCCGTGACGCGCCGCGACATCGCAGATGTACTGCCGGGCCTCTTCGCCGGTTTCCGCCCAGAAGACGTGCCCGCCGTTCTCCTTCACCTTCTGCTCGAACTGGAGCAGGTATTTGTCGAGGTGGTTGACGCCTTCCCACTTGATGTCGTGGCAGCGCTGGCGCGCCGCCTCCCAGTCGGCGAAGCGGGTCTTGCCGCGGCCCACGCCGGTGTCGTACTGGTCGATGTTCCAGCGAACGATGCCGCGGTGTACCAGGTCGGCGGACTTCTCGGCAGCTTTGCGCAGGAACTCCTGGGCGGCAGTGCTCATCGGGCTGTGCCTCCAGCAGCGGACGCTTTCTCGCCTGCAGCCGCCGTCTGCGCCAGAAT
>JBIOFT010000020.1:0-34908 GCA_044447375.1 Terriglobales bacterium | reverse complement strand
GTCGCGCGTCGCTCGGGATGACAAATCGGTGAGAATCACGCGGCGCCGGTCTTGGCGGCGGTCAGGTGGTGAATGGTCTTCTGCAGCGAGGCTTCGTCTTCCGCGCTCAGGCAGGTTTTGGAGCGGTCGATCTGGCGCAGGAGCCCGCACAGCACTTTGCCGGGGCCAACCTCGACAAAAGTCCCGACGCCGTTGGAGATCAGCAGCCTGACGCAGGGCTCCCAGCGCACTGCGCCGGTCACCTGGCGGATGAGCGCGTCGCGCGCGGCTTCGGGCTTCTCCACCAGTTCGGCATCCACGTTGCAGGCGACCGGGATCTGCATCTCGCGGAACTGGAGCTGCGCGAGGTCGCCCGCCATCTTGTCCTGCGCCGGCTGCAACAGCGAGCAGTGGAAGGGCGCGCTGACCGGCAGCAGGATGGCGCGCTTGGCGCCGCGGTGCTTGGCCAGCTCGGCGGCGCGCCCGACCGCGCGCGCGTTGCCGGAGATCACGATCTGGTCGGGAGAGTTGATGTTCGCCGGCGAGCAGACTTCCCCCTGCGCCGCCTCGGCGCAGATTTGGATCAGCTCCACGAGCGGCATGCCCAGGATGGCAGCCATGGCGCCTTCTCCGACCGGCACCGCTTCCTGCATGTAGCGGCCGCGGCGGCTTACGGTGCGCAAGGCGTCCTCGAAGCTCAAGGTCCCCGCGGCCACGTGCGCCGAATACTCGCCTAGGCTGTGCCCGGCGGCGTAGGCCGGATTGATTCCCTTCTCGCGCAGCACGCGGCACGCCGCTACGGAAACGGTGAGGATCGCCGGCTGGGTGATCTCGGTGAGCTTCAGCTTCTCTTCCGGCCCTTCGAAGCACAGCTCGGAGAGCTTGAATCCGAGCGCCGCGTCGGCCTGGTCGAAGGTCTGGCGCCCGACCGCGTACTCGGCCGCCAGATCCTTGCCCATGCCGACGGACTGCGATCCCTGCCCGGGAAAAAGGAATGCGATGGCGCTCATGTGGTATGGCTGAGCACGGTGTTGTGCTGGATCTGGGCCAGTTCGTGCTCGATCTTGCGGGTGATGCCGGCGCGCGCGCATTCGGCGGCTACGCGCAACGCGTTCTTGATGGCGTTGGCATTGGACGAGCCGTGGCTGACGATGCACGCGCCTTTGACCCCCAGCAGCGGCGCCCCACCGTATTCGGAATAGTCCAGGCGCCGCTTGAAAGCTTTGAAGGCATTGCGCGCCAGGAGCGAGCCAACCTTGGAAGCGAGGGTCGCTTTCAGCGATTCCCGCAGCATGTAGCGCACGGTTTGGGCGACGCCTTCAGAGACCTTTAGCGCCACGTTGCCGACGAAGCCGTCGCAGATGATAACGTCGGCGTGGCCGTTGTAGAGGTCGCGCCCCTCGACGTTGCCCATGAAGTTGATGGGAAGCGCCTTCAGCAGGTGAAAGGCCTGGAAGGTGAGCTCGTTGCCCTTGGTCTCCTCTTCGCCAATGGAGAGCAAGCCGACGCGCGGCCGCAGCTTGGCGAAGATGCTGCGGAAGTAGACTTCGCCCATCACCGCGAACTGTTCCAGGTTGTGGGGCTTGCAATCCACGTTGGCGCCGACGTCGATCATGATGGCAGCCGAACCGGTGGCGGTGGGAAAAACCGCGGCCAGACCGGGACGGTCCACCCCCGGCAGCGTTCCCAGCACCACCTTGGCGGTGGCCATGGCGGCGCCGGTGTTGCCGGCGGTGACGAAGCCGTCGGCGCGGCGATCGCGCACCAGCCGCAGGCCGACCCGCATGGAGGAGTCGCGCTTGGCGCGCATGGCCTGCGCGGCCTTGTCGCGCATGCCGATCACCTCGGTGGCGTTGACGATGAAGATGGGCAAATCGGAGGCGGCAGGATACTTCGCCAGCTCTTCCCGCAACTGGGTTTCCCGGCCGACCAGCATCACCTGGATCTCGTAATGCCGCGCGGCCTGGATGGCCCCTTCGATTTCAGGCTTGGGCGCGCGGTCTGTACCCATCGCGTCGAGGGCTATGACGGTCGGCATCGGTATCCGCAGGACCGTTCGACCGGCCTCGCCTCTCACCACGGCAAGCGCGTGGACGGCCGATTACTTCTCGGTCTTGACTACCAGGACTTCGCGGCCTTTATAGTACCCGCACTTGGGGCAAGCGCGATGCGGCATTTTGCGCTCGTGACAGTTGGGGCATTCAGATAGTGAATGCACGGAAAGGTGATCGTGGGCACGGCGCTTGCTGGTGCGCGCCTGGGAATGTCTGCGTTTTGGATTGGGCATAAGAAACCTTCGATATCAAAACCAAGATTCCTCGCTCGCGCTCGGAACGGCAAAATGAAATCACAGCTTCAGCTTGTCCCGGATCCCGTGCAGCGCTCCCCAGCGTTGGTCCTCGACCGGCTGGCAAGCGCAGGTTTCGGAATTCAGGTTCCTGCCGCAGCGCGGGCACAGACCCTTGCAGGCGTCGTTGCACACAGCCTTCAGGGGAACCGCCAGCAGCACCTGCTCGCGCAGCACGTCTTCCAGGAGCAAGCCCTCGCCCTGGTAATACGCGATGTCAGCTTCGGCCCCGCGGACGGAGCGCTCCTCCATGCCAGCATCAGCGCCCAGCGGCCGGTAGATCAGGTCGAAGTCGCCGGCGACGTCGCGCAGCACCGGCTCCAGGCAGCGTGCGCAGCGCAGCTCGAGTTGGGTGGAAAAATTGCCCACCACCCGAATGTCTTGCAGGGCCTGTCCGTGTCCGCGCCGCTCCTCGACCAGCTCCGCCCGCCCCTGCGTCTTAAGCGGGATGTGCTGGTGGAGGTCCGGGCCGAAGTCGGTCGTTTCCGGTCTAAACTCTTGCGAAAACGGGACTTCGTGGTGTTCCAGTTCGCGGATACTGATGAACATCGCGCCGTTCCCCGGCATGAAATCCGCGAAGCGCGTGCCACGTTCTGGCGCGCCCAGACGCGTTCTCGACTGCAGGGCCGAAAATCAAGAATAAAGGCAGGATGAGGGGGTGTCAAGGAAGCGGCAGGGATGGTGGCGCCTAATCTTGGGTTCTTGGACTAGTTCGTGACAGAAAAAACGTATCACAAAAATACTGGATAAGCCATGGTTGTTGTAATACAGTAATAGTGAGAGACAGAGAGCTGCCATGGCAAACACGTTGGGCGGAGACGAGCAGATCGCGAATCCTCGCCGTCATGTGACAGTGCTGCACCTGCATCCCATCAAATCAGCACAAGGCGCTGTGAAAGACAATTGTGCGGGAGCTTAGAAGACTTGGATCAGCAGAAAAAAACCAGAAAGGTAGGACGGCCACGGCTGCCAAAGGCTGAGGCTAAAGGGAGAATCGTGCCGGTCCGGTTTGAGCCCGACGATCTAAAGCTCATAACGGCGGCGGCAAGAGTTGCGAATAGGACGATTTCGGAGTGGGTTCGAGACACGATCAGGACAGCAGCGGAACTGTACTTGTTCAACGGCACATTACATGAAGCCATGAGGAGCGTTCTTTTGCGGCGAAAGAACTTCACGGCTACCACATCGGAAATCAGCGAAGAGATTGAACAGAATGGCTTATACACGCGCAAGGACGGCGAACCGGCGAGAGCGAAACAAGTCAATTCCAGAGTAAGGCAGTATCCTGCACTGTTTGAGTTTGTCGCGCCGGGGATAGTGCGACTGGTCGGCAACTCGAGCGCCAAACCTGAAGCGGTTAAGGCTGTTCTGGGACAAGGGGACAATTCGGACTTGGACTTCCGCCCGGTGGAGATTGGCGGGGAACCGCTGTCGGCAACCATTCTCCGTGAGAGGCGCTGATCATTGGCCCTCTACTACCTGGAGACCAGCGCTCTAGTCAAGCTCTATGTCCGCGAGGCTGGGACGGAGCGCTTATTGGCCCTAGCCGCCCGTTCCAGTGAAAACCGATTGGCCATCCTGGCATTGGCTCAAGTTGAATTCCGATCAGCAATACGGAGACGAGAAAAGAACGGCGAGATTCCACCGTTAGTCGCGACTGAATTACTGGAGGCCTTTAAGCGCCACGTGGAGGGCAGGTTCCTGACCCAGATGGTCACCGATTTCGTACTGGATGTTGCGTCCGTGCTGGTGGACCGTTACGCGCTGCGCGCGTTCGATGCCGTTCAGTTAGCGGGATATATGGTTGTGAGAAGTTCGAGCGGAACTGACCTGCCTGTGTTTGTATGTTCCGATCAAGAACTTCTCATGGCGGCTAAGCAGGAAGGGGTGCCGATTCTAGATCCCTGTTTGTAACCCGCACCCAAGAAACGGGCAGCGCCGCCGCTGCCCGTGCCGACCCTTGGTCAGGAAGATGTCAGTAAGTGGTCCCAGTGCTGCCGGTGGGACGGCTGCTTTCCGTTCCTGTCGCCGCCTCAGCCGATCCGCGGATGGCGCTAATGCCGCTGCGCACTCGCTCGCGTCCCTGCTCGAAGGTCTCGCGGGCCGTGTCCGCCAGATCGTTCGCACGGTCCCGGATATTGCCGCGGGTTTCGTCCCCGCTCACGGGCGCAAACAGAACGCCCAGTCCGATGCCAATCCCCAGTCCGACCAAGAAGCTCTTCATCAATCCCTCCTCGTGATTTGGTGGGCACACCCCGACACGATTATAAAGATGCGCCCAGCCGCCGTGGGTTGCTGCCCGTTTGTGGTGCAACTCTGGAAAACTCGGCCGTGGCGCAAGCCTGCTGGAATGGCCCCCTGCTACACTAACCCGCTATGCTGAACGGGTTTGCCACGCCGGAAGGCACTGCGCGTTACCGCAGCCGGTTCCCCGAGCTGAGCCAGGCCGGACATTTCCAGCGCCAAATGACCGTGCCGGGCGCCGGCGAACTTTGGATTTCCTCCATCGGGCTCGGCACCTATCTCGGCGAACCCACCGCCGAAGCCGACGCGGCTTACACCCAAGCCGTGCGCCTGGCGGTGGCTTCCGGCATCAACCTGCTGGATACGGCCATCAACTACCGCCACCAGCGGTCAGAGCGTAACATCGGCGCCGCCCTCCGGGAAATGCTTTCTGCCGGGGAGCTGCAGCGCGATGAAGTCATCGTTTGTACCAAAGCGGGATATCTCTCTTTTGACAGCGAGGTCCCGCCCAACCCGGGCGCATACTTCCGCGCGGAATTCGTCGAGAAAGGGATCTTGAACCCCGCCGACCTGGCCGGCGGCATGCACTGCATGTCCCCTGGCTATCTCTCCGACCAACTGGAGCGCTCGCGGCGCAACCTGGGCATCGAGACGATCGACGTCTTCTATGTGCACAATCCCGAGACGCAACTGGGTGAAGTTCCGCGGGAGCGCTTCCGCCAGCGCATGGGCGAAGCGTTCGCCATGCTCGAGGACGCCGTAAAGACCGGCAAGATCCGCTACTACGGCGTAGCGACGTGGAATGGGTTCCGCGTCCCGCCCGCCGCGTGCGATGCCATGAGCCTGGCCGAGACAGCCGAAATCGCGCAGCAGGCCGGCGGCGAGCAGCATCATTTTCGCTTTGTGCAGTTGCCGTTCAGCCTGGGGATGCCGGAAGCCTACGCCTATCGCAACCAGACCTGGGGAAAAGAGAACGTCTCGCTGCTGGAGGCGGCGGCGAGAGCTGGGGTGATGGCGGTGGGCAGCGCCACGCTCTCCCAGGGCCAGCTCACGCGCAACTTGCCGGAGTTCATCGAGCAGCGGCTGGGCGGGGGCAGCGGCGCCGCCAACGCCATCCAGTTCGCACGTTCGACTCCTGGGTTGGCGGTG
This sequence comes from Terriglobales bacterium, assembly GCA_044447375.1. GTDB lineage: Bacteria > Acidobacteriota > Terriglobia > Terriglobales > Acidobacteriaceae > JAHFUA01. The sequence goes on along the minus strand of JBIOFT010000020.1, from coordinate 29,189 downwards.
GCGCTGGTCGGCATGGGACGGCCCGAGCATGTGCGCGAGAACCTCAAAGTTGCCGGCCTGCCGACCACGCCGCGCGAGCAGTGGTCGAAGCTGTTCGAGCGCGAGTAGAAATCTTCAACACGTGCTGCTAATGCCCAGCATACTGCAGTGGATTGTGCTCGCGTTGGTCGCGCTGCTGGCGTCGACACTAGCAGCGGTTACGGGATTTGGTGGTGCAGCAGTGCTGCTTCCGGTGTTGGTTGCGGCATTCGGCGTGCGAGAGGCCATCCCGATCCTCACGGTGGCGCAGTTGATCGGCAACGCCAGCCGCGTGTGGTTCAACCGGCGCGAGCTTGAGTGGCGGATCGTCGGCTGGTTTGCTCTAGGAGCCGTTCCCATGGCGCTCGTGGGCGGATATCTGTTCGCGAAAGCGCCTTTACACGTTCTGACGCGCCTGTTGGGCGCATTCCTGCTGGTGGTCGTTGTCTGGCGTCACGTGCGTCCGAAGCGGCCGCAGCCTTTTCCAACCGCTGTGTTTGCTGGGATTGGCGCCGGAGCGAGCTTTCTTTCCGCTCTGCTAGGTAGCGTGGGACCGATCATGGCTCCCTTCTTCTTGGCGTACGGTCTGGTTAAGGCGGCCTATATCGGCACGGAGGCGCTTTCAACCGTCGTTATGCACGTGAGCAAGCTGGTGACGTATCACCAAACGGCTGTGCTGACGCGATCGGGCGTGCTGATCGGCCTGGGGCTCGGCCCCATCATGATCGGTGGTTCGTTCCTCGGCAAGCTCATTGTGGATCGGCTGCCCGAGAGGGTGTTCGTTGCCATCATCGAAGCGGTGCTGGTGGTGGCGGGGCTCCTCTTTCTGGTCCGCGGATGAAGTGCACGAGAGTAACGTATTCCATGAATCTCATTGACGCCGGCCTGCATCCTGTTGTAACAAGTTGATTATCGGTGAAGGAGTTCACCGTATAACCGCTGTCTCAAATTAGCCGGGACAGATGATGACTCCTGACAGGATCTTGTCGCGGAGTCATTCGCCCGGCAACGATCCCACAAAACTCAGGGCTGGAGTTGTCTCATGGAGAACGTGTGGGCGTTGGCCGCTGTGTGGGTGGGACTGGCCCTGGTGGCAACGTTGTTTGCCATCTGGTTCAGGATCTCGACTGCCTTGACCGAGATCATCCTGGGCACGGTTGCGCAAGCGGCGCTGATCATGCTTGTTGGCGGCAGCGGTCTGGCCGCAAAGACAGGGTGGATCACTTTCCTCGCCGGTGTTGGCGCCGTGATTTTGACCTTCCTCGCGGGCGCCGAGCTCGACCCGCTGGTGTTCCGGGCCAAGTGGAAAGAAGCCACGGCGGTCGGCCTGGTGGGCTTCTTCGGCCCTTTCCTGGGCTGCACCGCGGTGGCGCATTACATCTTGCACTGGAGCGTGAGGTCGAGCTGGCTGGCGGGGGTGGCGCTCTCGACGACTTCGGTGGCAGTTGTCTATGCCGTCATGCTGGAACTCGGCTTCAACCAGACCGAATTCGGAAAGGCTATCCTGGCCGCCTGCTTTATCAATGACCTCGGTACGGTAATCGCGCTGGGGCTGATCTTCTCTCCGTTCACGCTGCGGACGCTGATCTTCGTCGTCGTCAGTGTCGCCGTGTTCATCCTGCTGCCGTTCGTCACGCCCGGGTTCTTCCGCCGTTACGGCGGACGGGTTTCCGAGATCGAGGCCAAGTACCTCCTCTTCGTTCTGTTCGCGATGGGCGGTCTGGCCGTATGGGCCGGGAGCGAGGCCGTGCTGCCCGCGTACGTAATCGGCATGGTGCTGGCGGGAACCGTAGGCAAGGACCACACGCTCGTTCGCAGGCTGCGCACCCTGACGTTCGGATTGCTGACGCCGTTTTACTTCATCCGCGCCGGCTCGTTCGTGTCGGTGCCAGCGCTGATCAGCGCCCCCTTGGTATTCGTGGCGCTGTTCTTCGCCAAGATGATCTCGAAAGTCAGCGGCCTGTTCCCGACGGTAAGGATCTTCAAGTACCAGCGCGAGGAGGGGCTCTACTACACGCTGATGATGTCCACCGGCTTGACGTTCGGTACAATCTCGTCCCTGTTTGGGCTGAACCACGGGATCATCGACCAGACGCAGTACTCGTTCCTGGTGGCCACCGTGATCGGCAGCGCGGTTGTGCCCACTATGATCGCGAATGCATTCTTCATGCCCCGGCATCTGTTGCCGCGCAAGGACCAGAAAACCGTGGCCTTCCCCCAGACCACGGCTTCCACGGCCGATTGAGGGTTGGGGCGAGCTGCAGACAGGAGACCGATGCCTGGCACAAGACAAAATCCGCATTTCCGCAGGATCCTGGTGGGCTATGACGGCTCGGTGCAGGCCGAGAAGGCCGTCGACGTCGCCATTTCCCTGGCAGAATCCCTGGATGCCACCGTGTTGGTGTTTGCGGTGGCGCGCCCGCCCGAACCGGCCACCTCGATGGAACTGGAGGCTGTGCTCGACGATGCCCGCGAACACTACGAGCAAGGGTTCGGTAGCGTGCGACGCAAAGCGCAGCAACACAACGTCAAGCTGGAGACGGACATCGCCGTCGGGCACCCGGCCGAACAGATCATCCATCGCGCCGAGACCGACAAGATCGACCTGGTGATCCTCGGGCGGCGGGGAATGTCGATGTTCGAGAGGCTGATCATGGGCTCGATATCAGCCCGTGTCCTGCGCTACGCCCACTGCCCGGTGATGGTCGTCGCCTAACGACAGTTAAAGAAGAGACTCCATTGCCTGCGGTGCTATGCTACCGGCCGCATCGCCGCTGTAACCCACAAGATGAGGATTTTCACGGATTCCGAAATCCGCTCGCTGCTCCAGCCCGCCGAAATCGTGGACGCGATCGAAGCCGCCTTCGCGCGCGAATACCGCGCCACCGCGGTGATGCCCGTCCGCACACGCGTGGAGATGGCGGGCCGCGGCGTGCTCCTGGTGATGCCCTGCTACGACAGCGCCGTACCGGGACTCGGGACCAAGCTAGTGACCTTCTTCGAAAACGTCGTGGAACGGGTGCAAGCCAGCTATGTCCTACTCGACCCCGTCAGCGGCGAACTGCGGGCGCTGATGGCAGCCAACTACCTGACCGACGTGCGCACGGCCGCGACCTCGGCGGTCGCCACCCGGCACATGGCGCGCCGGGATGCCAAGGTTCTGGGCGTGTTCGGCACGGGAAGGCAGGCGCGGTCGCACATCGAGGTGCTGACCGCCGTGCGGCGATTCGAGCGCGTGCTGGTCTGCGGGTCGAGCGCAGAGCGCAGCCGGGCGTTCGCGGCTGCGATGGCGACCGAACTTGGCTTGGCGGTCGAGCCGACTGACGCTCGCACCTGCGCCTCGCAGTCCGACGTGATCTGCACCTGCACCAACTCCTCGACGCCAATTCTTGAAGGCGAATGGCTGCGCCCCGGCACGCACCTGAATTTGGTCGGCGCGTTCCAGCCCGACAAGCGCGAGGTCGACAGCGAAACCGTGCGCCGGGCGCGAGTCGTGGTCGAGACCTACGAAAGTGCACTCGCCGAGGCCGGTGATCTGCTGATTCCGATGTACGAGGGCGTGATCAGCCGCGAGCACGTGATCGCCGATCTGCACGAGATCGCGAGTGGCAAAAAAGCCGGCCGGACTTCCGCGGACGAGATCACCATCTTCAAGAACCTGGGGTGCGCGCTGGAGGATCTGGTAACAGCGACACTTGCCTGCCAGAAAGCAGAGCAGCGCGCGAGCGCGTGAACATGCGACAAAGACAAAGATACGACGTGGCCGTGGTCGGCGCCGGCGCGTTCGGCGCGTGGGCTGCCTACCACCTCCGACAGCGCGACAAGAGAGTGGTGTTGCTCGATGCCTACGGCCCGGGCCACAGCCGCTCCAGTTCCGGCGGCGAGACGCGAATCATGCGCATGGGCTACGGTGCCGACGAACTCTATACGCGGTTCGCTCTGCGGTCGATGAAGCTCTGGCGCGAATTCACGCGCCGCTCCGGACAGGAGCTTTTTCTGCGCTCCGGCATGTTGTGGCTGGCGCGAAAGCGGGACCGCTATCCCCAGGAAAGCCTGGCCACTCTGGCCAGGCTACGCGTGCCGTGCGAAAAGCTGTCTGGTGTGGAGTTGCGCAAGCGCTTCCCGCAGTTTTCCTTGCGCGGCATCGATTGGGGCTTGTTGGAACCGGATGGCGGCGTCCTGCTGGCGCGCCGCGCGGTGCAGGCGGTGGTGGCGCAAGCGGTCGAGGACGGAGTCGAGTACATCGGAGAAGCCGTCGAAGTGCCTCGCGCCGATCCGCGTCTGGACTCGATCATCACCAACACCGGGCGGCGCGTCGCTGCCAGCGAGTTCGTTTTTGCCTGTGGTGCGTGGTTGCCACGCATCTTTCCGGATACCGTCGGCAAGCGCATGTTCCCGTCGCTGCAAGAGGTGTGCTTCTTTTCCGTGGTGCCCGGCAGCAGCGGCTACGCGCTGCCGGCGATGCCGGCATGGTACAGCTACGCCGATAATATCTACGGCGCGCCCGACATCGAGAATCGGGGAATCAAGATCGGCTTCGACGGACACGGGCCGAAATTTGATCCAGAGAGCGCCGATCGCTTGGTCAGCCCACGCGGGCTGCGCGCCATGCGCGAGCACCTGCGAACCTATTTTCCCGAACTACGGGATTCGCCGTTGTCGGAGACCAGGGTGTGCGCATACGAGAACACTTCCAACGGCGATTTCCTGATCGACCGCCACCCGGACATCGAGAACGTATGGATCGCCGGCGGCGGCTCCGGGCACGGCTTCAAGCATGCTCCGGCCGTGGGGAAGTACGTCGCTGGGATAATCTTCGGAGATGCCCGCCCTGAGCCGCGCTTCGCGTATGCCGCCAAGGCGACAGTTCAAGTCAGGAGCGTTTATTGATGCCGATCACTGCCAGCGCCAGGTTAAGCCGGCGTCGGAGGTCCTCCAAGTTTCGCCAGTCGAGCTAGCGACCACTCCGTTTTGGGCATCTGCGAACTCGATGCGCACGAAATCGCCGCTCGGAGTGCGATCGTTCGCCTGCACTCGCACACGCGCCCAGTGCTCGCCGCCGTCGGTCGAGTGAAAGAGAGCGCCGCCGGACCCACCGGCCCAGACGTCGTTAACCACGACTGCGACCGCGCGGAAGCTGACGCCCTCCGCGACGGCAACGTCTTTCCAGCTTCGGCCGCCATCGAAGGAACGCTGCAGGGCGCCGGAGTCGGAAACGCTCCAACGCGGACCGAGGAACGCGCGCTTGGTGAAGTTCGCGCTCCGACCCTGAGAAAGCGCTGCACCCTCAGTCCTCAGTGCAGGCACCGCCGCGGCGGAAACTCCGCCCGACGCTTTGGCCGCCGCTGACGGCGCGGGAGCCGCCTTCGCTTGGGTCTGTTCGTTTGCGCTCTCGAACGCAGGACCATCGGTTGTCGGCGCCGCCGCGTCGGCGTTCGCGTGTGGTTTCATCGGAAGCGCGGCAGGCGGAGGGAGATTATGCCCGCCGACACCGGCGCTGCCTGTCGCGACCCTGTCGCCGCTCGCGAGGTTCCCTCCGCTCACCGCCCCCATTGGTTTTGGACCATTGAATGCCTGAGCACGACGCGGCGCTTTTGTTGTCTCCGCAAGCTTCTGCGGTTCCTTCTGCTCGGGTGGAGCTGGGGCGGTTGCGGGCGCCGATGCGATCTGCTTTTCAGCGGGTTCGTACTTGGCGATGGCCGGGGCGCTCGCGCTGTATTGCTGTCGAAGCCGCATTCGCGTGCCGACTGCGATCAGCACCACCAGCGCCGCCGCGGTGAGTGCGCTCCAGTGCACGACCGGCGAGCGCCACCAGGAACGGCTTGCGGCGGCTGACGCCCGAGCAGCCGCTGCCGCCGCCACCAGCCGCTCTTCCTCGACCTGCGGCAGCGCCAAGAGCGCCACCACTTCACGGCACTCGGCGCAGCGTGACAGGTGGTCGAGCACTTGCTCTTGTTCCTGCTGCGTAAGCGCGCGCTCGGCGAAGGCGGAGAGCAGGTTAGCGTCGGGATGCTCGCCGGCCGTCACTTGGCTGCGCAAGCGCTCATGCACGATCCTGGGAACTTCAGCCATTTAGTCAGTGCCCTTCCTATAGAACGCAGAAGCGCTGTCTTTTTGCGCGAGACGGCCAGTGACATCCGCCGCAACGTCGCGTACGTCGGTCGCGAGCGCTTCCTCCGCCTGTCTGCGGCTCATGCCGCGCCGGAGCAACTCATCCATGATCCTTTCCCGCACCGCGCGCACGACCTTCTCCAGCCTGCGGCTGATGGTGGATTCGTGCACCCGGAGCGTGCGCGCGATCTCCGCCAGCGTGCGCCCGTCCAGGTGGTACGAGGCAAGGATAAACCTCTCTTCGGCTGCGAGCGCTGCCAGAACGGCGTCCGTCGCCTCCACCAGCCGCGGATCGGGCGCTAGATGCGGAGCCGGATCGGGGGCGGCGAACTGCGTGCCCGCCTCCGTCTTTTCTTCCAGGCTGACCTCGCGGTGCCGGCGGCGGTAGCGGTTGACGTGCTCCTGCGCCAGCGTGGCGCGCAGCCAGCCCTCCAGAGAGCCGCGCCCGGTGTAGTAGTTCAGTTTGCAGGTTCGCCGGCCCTCGCGCGTTTCCGTGCCGTAGAGGTCCGCGTAAAGGGAGTCGGCGAGTTCGCGGGCCGAGCTGTCTTCGCGGGTGATGGAGCGGGCGGCATCGTAAAGCTTCTCTCGGTAGCGCGTGAGAAAGACCTCCCAGGCGCGCTCATGGCCGGCGGCGCAGGCACGGGCCAAAGCCAACTCCTCCAGGCGCAGCCCGCGGCAGAACGCCACGGCATCGCTTTCCTTGGCCCCGGCCGGCAGGTGCTTGGCTGCGATCTCGCCGAGGATGCGGGCGAACTCCTGTTCGGACAGACCAACATCGGCGGCGTGGCTGTGCCGGTAGAGATCCGCAACCGCGCTGGCGCGGATTCTCCCTGCGACCGGACCGGGCATTTGGGCAGTGCCGCTCATGGCCTCTTACACGACTCCGGATCAACTGTGCTGGATGGTATCAACTTGGATGCAAGAAAACACCGTCCCGCCGTTCTCCCCAAGGAAGGCCAGCGCTCCAGCGCCGGCCTCGGGGAGGAACGAAATGACATTAGCTCGAACCGTATGGATTGGGACTCTGGGAATGTTCACGTTGATGGCGGGCGAGGTTATTGCCTGGGGCGGTGGCCGGCAGCCCGAGGATGTATCCGCCGGCGAGTATCGCGTGCTCGCGCCGATCACGCACGGCAGCCTGACCATCTTTCCCGTGGTCAGCGACCGCCGCCACGACACGCACATATTTATCACCCTGGACGAAGGACTGCGCTCGGGCGAGGTGGTGGTGAGCGAGGCCGGACAAGTGCAGGGCCTGGTGCGCCGCCGGCCGCTGCCGCAGCGGCACGACGGAGCGCAGGTGAACCGGCTGGTGCTGGTGAACAACTCCGACAAACCGCTGCTGCTGCTCGCGGGAGAGATCGTCACTGGCGGCAAGCAGGACCGCGTGGTGGGCAAAGACCGCATCGTGCCTTCCAACAGCGATCCCGTGGATCTGAGCGTGTTCTGCGTCGAGCCGGGGCGCTGGACCGGAACCAGCGCGCAATTCGGCGGCATGGGCGCCAGCAATGGCAAGAGCGCATACGTCACGCAGATGGCGCAGCCCAGCGTCCGCGCCGGCGCGATGGCGGACAAGAACCAGCAAAAGGTGTGGTCGGAGGTCAACGAGTCGACGCGGGTCATGGCCAACGCCGCGCCTCAAGCTTCGGTCGGAGGCACGACTTCCTACGCGAAGGTGATGGGCAACGATGAAGTCCAGAAGAAGGTGGACGCCGTGGCCGCACCCATGGAGCACTCGTACGAGAGCGTGATCAAGCAACTGCGCAACCAGAACGCGGTCGGCGTAGTGGTGGCGATCGACGGCAACATTGTCTGGGCGGACATCTTCGCCAGCACGCCGCTGCTGGAGAAATACTGGCCCAAGCTGGTGCGCTCCTACGCGACGGAATCCATCACGCGCCGGGGCGCCAAGGGCGGCGCCGATGTCAAAACGGCGCAGGCGTTCCTCGATGACTTCAGCGGCAACCGCCAGGTGGTCGAGACCGAGCCCGGGCTCTTCCGGCACACCGAGATCGCCGGCTCTGGATTCCGCGCCTTCGAACTGGCGTCGCTGCTGCCCAAGACCGGCTTCGACGTCCACATCAGCAAGATGTCGGAGTAGCGGGGAACATGGTGTGCCATACGAACGTAGGTAACAAGAGAGGAGCGGTGGAAATCGGCGGCAGCGGTTCCGGGCAACCCGGCGATTCCCGAAAACGGATTTGGTTGCACGCTTCAATCAAAATTTTGTTCGCAACAACTAACGTTGGAACGTGTCCAATACGATAGAAGAAGGTGAGGGCAGGGTCGGAGGTGACGGATGAGACAAAAGTTCAACATATCGGATGTGGCCAATCTGAGGAACGAGTTGATCCAGGGAGGCTTGGATTCGCAGCAGTCTGGTGAGCTGCTGCAGGTCTTCATGATGGGCCATGGGTATGGGGTTTCGCGGGATGCGGCGCGGGATGCCGCCAGCCGCTTGGGCAGCGCAGGCTGCTCGCTGGAAGTGATGCGACAGGAACTGGAACACCTGGCGCTGGTGATGTAACCGCAACACAAATCCGCCAGGTGAAGAAAGCCGGACTAACCCGTCCGGCTTTTTGCTTTCTTGAGGGTTATCGCAAGAAGCCGGAGACGAACATCACGCCGAAGATGAGGGCAAAGCCCAGTTCCATCCATCCCAGGCGGTGTACGCGCAGAGGGCGCGGCTTCTTGAAGAACCAGGCGGCGCCGCGCAGTAGCATGGGATGGAAGGCGACCACGCTCATCTTGGGCAACAGCCGGAAATGGAAGAAGACCACGAGGAGGACGACGGTGAGGATCTCGCCGGCGAGGAACTTCCATCCCCGCGCCAGCCGCTCTCTGAGCCCCGCCACCTTGGCGTTGCGGATGCGCATCTGCACCATGTGGACCTGGTTGGCGGCGAACAGCCAGTTGGCAGCCCAGATCATCCAGGCCGTGGTGTCGAAGTGGCCGGTGGAGACGTAATAGGCGCCGGCGGCGGTGGAGGTCAGCCCGACCAGCCCTGCGATCTGTGAGGGCAAGCGGGTCTCGCGGCCGAGCCGGCGCAGCAGGGCCTGCGTGCCGAAGGAGAACGCGGCGATCGCGCCCAGCATGAGCAGGCCGGAATTGTTTCCATGCCACAGCAGCCCAGCCAGCGCGATGGACGCCACGACTGAATAACCCGCAACAGCAGCGATCACCAGCCGCCGTTCAGCAGGAGTGTCGATACGTTGCGGCGATGTGCCCAGCGCGGCTTCGACCGGTGTGCGCAAGCAGAACAGCGATATCGAGGCCACCAGGAACAGCAACAGTGGCACCACAGCGCCGCCCCGCAGGAGCGCTACGATCGCACCGGTGACCAACGGCACCAGCAGGATGCCCCAGGCGCCATGCTCGCGCGGCAACACGAAGGAGCGCAGCCGGGCTTGGTTCAGAGTTCGAAGATGGGTGGCCGTGTCGGACATCTGTTAGTACCGAGTACCGAGTCGGTTCAGGACAATCGACAGCGCGCCATAGCTGTACCGGGTACTCGGTACTAGGTACTCGGTACTCTTGCCGTGCGCGGCTGGTACACGCAGAACGGCTCTTCGTCCAGCATGTCTCCCGTAGCCGCGAAGGCGCGCGCGCGACATCCCATGCAGATGTTGCGGAACTCGCAGCACCCGCACTTGCCCTTCAAGTTGCCGGTGTCGCGCAGCAGCCCGAACACCGGCGAATCTGTCCAGACCTCGGCGAAAGTCTGCTCGCGCAGGTCGCCGGCCTTCACCGGCAGGTAGCCGCAGGGAAAGACCTCGCCTTCATGCGAAAGGAAGCATACGCCCGTGCCGGCCAGACACCCTTTGGTCGCGGCGTTCATGCCCTGGGGATGGCCACCGGGGTGTCCACCTGGATGGCCTGCACGCTGGGCATGAGGATGCAGCACGATCCCGGTACCGCTGGGCATGAGCGTGTCCGTGGGTCCGATGGCGTTGGAATCCGCCGCACCGGTCTCGGCTTGTGCGGCAGCCTGCGCGGCCTTGCGCTCTTCCACCTGCCGCTGCTTGGCCACACGAAAGTAATGCGGCGCGCAGGTGGCCTTCAACTCGATGTCCCCGCTTTTCGACTGGTCGTAGAACCAGTTAAGGATTCTCTCGTACTCTTCCGGCGGGACCATCTGTTCGGCAGCGATGTCCACGCCGCAGCCCACGGGCACCAGCAGGAAGGTATGCAGCGCGTCAGCGCCGATCGAGCGCGCCAGCGCCATCACCGTGGGGAGTTGGTGCGCGTTGTGGCGGGCCACCGTCATATTGATCTGCAGCGACATGCCCAGCTCCTGCAGATTGCGGAAGCCCTGCAGCGTGTTCTCGAAGGCCCCGGGGATGCCGCGGAAGCTATCGTGGGTGGCGGCATCGGCGCCGTCCATGCTCATGGAGACGCGGCGCACCCCGGCCTCGACGATTTTCTGCGCGACGCTCTTTGTAACCAGCGTTCCGTTGGTGGCCAGGGCAACACGCAGGCCGCGGTCGGTGGCGTAGCGCGCAAGCTGGAAGATGTCGCGGCGGAACAGCGGCTCACCCCCGCTCAGCACCAGGATAGGGTTGGAGAAGTCGGCGATCTGGCGAATGATCTCCAGCGCCTTGTCCGTGGGCAGGTCGGTGGGCGAAGACAGCTCGGTGGCGGTGGCGCGGCAGTGGATACAACGCAGATTGCAGCCCTTGGTGACTTCCCAAAAGACCAGGCGCGGCTTGTTGTCAGTGTGCATTTGGCTACTCCCCACGTGAGCCAATGGCTAACAGGTCGAGGATACGTTCGGCCCGGGCAGCGGGCTGTGACTGGCGTCACAGGCGAGCGGTCAGGGGTCACAGCCCCCCAGGGAGCAGGGGCTATCGGCCCCCTTACGGTCCCACCCCGCCGCTATGGCAATCGTTGCAATTGATCGCGGCGAAGTCCATCTCGCCGCCGGGGTGTTGGAAGGTTGCCGACTGCACTTTGGCCATGGCGGAGCCGCCATTCTCCTGGCCCAGAAGAATGTGGCAGCTCTCGCAGTCGCGGGCAATGACTTTGCCTTCCTTGCTGACGTGCTGGCCATCATGGCAGCGGAAGCAGCCCTCCGAGTACAGGTGGCCGATGTTGTTGGGATGGGTGCGCCAGTCGAGCTTCATCTCGGGGAAGATGTTGGTGGTGAACACGCGCTGCACTTCCGTGATCGCCTGCTTGATGGCGGGCAGCTTCTTCGAGTACACATCCGGATGCTTGGTCAGGTAGGTCGAATCCAGGTCGGTGGCGATGCCTTCCAGGCCCTCCTGCGTAGTCTTGTACGGTTTGGTCAGGACCTCAACCGCATACTTCTTGATGAAGGGCAGCGAGACGTCGACTCGCCCGGCGGTGAGCAGGTCGTCCACGGATTTGTCCGGCGGCTGGTAAATGTGCGTCGGTCGGTTGTGGCAATCGATGCAATCCATTCGCCGCAGCGTGGCCTTCTTGATGTCCTCGGGTTTGACCGGCGAGTCTTTGGCGAAGTACTCGGTCACGCGTCCCTGGTGGTCCTTGATCTTGACGTAGGCGATCTTCTGGCGCTGCTTGTCGGTGGGAACGTACCAGACCTCGTTGTTGATGTTCATGTGCCAGTGGATGCCGGTGGTCATGCCGGTGGTGGGACTGCCGCCGCCGGTCTTGATGAGCATCTTGATCTGGCGCGGGGTGTTTTTCTCGTCGTAGCCGAAGTGATTGATGGTCTTCAGTTGCGCGCCGTAGAACTTCTCCGGCCAGTGGCACTGTTCGCAGGTCTGCTGCGCCGGACGCAGGTTCTCCACCGGGCTGGGAATGGGACGGGGGAAGGTGTTGAAGGTGGCGGCATAGACCTGGCGCATCCCGGACATTTTGGAACGCACGTACCAGCTCGCGCCGGGGCCGACGTGGCACTCCACGCAGCGCACCCGCGCATGCGGTGATGCCTGGTAGGCAGTGAACTCCGGGTTCATCACATTGTGGCAGAGCTGGCCGCAGAACTGGGTGGAGTCGGTGAACTCGTAGGCACGATAGCTGCCCACCGCCGTCAGCAGCACGAACACCACCAGGAAGCTGCCGACAAAGGTAAAGATCGCCCGCTGGCGCGGGACGTTAAGGTCGATCTTGGTGTACGCGGGGATCTGGTCGGGCGCGATCTTGCGGCGGCGGGCCCGCTCCCGCAGCATGCCCGCGATCAGCAGCACCAGGCCGATCACCAGGAACAGCGGCAGCACCATGTAGGTGAGCACGCCGAAGTAGGGATTCGACCCGCCCGCCAACACGTCCACCAGCAAGAGGAACAGCAGGTTGGCCAGGCACAGCGCAATAACGACAAGTCCGATCAGGCTGAGATAATTGCGGATGAGCGCAGGCACCCGTTGCTTAAGTGGCTCCACCATTTACTTGCTTCCCTTCCACTTGGCTTCCACGTCCCGCTGATGGCGATCCGCGTCGGCCGATGCAGCGTCAGCGTGCTCTTCCATCACCCGCAGCGCGTCCAGCGGATGTTCTTCGTGGTACAGCTCTTCGGACATCTTGCCGTCCCAGAACGCCCAGTTCAGCGGGTACACATCGGGATCGAAGATGACTTGGTAGAAGTGCCACACCACAATGGCCAACGTGGCCAGCACCGCTTCATAGAAGTGGATAGCCAGGGCCACATCCACCGACCAGCGCGGCAGCCAGTGGCCGACTCCCACCTTGAACCAGGCCATCAGCCCGGTGGCGCCCATCAGGAAGTAGCCCCACACCAGCGCCCAGTACTCGGCCTTTTCCGAATAGTTGAAGCGGGCGAAGGCTGGTCGCTTGGATCCGAGGCCGAGATAGTAGCCGAGATTGTCGCGGATGTCGAAGCCGTCCTTGAGAACCGGGAACAGATCCTTGAGGGCGCGGCGGCCTTCGCTGGTGGCGATGAGGTAATAAGCGTGGTAGAGCCCGACGGCCAGCATTACCACGGCGGCCACCCGGTGTCCGTAGCGGCGGACGTTCTCGCCGAAGACCATCCCCAGCCAGCTATCCGGGTAGGCGAGCGCAAACCCGGTGATCACCAGGGTGATGAAGCTGGAGAGCAGGCACCAGTGCTGGATGCGCTGCTGCAGGGTGAGGCGAACGACGGTGCGCTCCTGAGCTTTGCGCTTGTCCATCGCCTTCTTGCGCCAGATCAGGAAATTGTGCAGCACCATGCCGCCAATCACCATGATGATCAAAGGGATGTACAGCCGCCGGATCCAGCGGATGGCGATGCTGGATATATCGGCTGAGAGCGGCACGTCGATGTGCACCTTGCCTTGCACGAACTTGTCGGTGGCGCCGGGATGGCATTGCCCGCAGGTCTTTACCAAGTTGGCTTTGTTGATGGTGGAGCGCGGATCGGAAGAGGGCAGAATGTTGTGCGCCCCGTGGCAACTGGCGCAGTTGGCGACCACGGTCGAGCCCAGCTCGGCGGCCAGGCCGTGATAGCTGGCGGTGTAGGTGGTCATGCGCCGTCCGGCGAAGCCGTACTCCTGCGACATACGCATGCTTTCGTGGCAGTTGGCGCAGGTGGCCCGGGCAATGTTGCCGGCAAAGACCGACGATTTGGGGTCCAGATGCGACTTGATGGTGTGGATGCCGTGGCAATCGGTGCACACCGGCGCGTCAAAGTTGCCGCGCGCTACCGCCTTCCCGTGGATGCTCTGCGCGTACTCCTGCCGGATGCTGTCGTGACACTTGCCGCAGGTGGCGGGGACGTTAGCTTGGTAGATGCTCGATTTGGGATCGTTGGGCGGCCGGATCTCGTGGCTGCCGTGGCAATCGGTGCAAACCGCGGCCTTGGTGGAACCGGCGGCCACCGCCTTGCCGTGAACGCTCTCCTCGTAGTTGACGAAAGTGGCTGAACTCAGGCCGGACTTCTCCATGACGAATTTCTGCCCGTGGCAGGCGCCGCAGGTCGCCGGGATATTGGCCCGGTAGACCTTCGACTTGGGCTCGGAGGGCGGCAGGATCTCGTGCGGTCCGCCGTGGCAAGAGGTGCAGGTGGGAGCATTGCTGTCTCCCTTCGCCCTGGCCTGGGCGTGGATGCTGTGGCTGTAGCCCTGGTCGGCGTCAGCGTGGCACTTGGAGCACGACACCTTGAGCGGCGTGACCTCGTGCGGCGCCGACTTCAGATCGTCGTGGCAATCCACGCACGTCAGGATCGCCCCGTGGATCGAGTTGTTGAACTTGGGCTCATCTACTCCCAGGCTTACCTGCTTGCCCTCGACCTCGTGGGTCAGAGTGGCGTCACCGTGGCAGGCCAGGCAGTCGGCGTTCGTGGGCTTCTTCGCAGCCCAGGCAGAGCTTATAAGAAATATGAAGACCGGCAAAAACAGCCCGTAAGCACGCCGACCGCGAGGCCCAACCGCTCGTATTGCTTTCCTCGCTGGCATTTCCAACCTCCTGTTACCGATACGCAAACAACATGGCATAAATGATCCAGACCACGATGCAGAACCCCACGGCCAGCGCCGTCCAGGCAAAAACCCGGATGGTACGGACGACGATGTCGGGATGGGGATCCGCCAAATGTTCTTCCAGTTCGCCGCGAGCCACCAGCGCCTCATACTCGCGGGGCTTGTCGCGCTTCAGCTCCGCCACCTGCATGCGGCCGGTGAATATGGTGGTATCCATGGGGAACTTCTCCGGCCGCAAGTGCGTGTTGAAGAAGTGCACCGTGAAGATGAAGCCCGTCGCCAGCAAGGCTTCGTCACTGTGAATGATGGTGGCGACGTTGATAAACGACCCCGGCAGGAAGCGCGTGAAAAACACCGGGAACCAAAGCGTCAGTCCGGTCAAACCGATGATGAAGATCCCCCAGAACACGGCGAAGTAGTCGAACTTCTCCCAGTAAGTCCAGCGTCCGTAGCGTGGACGCGGGCCCAGGTGCAGGAACCACTTCATGGTGGCGACGAACTCGTGGAAATCCTGCCGGTTGGGGATCAACGTGTTCGGACCGAACAGCAAGGAGCGCCAGGATAGTCGCCCGCGCTTCTTACTGCGATACAGGTCCACCAGGTGGGCGGTGAACGTGCCGAACATGATTACGGCCGCGAAACGATGGATGTACCCCGCGGTTTGAAATCCTCCCAACAAGCGGGACAGCACCACCGCCCACTTGGTATAGGAAAACTTCAGCGTAAGTCCAGTGGTGGCAAGACTAAGGAAGCTGACGATCATGCAAGCGTGCAGGGTGCGATGCAGGCGGTTGAAGCGGACGAACTCGCGCTCCACCGCCACTGCCGGGACGGCGGCAGCACGGGCAAGTCCGGCAGGCGCCTCGGCTGTGGCCGCCTCCCGTTCATGCTGCATCGGCCTGTCGAGCTCGTGGTTACCGTCCTGCATTCTTGTCCTCCGCGGGCTTGGCGGGATGGTTGCCTTCCGCCTCCCGGGCTTCCTCGGCGCGCAGTTCGCGGCGCATCTCGACGGCGCGCGGCAGCCACAGCAAAGTGTGCACCCCACCTATGACGAACGTCCCCAGCAGCAGCGCCGTCATCCCCCAGAACGACCAGAACAGGAACGGATACTTCTTGGGGTCGTGGTGGGTGGCGTGGGTCAGGTATCCGGCGAAGCGCCGGGTGGCGTCGGCGTGGCACTTCTGGCAGGTGGCGACCACATTGGCCCGGCTCAGGTGCGACCTGGGATCGGTGACCTTCTGGATGTCGTGCGCGCCGTGGCAGTCGTAGCACTTGGCGGTCTTGGTGTAGCCGAGGCGCGAGACCTTGCCGTGATAGGTGTCGAAGTAGGTCTTGGCGATCTCGGCATGGCAGCGGCCGCACTTGTTCATGATGTCGAGCATGAAGCCGTCTTCGTCGGTGCGGCGGATGGAGTGGGCGCTGTGGCAATCGCTGCACACCGGCAACTCCTGGCCGGTCTTGGTCACGCTCACGGAGTGGATGCTCTGGACGAACTGCTCCTGGATGCCGTGGTGGCACTTGCCACACGTGGCCGGAACATTCCTTGGATTCACCGTGGAATCCGGATCGGTCCGCGGCAGCATCCCGTGGGCGGTGTGGCAGCTCGTGCACGTAGCGGTGACGGTGAGACCGCTCTTCAGCAGACCCTTGCCGTGGATGCTCTCGGTGTAGTGCTGGATGATCTCGTGCTGGCGCCCGGTGTAGCGCATCGCCGCTTTCTGCCCTTCGCGGTGGCAACGCGCGCACAGGGTGGGCACGTTGGTGGGGAAGGTGACCGATGCCGGATTCTGCCGGCCGAGGATGCCGTGCCCGCCGTGGCACTCCTTGCAGGTGGGCGCATTGGGATCATTAGCGGCCAGGAGCTGGCCGTGCTTGCTGCGCTGGAACTGCTGGGCGATCTCGGCGTGGCAGGAGCTGCAATCAACTTTGTTCTTGATGGTCTCGCAAGGACGCACGCGCGACGCATTCACCTCGGAGTGGCACTGGCTGCACGCCACTTTGGCGTGCCGCGAACCCGCCAGCTCCGCTGCGTGTACCTGCAAAATGCGCCCATCGGACGCTTTCAAGCGCTCGTCGGCGTGGCAGCGCAGGCAGTCGGCGTCGGCCATGCCCTGGGTGTAGAAGACCTTCCGGACCTTGTGCGGCTGGTGACAATCGATGCACGCCGGCAGCACATTCGCTTCCTTTTCCCAGAGTTCGCCGCGGATGGTCTTACGGTGCACCTGCTCGATCAGTCCGTGGCACTTGGTGCAGGTGGCCGCGATGTTCTTGCGGGCGATGGAAGAGTTCGGATCGGTATGCGGCAGGATGCTGTGCGGGGTGTGGCAGGACGCGCAGTTGGGCGCCACTACCAGCCCCTTCCTGAGCAAGCCCTCGCCGTGGATGCTCTCCGAGTAATTCTCCACGATGTTGTGCTGCTCGATCGGGCGTTGCGTCTGCACCGGCGTGCCCTCGCGATGGCACTTGCCGCAGAGCATGGGAACATTGAGCGGCGCCACCGGGGAGCGCCGATCTTTCGCCGGCAGGATGTCGTGGTTGCCGTGGCAATTCACGCAGCGCGGCGCCAGCGCGTCGCCGCGGGCCGCCGCTTTGCCGTGAAGCGACTTGGCATGAAGCTCCGCTTCGCTGCTGTGGCAGGTGCCGCAGTTCACCTTGGCCACAGGTGTGTCGTGAGGCAAGTCCTTGCCTTCGAGCGACGCGTGGCAGGAGGTGCAGGAAAGCGAGCTGTGAATCGACGACGCGAACTTCTTCCCGTCCACGTAAAGCGAGACGGTCCTTGCCCCGCGCTTGGTGGTCAGGCTCTTGTCGTCATGGCAAGCCAGGCAGTCGGCGTTGCTGGGCGTATCCGCGGCCCAGCTCGAGCTTAAGAAAAATATGAATACGGATAAAAACAACCAACTGATACGCCGAATGCCGGGCCACGGAGCTTGCCGTATTCGATAGCCCGCTGACATAGTGAGACTCCCATCGCCCTAGCTGCCTCCCGACTGCTTCCGGGATTCAGCCTGGCGGATGTACATGCGTAGTCCGGCGAGGACTACCAGAATCGTGATGAGCGTCAAGCCCAGCCCCTTGCGGCGGTAGTCGCGCTCGGCCAGGGCTTGCACCCCGGCGGCATAGCTCTGGTCCGCGATCTTCATGCCTGCCTGCGTGTCCTGCTCCACCTTGTCAGGCTGGAAGCTGTGCACGGTTACGCGCGCCTTGGTGAGCGCGTCGCGTCCCTGCGCCTCCTCGAGCTGGGCCTGGCTGATCTCCATGCCGGAGCGCTCGGCCTTGTCGAGCACTTCTTGGGAACGCTTCAGGGATTCATCCAGCTTGGCCAAGTCGTCGTGGATCCTGCCTGCGGCCGCGAAGCCTGGATCGCCCGCGGCATGGCAGTTGGTGCACACCGCTTCGTTGCCGGTGCCGATAAGCTTGTCGGTAGGGTGCACGATGCGGTGATTGCTGTGGCAGGTGATGCAGGACGCCGTCCCCATGGCCGCGAAGGCCGCCTTGTGGGGACTAATGTCGAACAACTGCGCCTGGAAGACGTGGCAGGTCGAACAGACGTTCTCGACCGACGCCACGCCCGGCGGCGCTGCCCCGTGGTTGCCGTGGCAGGTGGTGCAGGTGGGCGCGCTCAAGTCGCCGCGGACCACCATGGCGTCGTGGTGGACGCTGGCGCTGTATCCGGCGAACTGATCGGTCTTGATCTTGTAATCCTTCATGTAGGCTGCCTCGGAATGGCAGCGCGAGCAGGTGTTGGCCACGTTTAGCGGGTTGACGGTGGAGCGCGTGTCCTTGGCGGGACGGATGCCGTGGACGCTGTGGCAATCGATGCAGACGGCGACCTTGGTGTCGCCCTTGGCCAGGCGTTTGCCGTGGACGCTGGTCTGGTATTGCGCGAGCTGATCGGTGCGCAGCGACGGGTTGTACTGCCGCATAAAGGCGCCGTCGGCGTGGCACTTGGCGCACATCGCTGGAATCTCGGTGCGCTTGGGCTTGCCGCGGAAGCCGGCCTTCTTGCTCATGGCGCCTTCCGGCGACGGGTCCTTGGGATCGCCGCCGTGGCAACTGGCACAGGTCAGTCCCTCCTGCGCGTGGATGTCGGCCGCCCACTGCTCCTCGGTCACCCCGGTCGGCGCCGGGAAGGAGGAGTGGCAGTCCACGCAACTGCTCTTGGCCGGCTGCGGCGGCGCCTGGTCGGCGAACAAGGCAGCAGGGAGCAGGAGGCAGGCGGCAGCGAAGACCAAGCTGGCAGGAGGCAGGAGGCAGGAGGCAGGGCGAAGCAACAGAAGCAGTCGCCGCGTGAGCGTGAGCCTCATCGCACTCGCCATCCCGTCATTTCGCCAGATAGCCATAGACCGTCATGGACATCATGTAAGCCAGGGCGAACACGCCCAAGCCTCGTATAAAAACCTGCCGGCGGCCGTAACGATCGCCGCCCAGAAAAGGCAGAAGCACCCAGATCAGTCCCACCAATCCGAATCCCAGGATGCCCAGCAACTCGCCGTCGATGGGACCCACCTTGGCCGGGATGAGCTTCAGGGTCTGGAACATGAACATGAAATACCACTCCGGCTTGATGCCGGCGGGCGCGGGCACGAAGGGATCAGCCTTGCTTCCTAACTCCCACGGAAAGATCGCGGCCAGCACGCCCAGCACGCCCAGTGCCATGTACCAGGCCATCAGCTCATGGGCGAAGAAGTTGGGGAAGAACGGCATCTCGCGCTTGTCCGGGGGCAGTGCCTTCCATGCCGCTTCCTGGCTGGGCGGCACGCTCATGCCCAGCCGCTGGATCAGCAATATGTGAACGGCAATCAGCAAGGTGGTGATTCCGGGAAGCAAGGCGACGTGGAAGCCGAAGAAGCGCGTCAGGGTGGCGCCCGTGACTTCTTCGCCGCCGCGCAGGAAGATCAACAGCGGCTTTCCGATCAGCGGCACTTGGCCGGTGATCTCGGTTCCCACCTTGGTGGCGAAAAACGCCAGCGTGTTCCAGGGCAGCAGATAGCCGCTGAAACCGAAGCCCAGCGCCAGAAACAGCAGCACCATGCCGGTGAGCCAGGTAAGCTCTCGCGGCTTGGTGTAGGCGCGCAGAAAGAGCACGCTGAACATGTGTGCGAAGGCGGTAAAGATCATCAGGTTCGCCGACCAGGAATGGATGGAGCGCACCAGCCACCCGAACTTCACCTGGGTCATGATGTACTGCACGCTCTCGAAAGCCTCGTTGGCACTGGCGCGATAGTAGAGCAGCAGCAGGATGCCGGTGAGCACCTGGATCACGAAGAGAAACAGCGTGATGCCGCCCAGGAAATACCAATACGACAGCTTATGGACGGGAACGGTCTTGTGGCGCAGTGGGGCAAGCAGATCTTCCCAGCCGAAGCGTTCGTCGAGCCAAGCCACCAGCCGGTTGCTGTGGGCGGAGGTCTGGGGTGCGGCTTCCGGCGGGCTCGCCATCAGGCCCCCCGCCGGCGGCTGACCACCACGTCGTCGCCGTTGATGTGCACTACATAGGCCTCGAGCGGACGCGGTGGCGGTCCGGCCACGTTGCGCCCATTCAGATCGTAGAAACCGTTGTGACAAGCGCACCACACTTCGCGCACGTCACTGCGGTATTGCACGGTGCAGTTCAGGTGGGTACAGACCGCGGACATGGCGCGATACTCGCCATCGGCGGTGCGCACCAGCAAGCCCGGCCGGCTGCCAAATCGAAAGATCTTGCCGCTATTCGCCTTGAGTTCACCGACCTTGGCCGCCACGACGCTGTCGCCGCCCAAGTCGGTCGCGGCCGGCGGCACCAGATAGCGCAGCACCGGGTAAAGGAACGCAGCCGCGGAAGCCAGCAAGCCGCCGCCCAGCAGGACCTGCATGAGGCGGCGGCGTGCCGGCTCTGGTCTGGTTACGATCTCCGCGTGGTCCATGAATGTCCCTTTCCGGCGGACCTCGCCGGGTTGGTTACTTCTTGAAAGTGCGGACGTAAGCGACCAGCGATTTGATCTGGTCGGCGGTCAGTTTGCCGTCGTAGGCGGGCATCTTGGGCGGCTTGCCCTTGGTGATGGTGGCGGTCAGGTCAGCATCCGACGCCTTCTGCACCTCGGCGGAGCCCAAGTCCTTGGTACCCGCCATCTTGCCCTTGCCGTCGGGGCCATGGCACATAGCACACTTGGATTTGAACAGGTCGGCAGCCTGATCGGCGGCGAAGGAAGCCAGCGGCAACGCGAGCATGGCCAGAACCACGGCCACGACCGCCAGTCTCTTACCAAACGCTAAGTTCACGATGTTTCCTCCTGGGGGTGAGGTATTTTGCAGCGTTTAAAAATTCCACAAAGCCAAGTTTCGCACCCTTTATACACGGATACGCACGCCTTGGTTCAAGATCCAAGCCAAGGATTTCAAATCTGGAGAGCGGAGGGCTGTGACCCCGTGCACGATTGATTGTGACCGCCGTCACACTACACCATTGTCCCTCCAAACCGTTACAGGGGGTCCTGGCCGCGGAAGAGGAAGAACGCGTGGGCGCTATCTGCCGTACGGGGAAATGTGAGAAATCGGGGCGGCCTTGCGACCGCCCCGCAGCTTGGCTTTCCCAAGCGGATTAGAAGGTGTATTTCAAAGAAACAGTTCCGACATTGGCGTGGAAATCACGCGGCGCCACTACGGTTAGCTGGGCCAACCCCGGGTTTTCATCTTTCGCGTTGTAGTCGTAGTAGCTCCAGAGCCCCTTGAACGTGATTCCCTTGACGACTTCATAGGCAATCCCCGTATTAAACTTGTGCCAGTTGAGGGCCTGGGGACCAAGGGGCTGATTTGGGAAGGGACCGGCAAAGACACAGCCCGTGGCAACAGCCGCTCCTGGACAGGGGGTGATTGGGTTGCCGGCAAGCGGGGGCGAGTTGCCGTAGATATCGCCCACCACTTGGAGGGGCAAGCCGTTGTCGGCACGCAGCCAGTTGGTGCTGCCGTTGTCGCCCGTGACTTCATAGCCCAAGCTCAGAGTAACGCGCTTGACCGGGTGGTAGGAAAGATTCGCGTAGCCGGTGTTGGTGTTTTCCTGATAAGCCAGCAGCATCGCCCGAGCGGTAGCGCCGTTATTACAGGCAGCTGGAGGGGAAGTCGGAGCAGGGGCAACACCGAAGAACACGGTTGCGGTAGATAGCGGCATGCAGGTTGCCGACCTGATGTTCTGGTCCAGCAGAGTCCACCCAAGGTCGAAGGTCAACTTCGAATTGGGGTTCAGGGTCACTCCCAGCGTGTAGGAGCGCCAATGGTCTTTGTGTCCGTATTCGAAGGGGACAAACGCGGCCGGGAACAGCAGGCCGCCAGCGCCAGTGTTGCCGTTGTTCTCGATGACTGTACTTTGGGCAAAGTCATTGCGATTCTCGACGAAATGCACCCCTCCATTGATGCTCGCCCAACGGTTCACCTTGAACGTGGAATAGGCCCGCACCCGTTGCTGGTGGCGCGGACTGATGTCGGTGAAGGCGTTGTCGGCGTAGAGCAATTCCATATCGGCATTGATCCGCCAGGCCTCGACCGGCCGGATCACAACGCCCAACAGGGCCGTGTGCAGGTTGATCTCTTCGGTGTTCAAGGGGGTGGTAGCCAGCGCTAGAGCCGGACAGGTCGGAACCGCGCCCGCCCCAGTATTTAAGCAAGAGACGCTCCCGGTGACATACGTGCCGGTGCTGGGAGTGAAGCTAGGGGTGAAACCACCCGTACCCTCCTTGAACTCGCGCCGTCCGTAGCGGTAACCGAGGTAACCGCTGAAACGGCGGCTCGGCTGCCAGTTCAGCCTCGCCGTGTTGAAGTACGAGCGCTCCCCGAAGAGCGTAGCGTTCGCGCTTATCTGTTCGTACGCTGTGCCAGCGGCCGCATTGCCGGAAGTGGTGAGGCCCGAAAGAGCGAGAATGGTGCTATTGCACGCGCCGAAGAGTGGCGACGGCGTAATGGTGCCGCTGGGAAATCCGACGGCGCCAGCAGGCCCGGTGGCGAGGTTGGCGCCGTTGAGGAAGCAGTTGAACTGGTTGAGCAAATTGGCGCCCGGCTCGCGCCAGTCCAGCCAGCGGAATTTGTCGGAGACACTCCAACTCTTGTTGAGGTGATAGGTCAAGCCCAGATCGGCGTTGGCCGAGATATGACCCGCGGTGGGGCTGCCGGTGATCAGATAGGGGTTGGGGCCTGTCCTGGCGCTCTGGGAAAACTCGTTATAGTTCAGGAAATCGGAATTTGCGGAACTGTAGGTACCGCTGGCGGTGATGTCCAGCTTATTGAAATAATTCGACTGCAACGACAACTGCCCGGTCGGAATGTCGGTGCGGACATTGCCGTGCCGGAAGTAGCCGCGACCCGGGCCGGTGTCCAAAAGAACGCCGTTCTTGCACCCGGGGTTGATAATGAAAACATTACCGGGGTTGATGGTCTGTCCGTTAAAACACGAAGGCAGAGTACCGCTCAAGGGCGGTAGCTGAAAACCAGTATCGACGGGTGGTCCCCCCGTGTTGCCCAACGTGTATAACAGATTGGCATCCAGAAAGCCGATATCGTTCTTGTCGTGTTCGAAGAAGACGTCGGCGCTGATCGTGGTCCGCGGAATCAGCTTCAGGTCCACGCCGAACTGGTAGCGATCGGAACGCCACTGGGAATCCTCGGTAAGAATGGTTTGATGGGGGTCCTCCAGGGTGCTGTCAATCGTTCCGTAGGAGGCATTGCGGGCATAGCCGACGCGGAAGCTAACCTTCGACTCTGGCAACAGCGTCAGCATGAAGTCGCCCATGTTGCGGGTGGTGGCCTGCAGGTGCGGGCTATTCGTGAACCACGACAGTGCCTGCGGGTTGACGGCGTTCCGGCAACCGACGCCGCATGTGGCGATACCCGCATTCAGGTTCAGTGGATTGGCAAACAGGTCGTAGTCGAAGAAGTTTTTATCGCGCCGATAGAGGCCGACGAAGTTGTACCACTTGTTCTTCGAGATACGCAGGCGGGTCATGCCTTCCGGGTCGCCGCCAAGTCCGAAGCTGCTCAGGTATAAGGTGTCGAAGAGCAAGCCCTGCTCGTGGTCTATCGATTGCATGGACAGCTCCTGCCCCAACAGGCGCGGACCGGTCCCCAGGTTGACGAAGGTAGAGTACATCTGCTGATTGCCTTCGGCATCCGAGATGTGAGCACCGAGTTCGATGGACTGGCGCACGGTGTAGCCGCCCCAGACGCGGCCCTTGTCGTCCTCGTCCTGCGCCAGGGTGAACAGCGGCAGCGCCAGCATCAGAATGGCGACAAAGGTTGCATGCTTCCCGTTCATACGTCGGCTCCCATCCAACGGCTTTTCTCCCCGAAGGAGAGGCCGCGGCGAAGTTTGATGTGGATTTGCCATCGTTCTTCTCCTTCCTTTACTTGAAGAAAAAATTGCTCACATTGGAGCCGTGAATACTGTTGTGGCAAATGATGCAGGTCGACCGGTACGTGTTCTGCGGACCATGCACGCCAGTCGGGATTTGCTCATGGCACTGGAGGCAGAGCGCGTTGACGCGTGCGGTGAGCAACAGGCGCGGATAGGCCGAGGCATGCGGGGTGTGGCAGGTGGGGCATCCCTCAACCCGGACGGGCTCGTGCTCGAAGACGAACGGCCCCCGTTTGTCGGAGTGGCACTTCACGCAAATGAGGTCCTGATTTGGCGCTGAGCGGACCTGGCGATCTCTCAGCGTGCCGTGCGCATTGTGGCAATCGGTGCACTTGATCAAGCCCTCGTCCACACGATGGCGGAACGGCTTCTGGAAATCGGCCTTCTGTTCCGCGTGGCACGAGTAACACAGCCCGGGCTGCTTGCTTATCAGCAGATACTCCGCCTTGGTGTGGTGGATGGAGTGGCAACTGGTGCAACTGACGCCGTTCTGGTTGTGCGTTGACTGCATGAATTGGCGCTGTTCAGGTTTGGCTTCGTGGCAGCTCAGGCAGCGCTTGGTGACCTCTTCGCTCTTGGCCTCTTTGAAGGTGAAGATCTTGGATTTGTCGCCGCCACCTTCCACGTGCGCCGCCCCCGGACCATGGCACGATTCGCAACCGTGCGCACCGTGGGTCACATTGGTTTCCTGGGTGGTCATCCAGTGCGGCGACCTCTCGAAGCCCTTGTACAGTTCGTCGTGGCACCCCTGGCAGACGGTCGCGCCGACATATTGGCCCGAATCCGTTGCCTGAGACGATGGCATTGCGGCTTTAGTTTTGTCCTGGGCGGCCTTGCCCTCGGGAGCGCCTGGATAGGCGCCCATGAGGAACGCGCCGGAAAGCGCGCCCGCCGAATGCGGTGGCGCGGCATTCGCACTCGCCGCCAGCGCCGCAACAAAAACGAGAAGGGCTGCTGTTCGGAATCTCATATGGCCGGCTTCGCCTGCCCCCTGTTTGTGGATTTTGTTTGGCCTTTTCCTGGGATCACTCCGAGAGACAGCTACCTTTGTGCGCCAATTAGGGCGCGCAAATCTGTGACGTTCGTCACACACGTTGGTTACTGTTGTGCCAAAATAGCTTGTGGATAGCCAAGACTAGCCCTGCAGTGCGGAAATGGAACACGCTTCCGTCTTTGTGGCGGTCCCCGGAGGGCGGATCGAAAAAATTCAATCCGGTCACCTGCGGCGCAGCGGCAGGCGGGTAGGACTACTTGGGATTGGAGTCAGCGGCGGCGCGCTGCGCCTCAAGTCGTTGGATGGTGGCCCGCAACCATTCCTTCACCTTCTCTTCCAACTCCTGTTGGTGGTCGCAGCGGTTCGCCGTGTCCACGGTCTCCCCGTTCGGGGTCAGCGGGATGTGGTGGCAGGGAACTTCAGCCGCGCGCTCCGCGGGCGGGACGAAATCGATGAGCAGGCACTCCGAGCAGGGGTGCACGCGCTCGGGCTCGCCGAAGTTCAAGCAGCTAATCGAATCTTGAAAGATTGAGGTCGGCTTCCAAGGCGTGCGCACGGAACGCCCGTAGCCGCCCTGCTCCAGGAAAGCGAGTTCAAACTTCAGCACTTCGAGGATGTCGCGGTCGTCCTGAGACATAGCAGGCCTCCTCGGCGGAGGATTGGGCGCACCGATAAACCCAGCCGCCCCGCTGGGGCGGGCCGGAAGCGCTGGGGCTACTATAACCCAGAAACGGGATCACGGCGCCATGATCCTCGAGCCGTCATGCAGATGAACAGCCGCGCTTAGCCCGGCCACGGAGCTCTGACAACCACTGCGGCTAATTGTGACTGTGGCGCATGCGCGCCAGTCCCAGTGTCCGCACCCGGTCATAGGCCGCTTGCACGTCGTTGCTCAAAGACTCCACCACCCGCAAGCATACGTCGCTGTGCTCCCGCAGGTAGCGCAGAAAGTCCTTGCGCCGGATGAAGGCCAGTTCCGCCGCGGTGGTGGTCTGGGCGGTCACTTCATGGCCCTGTCCGGTCAGGGTCGCACTCAGTCCCAGGATCTCACCCGGGCCGGCAGCGCGCAGCAGCAGACTGTCGCCGTGGCTGGAACCGACAGAAAGCTTCACCGCGCCGCTGCACACCAGAAAGATCCCCTCCGCGGGTTCGCCTTCCTGAAACAGGAGGGTGCCGCTCGGATAATCGTGGATGCTGTGGAGGTCGCAAAGCTGGCGCAGCGCGTGTACTGGCAAGCCTGAGAAGACACGGTCCGACGCCTGCCCGGCGCCGAGCACACTCACGGGCAAATGATGGTCCCGGTTCATGGGTGCAACTGTAGAGTCCGACGCCGCTCTAAAGCTGTGACCCGAGTCACGGTTTTGGGTGATGGACTGCCGAAACCACGGCCCAGATTGGACCGGACACGCGCAAACTACGGACTGACAAGGCCTTCCAGCGCCGCCCGGTTGCGGATGACCAGCGTGGAGCCTTTGAGCTGAATGAGTTGCCGCTTCTTGAAGTCGGCGAATAGGCGGGTGACGGTCTCGCGCGAGGTGCCGATCATCTGCGCGATTTCTTCGTGGGTAAGGGTGAGCTTCAGGCGGTCCGGCTGGCGGGCGCCGCCGTTCTTCACCGACCATTCCAGCAGCAGCTTCGCCAGTTTTTCCGCCGCGGAGTGCGACAGGCCGAGCGAGCGGATCTCGTGGCAGGCGGTGTTGTACTTCTCGCTGAGCTGCTCGGCCACACGCAGGCAGACATCGTTGTGCTCGCGCAGGAAACGCAGGAAGTCCTCGCGTTTGACGAAATTGACCTGGCAAGGATCGAGCGTCTCCGCGGTGAGCTCATAGGGCTTGCCGGAGACGCTGGCGCTCAGGCCCAGCACCTCGCCCGCCTCCGCAATCTTCAGGATCAGGGTCTTACCATCGCTGGAGCAGATGGAGAGCTTCACCCGGCCGCGGCACAGGATGAAAACTCCGCGCGGCGCCTGGCCTTCCACGAACAACACCGCCCCTTTGGGATAAGCAGTGGTGTACTTGATGGCATCCAGCGCCTGCACCGTATGCGGCGGCAGATTGCAGAAAATCTTATCCGCCCGCAGCTTGCAGGTGACGCAGCTTTCGATGATTTCTAGACCGTAAGGCGACAGCACGCTTGCTTACTATATCATCAGGACGTGCTGTCAGGGGCGCATAAATTGGGCTCTTGGGGCCGTCCGCCGCGGACCCGGACGGCGTAGGCCGCGCGCTTTCTGAGCATCGCCAACGTTACAACGGTAACGCGGCGCCACACACCGGCTAGGCTGCCGAGCGGCTCATCTCGATGGTGTGCAGGTGGATGATGGCGCCGCTCTCCGGGTTCATTTCCGGGCTGATGCGATAGGTATCGCGCCGTGCTTCGTAACCTTGGGACTCAAGTTCCATGACCCGCCGGTGGAAGCTGTCGGCATCCCACTCCCGTACTACGATCACGTCATGCATGGCGCCCCCCACCCCAAGCAAACCAAAATCGGGTTTGCCGGGGACCCCGGGCTCGCCGCGAGTGTATCAAACCCTTGCGCGAGCAAGGCAGTCCGGACCAGTTTTCAGTCGGCTTGGGGCGCGCGCACCGCTAACATGGCATCGCTCCCTGCAGCCCGGGCAACCCAACAGCACGCGCGCTGGCACAGGGATCGCACTCTGCGGGCCCAGGTGGAACCGTATCCCGCCGCGACGGCGCTAGTGACGGGCGTCAGACCGCAACCTTCGACCAGCAACTGTTCCACGGCCCGAATGTCGCTGGCCAAGCGGCGGATTTCTCTGTCCAGGTTGTCCATCGCTCCTCACCGCATGGCGTACATGCGCCAGCAGAAAAAGCATAGGCTGCGGCCGCCCCCCGGAGAAAGATAACGGCCGGGTCTGGAGCGGATAACGGTGGTAACGGCGAAGAAACACGCGGCTGCGGCCTGGGGCGGCGGCCGTTCCCGATGCTGTCCAAAGCTCGCCAGCCCGCGCCGGCAGCGTGTTTTCCATGCCGCATCTGCGCCAGCGGGTGTTTCCCATTTGGGATTACTTTGGTTACTTGGGACGGTCACGGTTGCGGACTACCATGCAAGCTATGGTCCTGCAATCTCTCATCCTGTGCCGTGATCCGGGCACGCTGCGGGTTTCCCGCCGTGCGCTGGATGATTTGGGGATCGCGGTGGAGGTAGCGACGACGGCGGAGTCGGCGCTGGAGCGCCTGGACCGGAACAAGTTCGACGCCATCATCGTGGATTGCGACGACGTGGCCGGAGGCGCCGAGGTGCTGGCCGGCGTTCAGCAGTCGCCTTCCAACAAGCGGGCCATCGTCATCGCTGTGATCAATGGCGCCACCAACATGCGCGCCGCCTTCGAGATGGGAGCGCACTTCGCGCTCGACAAGCCTGTCACCCTGGAGCGGGCGGTACGCTCGCTGCGTGCCGCCCACGGTTTCATGATCACCGAGCAGCGCCGCTACTTCCGCCATGCCGTGGAGGCGAAGGCTTACCTGACCTTCGGTGTGGTCAAGCAACTGCCCTGCCACGTCACCAACATCAGCGATGGCGGCATGGCCGTGGCGCTCAGCGAGCAGATCAGCCCGAGTTGGGCGGTGGAAGTTCGCTTCGGCCTGCCCGGCATTCCCGAGACCCTGGAAGTGAAAGGCGAGTTCGCGTGGTCGGACGGTAAGGGCAACGCCGGCATCCGCTTCATCTACATCTCCAGCGAGAGCAAGAAAGCCCTGGGCAAGTGGCTGGCCGAGCGAATCGAGGACGTCGAAGCCCGCGGACCGGGCAAGGGCAGCGGCCGGCACTCGCTGGCCATCTGAAGCCTTTAACCTGGCTAAGTCGTCCCTACGAAGCTCCCAGCCGCTTCCGGCGGCGCGCCCAAAGCCAGTTGACGAAGGCGATCACCATAGTGACGGCGATAATCGCCAGCTCGGCGCGACCCATGCGGCTCACCAGCACCAGGGCAAAGGCGATTCCCAGGATTCCGAACAGCGGTCCGGCGGGCAGCGGGAAACGCGCTTCGCCTGGCTGTTTGCGGCGCAGCACCAGCATCGCGAGGCAAACCGCGCCGTAAGCGAACAGTCTCGCCACCGCCGACAGCACCACGTTCCAGCGGAAGTTGCCGACCACCGCCATCAGCCACACCAGCGCCGCGAATACCACGATGGAAACATGTGGCGTCCGGAAGCGCGAGTGCACTGCCCGAAAAATCGCAGGAAAGTCGTCGCGCTCGGCCAACGCAAAAGTCAGCCGGGGAGTGTTCAGCATGTTGGCGCTAAGGTATCCGTACAGGGAGACGAGCGCGCC
>JBIOFT010000019.1:0-35252 GCA_044447375.1 Terriglobales bacterium | reverse complement strand
GGGGATCACCATGCCGTAGCGGCCGGTCTGCCGTGGCCCCACGGTGTTGAACAGGCGCACCACCACCACCGGCAGCTTCTTCTCGTGCCAATAGGCGATGGCCAGGAACTCGTCGATGGCCTTGGAGCAGGCGTAGCTCCAGCGTCCCTTGGAAGTCGGGCCGAGCACCAGGTCGTGGTCTTCGCGGAAGGGCACGCGCGTACTCTTGCCGTAGACCTCGGAGGTGGAGGCGATGATCACCTTCTTGCGTTTCTTGTTGGCGTGCTTGAGCACCAGTTCGGTGCCGTGCACGTTGGTCTCGATGGTGTTGACCGGGCTTTCCACGATGAGCTTGACGCCCACGGCGGCGGCCAGGTGGTACACCACATCGCAGCGATCGATCATCTCCGCCAGCAGGTGCTCGTTCTCGAGCGAGTCGATCACGTAGTGGAAGCCTTGGCGGCCTTTGAGGTGTTCGATGTTGTCGATGCTGCCGGTCGAGAGATTGTCGAGGATATAGACTTCCTGCCCCTCGCCGAGGAGTTCTTCGGCGAGATGACAGCCGATGAATCCGGCGCCACCCGTGATCAGTGCTCGAATCGCTGCCATGGAGATCGTCTTTGCTCCTTCTGTTCCCTTGCGGGGTTGTTGTGGACCATCAACCTTCCACCGTTGCCAGGTCAAGCGGTGTCGAGCAGAGGGCAGCCGCAGGAACCGCCACCGTGTTCCACACCGCAGTGTTCACCGGTTTGCCGCGCTCGGCGTCGAACAGGGTGTACCCCCGGAGGCACGCCGTGACCGCGGACACATTCTCTTTCGCCACTTCGCAAATGACGACGGGCAGGGATTGGGCGAGCAATCGCGCCGCGCCTCGCAGCACCGCCAACTCGCCGGTCTCGACGTCGATCTTGAGCACGTTGGGAGGAGCTTGGCCGAGAGAATCCAGCGTGACCACCTTGACCTCGGCCAGCCGCCGCGTCCCCCCGCTCTGGCTGCTGCCCTGGCCCAGCAGGAAGTTGGACCCCCGCGCCCGCCTCGCGATGTGCAGTTCGCCCTGGCCACAGTAATCGGCAATGGCAGCGCGGATGACGGAGACGTTGGGAAAGGACGCGGCGGTTCTCTCCAGCAGATCCGCCAGCCAGGGATCAGGCTCGAAGGCCAGCACCCGCGCGGCGCGATGAGCGGCGGCAAATGTGAACAGCCCCACATTGGCGCCCACGTCCCAGACGACGTCTCCCGGGCGCACCAAGTGTTCCGCCAGGTCCAGGAGCACTGGGTCGATCTTCCCCAGGTCGAACCGCCAGTAGCGCAGGCCGCACTCCGGCGAGACATACAGGCGCTTGCCTCCGAAGGCCGCGGGCAGCCGCCGGCGCAACACCACACCGCGGCTGGCGAGTTCCGCCAGGCGGCGCAATGCACCCGGACCTGCAATCGACCTCGGACGCGACAATCTGAAACGGTTCTCCGACATCAGACCCAAGGCGTGGATTTCGTCTGAAACCCGGCGCCGCCGGTGGCCAGAAAAGGAACCACGGTTATCACGTTCACCCATTCATGGCTGGAGCGCCACTCGCAGGCTGGGTCGCGAGCGCCGGTTACAACTGCAGATTGTCTGTGCCCACAGAGTAGCACGGGTGAATTCCCCAAACCTAAGCCCATTATTACCACAGATGATTCACCGCCGGGCTTCCACGGAGTATGCAAGTGAGGTTCCCTCACTCTCGGCGGGGGAATGGCGCGCCAGCACGTTGTCGAAGACGGCGGCCAGACGGGCGGTCATGGCCCGCGTGGTGTAGGCCTCGAAGGCCGGCCAGCGAGTGCGCGGCTCATATCCCGGGCCGACGGCCGCCAGCTCGCGCAAGCGCTGCGCCACCTCGCCGGTTTTTTCCTGCAGCGGATGTTCGGCGCTGAAGCTGATCACGCTGCCCGCCTGAGCGCTCTCCACGATGCCGATCACGCTGCTGTCGCGGTGGAAGATGGTCAGCAGGGGCTTGCGCGCCAGAATGTACGGGAAAATCTTGGAAGCCGTGTAGTGGGGCTCGGCGGAGCCGATCACCAGCAGCGCGTGAGCGTCGGAGAGAAGCTGCAGGGCGTTCAGGTAAGGGACGCGGTGCGGGCGCTCGTCCACCAGATCCGCAACGCCTTCCTCGCGGGCGATGGGCGCGACGCACGGCCGCCCGGTGGAATAGCTGGTGCCGACAAAGTGCAGCCGCAGCCGCGCCAGCTCCGGGGCTTCCGCTCGCGCCTTGCGCACGCCCGCAAAAAAGGCGCCGAGCACCGGGCGCATGGCCTCGGTGTAGGCGCCGACGCTGGCAAAGTGCAGGCCGCCGTCGGCTGGATCGAACACCTGGTTGGGCCGGGGATGGCGGCGAATGTACTCCCAGTCTCCGGTCTCGCCGCCGTAAGGGATCTCGGTGGTATCGGCTTCGCCGAGCCACGGATAGCGCTGGCGCACGAGGTCGGTGGTGCCGCGCGACACGCCTACCACGTGGGCCACTCGGCGAAGCGCATACCTCTCCAGCACGCGCGCCGTGGCGTACGCCGCCTGCCACTTGGGCGGACGCTGCGCGCGCGGCACGGACCAGTAATAGTCGCTGGTCCAGGGATCGATGTAATCGATCACGTAAGGAATGCCAAACCGGTCGTGGGCCAGCCTTCCCAGCACCATGGGCATAAAGGCCGGGACCGGAATGAAGACCAAGTCCACTTCCCCGCGGCGGCAGAGATCGCAAAGAACCCGCCAGTGATAGCTCATGCTGCGCGCCCCCAGGTCGCCCAGTCCGACCAGGCGCGTGAGGCGGCGAGAAAGCGCCGGGGTGCGGATGACGCGCACGCCCTGCGGCAGCAGGCGCTCGATCTCAGGGTCGAGCGGGCAGTCGTAATGGCGGGGGTCGGTGGTGATCACCGTCGGCTCCCAGCCGAACTCGCGCAGGTGCGAGACGAAGAAGCGCAGACGCAGCGCCGGCGGCAGGCTGCTGGGAGCGAAGTCGGCGCCGATGAGGGCGACTCGTTTCATGAAGCCGCGCTCCCTCCGGCCAGAACAAACTCGCGAGGCGCCGGCGATGCGAAGAGGTCAAGAAACTTTTCGCGTTCGCGGTCCCAGCAGAAGCGCGCGCGGGCGGCGTTCCAGGAGGCTTGCTGGGCATCGCGCAGCGATTGCCGGTCGCGCACCCAGTTCAGCAAGCCAGCGGCCAGAGCCCGAGCATCACCCGCCGGATACAAGAATCCCGCCGCTGGAATTTGCGACATCACCTCGCGCTGCCCGGGAGTGTCGGTGGCAGCGACGGCCAGGCCGCCCAGCAGATAGCTGAAGAGCTTGTTGGTCACGGTGCGCGAGTAGTTGCCATGGTCCGGCCGCTCCAGGGCCAGGCCGGCGTCGAAGGGCTCCATGGCGCAAATCACCTCATCGTGCTCGAGCGGCGGCAGGAAAAACAGCCGCTGACGCTCGCCGCCAGCCAGTCCCTCCAACCTCTCGCGGTAACCCGCGGCAGGGTTGCCGCGCAGGTGCAACTCGACCTCGCCGGGCAGGTGGGCCAGCGCCGCGACCGCGTCTTCCAATCCGCGTCCCGGGCCGATGGTTTGGCCGAACCAGTGCAGACGCAGGAGAGCGGCATCCCGGCGCTCACCGGGCGCAAGCATGCCCTCGGCCAACTCCAGCGGAAAAACGTTATAGAGGACCACGGGCGGCGGGATGCGGTGATCGCGCGCCAATTGTTCGGCCATGAGCGGCGACGCGGTGGAAACGTAAGCACAGCGTGGCAGATACTCGGCCTCGATCACCCGCAGGAGGGCGCCGGGTTCGCCGGGAGCGTGCGCCAGCAGATCTTCGCAATCGAAGCCCAGGCGGGCGTTCCAGCGGGCGGCAGCCGCCGCAGCCGCGGGTAGAGCGGCCTGGGTGTGGGCAATGAACCAGTCGGCGGGCTCGCGTGCGGCGAGTTCGCGCATCTCCGCCAGCGCCGGGGTGTAGCTGTGTTCCGTCAGATCCGGAGTGGCAAAGGCGCGAGCGATCTCCTGAGCCAGCTTGCGGCGGCCTCGTATCCACAGAGAACGCAACCTGCCATGTTGCGGAAGAAAATCCACGCGCTCCAGCCGCCATCGCCGGTGCGCCATCAAGGCGCGGTCCTTTTCCACCAGGGCGGGATTGAATAACGGAGCAACCACGCGAACCTGGTGGCCGGCTTGGGCCAGCGCGTCGGCTTCGCGCACCAGCCTGGGGTTGTAACAAGGATGGGCGGCACCCACCAGGCAGACGCGGCTCATGCGCCACGCCCCTTGCACAGCCCAGCGGTTCCGGCTTTCCGCCGGCCGATTAAGATGCGGCGCATACGGTTCCGACTCTCTGGCGCAGTTGGGGTTGTCGCTCGAAGCGGGTGCGCATGCGCAGCGCCGGCCGCTCCACCAGACGCCACGAAAGCTCGGCAGCCACAAAGCAGCACAGAAAGCTGAGCGGGACCAAACCTGTCCAGGTGTGGTTCAGCCGCGTGAGAAACAACTCCTGCCATAGATACAGGCTGTAGGAAATGACGCCGATGTGCGCGACCCACCGATGATTCAGGATTGCACCGATTCTGGCATGGGGGTTGTTCACGACGTAGAGCAAGACGACGGCGATTACCCCGTACTCGATCGAGTAGCCGAAGGGAAAGGTATACCAGCCACCGAAATGCATTGTTAGGTAGGGTGCGCCGAAAGCGAGAAAGGCGACCCCGGCCATCGCCAGCAAGCCGCTGCGGGCGATGATTCTGTCGAGCAGGGGCGCACCTTCGTACAGTGCCAGCAGGCATCCCAACATCAGGCCATCCATACGGACGTGGAACATGAACTCTTCCGTAGGACCGATGTGATGCAGGAGCGCGTGCGACATCAGGCGGATGACGGGTGCCGCGACCACGATCCCTAGCGCCACCTTTTTGGCCCTCTCCGGCCGCAGCAGTACCAGGGCGGCGGGCCAAAGCAGATAAAACTGCTCTTCGATGCTCAGGGACCAACTGTGTCCGGTCCACCACTCGCCCCCCACGTAATCTCTCATAAACAACATCGCACTGATGAAGCTCGCTGGAGTCAGGACCAGAAAGCCTGCCACCCCGAGCAGCAGCAGGCAGCAAAGAAAGGCGTAGAACGGCGGGACGATACGGAAGAAACGGCGCACATAGAAATTCCGCAGACCGATGGAGCCCGTCTTCTCGTGTTCCCGCAAAAGGAGGGAGGTGATGAGGAATCCGCTAATCACGAAGAACACGGAAACGCCGCGATTGCCGTTGGCGACAAAGCCCAGCAATCGCGGCCAGCGCTGCGTCCAGTTCCCCGGCATGGACCCCAGCCCGTGGGAGAGCAGGACCATGGAGATGGAAACGGCGCGCAGCCCGTCCAGAGAGGGAATCCTAGCGCGGTCGGTTGCCGAGGCCCGGCTTGATCGAATACCTGGGGATCCCATCTCCTCACGCAGTTGGCTGGGCTGCCGTCGACCTGCTCGCTGCTGGTACTGCGTTGCATTATCTTTTACCATACATTCACCAGCCGAAGAGTTTGCACAGAAGAGTCGCCCGGGGGACGAATCCATCCCGATGCAGCCGCTGGTTTCCACCCTGATTCCCGCTTACAACGCGGAGCGTTGGATCGCGGACACGCTGAAGTCAGTAGTAGGCCAGACCTGGCCGAACAAAGAGATCATCGTGGTCGACGACGGCTCGAAGGACGGGACGGTCGCCCTGGCGCGCCGATTCGAGTCCGCGGGAGTCAGAGTGGCGGAGCAGGAGAACCGCGGGCCGGCGGCCGCGCGCAACCATGCGTATCGGCTCTCGCAGGGCGATTACATCCAGTTCATCGATGCCGACGACCTGCTAAGCCCGGAAAAAATCACGGAGCAGATCAAGGTTCTCGGCGAAAGCCCGCCGCGCATGCTGGGTATTTGTCCGTGGACCTACTTTCAGGACGGCACCGATCCCGAGCAAGGCTTGGCGGAGAACGGCTGGCCCGCGGTGGACACCGACGCACCGGTTGAGTGGCTGACCGACTTGCTGGGCCCGGAAGGCCCGTTCGGGATGGTGCCGCACGGAGCGTGGCTGACGCCGCGGGCCGTCGCCGAGGACGCCGGAGCCTGGGACGAAACACCCTCGCCCGACGATGATGGCGAATACTTCGCCCGCGTGGTGCTGGCCAGCGCCGGCATCCGCCGCGCCGCCGGCCGCTTCTATTACCGCAAGCGTCCCACGGGAGGGAGCTGGAGTTCGACCCGGAACGCAACGCTGCTGGCGGGCGCTCTGTACTCGCTGGAGCGCAAGATGCAGTACCTGCTGGCCCGCACCAACGATCCGCGCGCCCGGCGAGCGCTGGCCAACCGCTTCGTCGAACACGCGGTGGAAGCGTATCCCTACTTTCCGGAGATCACGCGCCGTGCTCTGGAAAAAGTGCAGGAACTCGGAGGCACAGACTTCGTCCCGCGGTTCGGCTCCTGGAAGGGAGAACTGTTCCGCCGCGTGTTCGGCTGGAAGGCAACCAAGAGAGCCCAGGCTATCTATCATCGTTATAAGCCGCGCGCGGAGACGGCGGCTGCGGCAAAATAGCGGGGAAAAGTCCGGTCATCGCGATCGCGCCCTCCAGAACTGTTCCGGTTCGAGCAGGGCCTGCGACCACAGACCGGCCAGGCGCTCGTGGCCGTAGCGGGCGCGGTGATAGTCCTGCAGGCGCCGGCCCACGATCTTCCCCGCGCGGATTTCACATTCCATTTACCTGACCGCCTGCGCGAAGGCTGCGTTTTCGAGCCCGACCACGCGCACGTCGGGATTGTTCTCTGCCAGCGAAGAGATCGCGCCCACGTTGCCGGCCACGAAGGGCACGCCGTACGCCATGGCTTCCAACAACACCAGCGGCAGGCCTTCGGTTTCCGAGGGAAGCACGACCAGATCGGTGGCGGCCATGATGGAAGCCAGCCCCTCGCTGGTGGACCAGCCGCCGTTGACGCGCACGCTGGCCTCCAGGCCGCGGCGGCGGATCTCCTGCTCCAGGCCTTCGCGCTCCACACCGTGTCCATAGAAGTCGAGCCGGACGGGCTGGCCGGCGAATCCTGACCACATCTCCAGCAATCGGTAGACGCCCTTGGTACGAAAGTAACGGCCGAGGAAAGCCACGCGGAAACAATCGATGGCGCGCGGCTGGCGCGGCGGAGCTGCATGGACCGATGCTATGTGCGGGATGACGGCCACCGGGAGTTCGCCGCAGGAGCGCCGCACGGGCGCGGCCTGGATCTCGGATTCAACGATGAAGCCGTTCAGCATCGGCTGGCAGCTCGGGTCGAGCCGCTGGGAGTCGCCTAAGGGCTCGCCGATGCGGTTGCCGAT
Source organism: Terriglobales bacterium (assembly GCA_044447375.1). Lineage (GTDB taxonomy): Bacteria > Acidobacteriota > Terriglobia > Terriglobales > Acidobacteriaceae > JAHFUA01. Next base: position 27,936 of record JBIOFT010000019.1, on the reverse strand, counting down.
CATGTAGCCGTCGCGCCGCACGAACCGGCGCAGGAAGCGCGCGAAGCGGCTCAACTCCACCGTGTACAGCAGATCGAAAGAGGCGGCCCGCATCTGGAGCGGCCACACGGCAACCGCCCACGCGGTGGAGAAGCGAAAGCGGCGCAGGTCGCGGGCGAAGGGAGTGGTCAGCAGGCGGATGGGGATGTGGCGCCGCAGCCGAACCAGCGGCGTTTCCGGATTGGCGATGCGGGCGGCCACGGTGACCTCCGCGCCACGCTCCACCAGCAGGCGGCAAAGGTTGAGCAGATGAGTTTCAACGCCACCGGCGCCGTAGAGCGGAGCGTTGATCAAGATTCGGTTTCTCCGCCTGTCCGAGTCCGCAGTGTCATCGCGTTTGACTGCAGACAGCAACTTGGTAGGCGGCTCCATCGTTGTATCCCGGAATGATCCGTGAGGCAGCCAGTTGTCTGCCCTTCGATCCCATCGCATTCCTAAGCCCGCGGCGCAGTGCGGGCGGCAAGCAAGAGGCAGCCATTTGGCGCGCCCAGGAGCGGCTGCGCACCCTCTCCAGAGGGGCCCAAAGCGGATCGTAATCATACTCGCTGAGCTGAGAGAACACTTCCGCCTCTCGGAAAACACAATGAAGCAAGTCCAGGAATTCGCCGGCCGAATATTCCCGACAATGGTAGGGATTAACAGGCTGAAGCCGCGTTTCGCTGTTGTTGAGAGGAGTCGAGATAATGGCGGTTCCTCCGGCGCATAGGAGCCTCCCCAGTTCGCGCAAGAATGCTTCCGGATGGTACAGGTGTTCCAGCGTCTCCATACTGACGATCACGTCGAATCCGCCGTCGCAAAACGGGAGTTGGCCTGCATCACTGAGGACAAACTCGACGCTGCCTGGGGCCAGGAATCGCCGCGCCGCCTTGAGTGCCTCCCAACTGGCATCAACCCCCATGACGCAGGTCGCGCCTCCCTCTTGGAATAGGAGAGCGCTGCCGTATCCGCTGCCGCACGCCACGTCCAGGACCTTTTTTCCAGAAACAAAGTTGCAGGCAAACCGATACCGCGTGAAATCCTCGAGGTGATCGGCGCCTTGTCCGGCATCCGTGACGACCGCTCGTTCCGCTACGCGTACCATAGACGCTACTCCTTGCCCAAGCTCCATCCCACGCGTTGATTTCACCCCACCCTGAGGTAAGCAGCTTTCGATAGCAGGCCGGCCCCGGCCGCCACCAGGGAGGCGCGCCGCCGGAAATTGTTATTCCCGCTGCGTTTCAGCCCAAGACCTAAGCAGTGCCTTCCCCACAGAGTGTGGACTTGCTTCTTGTGCCGCCTCAGCTCTCGCTCTGGAAAGTTATAAACACGCGAGAAACAGAAATACAAGCGCTCCAGCGCAGAGATGGCGAGCGCTGCCTCCGAAGCATCCAAGTTCCCCTGCTCCGAGGCTGCGGAATACAGGAACTTCTGCACGACCGGCCAGAAGTCCGGTATCCAGTCGTCCGAACCGATGATGGCGGCCATAGCGCGGCGTGATACGCTTTCAATCTGGCGTTGCTGTAAGTCGGCATGCCGCTCCCCGATTCCCCCGCGACGGCATTTGACGCGCATAAGCGGATCTCGCAGGTTGACGCAAGTCCCCGTTGGACACAGCCGAGACCACAGTTCATAATCCTCAACGTAGCAGTATTCGGCACCTTCGGAATAGGACCCTGCTTTGTCGAGGGCAGCAGCGCGCATTAGCACCGTAGGATGAATGAGCGGAGTTCTAAAGAGCAGCGTCCACTTGATATCGATGTCTCGGGCTGGCAACGTCCATACCCCTTTTAGGTTGTCGTTCTCATCCGTTGCCATGATGTTGGACCCCACAACGATCACATCGGGATAGCATTCGAGATGTTCCACCTGCCGGAGAAGCCGATCCGGCGCGGAAATCGTGTCGGCATCTTGGCGAGCGATGTATTTCCCCCTGGCCATTGAAATCCCGCGATTCAACGAAGACGCCAGCCCCAGGTTTCGCTCATTGCGCAGAGGTCTAAGCCGGGGATCGCAAAAATCGGCCAGCAGCGCGGCCGTATTGTCCGTGGAGCCGTCGTCAACGACAATTAATTCGAAGTCGCGGAAGGTCTGGCCGAGCAGGCTCTGTACCGACTCCCGCAAGAATGCGGCATCGTTATAAGTGCTCAAAACCACGCTCACCAAAGGCATCACTTAACTCCTTGTGGCAACGCATCAGAACCGCTGTCACCCCGTTCGCCGGAGCTGTTTATCGCCGGCACCATGGTCCTGCGGCGGATTTTTCGCATTGTCCGAACCAGCCAGTTGGGAATCCATTCCTTGTCCAGGCGGTTGCCGCATGATGCCGGCAAACGCTGCGGGCGTGGCCTGCGCAACTCCTTCCAGCGGGCAAACAAATCCTGATAGGCCGACACTCGCCTTTGGATATCGAACTCCTCCTGCACGATGTGCCGGGCCGCCATGCTCATTTTTTCTAACATGACTCGATCCCGATGGAGGTCAGCAATACTCCCGGCGAACCCATCCACGTCGGAAAACGGGTGCAGGAAACCGGTGACCCCGGGTTGCACCACCTCTTGGATTCCTCCGGGCAGATCGGTCACCACGGGCACCACTCCGGCCGCCATTGCTTCGAGCAGCGATACAGGGAATGCCTCCGTTCTGGTCGGCAGCACAAGCACGTCGTGCTCACGGTAGAGGGGAAGAACGTCGCGGTTCGCCAATAGTCCTGTCCAACACACCCGGGAGTCAAGCCAATGGGTTCTCACTCTGTCCCCATCCGGGCCGCTCCCCACAATCGTCCAGCGGGGTTGAACACCGCGCGCCAACAAGGCCTCGTCAATGGCGGGAAGTTCGTAGATGCCCTTCGCCGCCTCTAGACGCGCCACAAACAACAGACGGATCGCTCCAGTGCGGGATCTGCGTGGCTCTTCCGGAATCGAAACTCCGTATGGAAGGTAGAAAATCGTATCCAGACGATGCGGCAACAACCGTTGCAATTTTTCGTAAATCGAGCGCGCGTATGTGATGAACCCATCGACTATAGGGTCGTGGTAAGTGGCCAGTTCATAGCAATAATCCATGTCGCCATGGAGGATGTGAAAGACAGTGCGATCGCAGTTATGCCTGCTAAGGGCAGCCAGGCCGAGCCAGTCGTTCGCAACAACTACCCCTCCTCCGGAAGGGATACTCTTGTGCACACGTCTCAGAACGACCTCGAAGTTGTCCAATGATCTCTCAAAAACCACCGAGCATTGGGAATCAGCCGCCAGTGGCTCCGGGATAGGGCGCTCGGCAGCCTGGCTCGTGTCGCGCGTGAGCAGGACGTGGTATTGCAAATCATCTGGCCGGCGGTATCTGAGCAGACTGCCAATTATGCTGGCAACCCCGCCGTAGGCATCAGGTAGGACATACACGACTGAGGGAGATTCGGGCTTCATGGGCGTTTCAACTCGCTTCATCATGTCCAATTTTTCAAAAAACGACCTGCCCCATACAGCGGCGCTTAACAGCCTGCAAGCTCTGCGGCACTCGCCAGCGTGTCATAGCGTTGTCCGGATAGCTGTCTTTCGCCAATCTCTGCGGATTGGGCAACGGCATGGTGCGGACAGTTTCAAGCAATTCCGCGAATCGGCGCACAGCGTTACGGATCTCGTGGTTCTCGCGGACGTGTCGCCAATTGGCAAGAGTGATCTGCTCGCGGAGCTCTGGGTGTGCCGCCAGCGTCGCAATGTGCGACGCAAAAGCAGCGGTCGCTGCAACCGGCGCCAGGAAGCCGTTTTCCCCGTGCACAACAACCTCTCGCAAAGCCGGCAGGTCAGTGACTACCGGAACCAATCGCAATGCCATGGCCTCGAGCAACGCAATGGGTTGGCCCTCCACTTCGCTGAGGAGCAAAAGCACGTGCTGGCGGGAAAGCACTTCGAGGGCCTGAGGGTTAGGCAGCATGCCCGTAAAGTGGATGCGCTGGGTGGCGCCTGGCAACGCAGACAATTCGCGCTCGAGTTGCGCCCGTTCGCTCCCGCCGCCGATGATGGTCAGCTCGAAGTCGACGCTTCGGGTTAGCAACTCCGAAGCAAGGGGGATTAAGTCGAGAACTCTCTTCTCATGATGCCTCACTATACCCAGGTACGCGAGACGGATCGGACCGCCTTCGACTCGGACGGCGGGAGGAGTGTCGGCGCAGGGCACCGGGCAGTGGATCCTGAACACACGATCCCTGATCTCTGGGATCTCACTGCGGGCTCGTTGTACCGCCCCCTCGCTGACCGCGCCCAAAGCGGCGAGAAAATCGGAATTGCTGCGGGCACGCCGGTATTCAGAGGCAAGATCGCTCTGGATCGTATCGAGGAAGCGGGCACTACAGGAGCCGCGTCGGTACAAGCGGCGCATGGCCAGGGGAGCCCCGCGAATGGCAAAACCGACCACCACATCGGGGGCAAAACTGGCGATCGCTCGGGCGAAATGGTTGCCGAGTTGCCCGAAGGAATAGGACCATGGCACTACTTCCGCAGGCAGGTTCTTTTCACCCAGGTCAAACTTACAGGGCCAAGGCGAGGGCGCGAGAATGACCTTCGGAGACCAGCCAAACTCACTAAGCGCAGGACAGAGACGCCGGATGAACGTTACAGGGCCGCCCTGCGTGTGCCAATCGCACAAGAAAGCAACTTTACGCATTATTGCACGATTTCCCCTCTGCCTTAGCTGGTTTTCCGGGCCAGCAAGTCGACGAGGTCGCCCCGACCGTCTTTCCGGCAGCTAGCCAGCCGCGAACGGGAGGCAGGCAGGCCTCGGCCAACAGCTTGGCCGCGGCACGGAGCATGACGGTACGGCAGCGGCGATCCAGGTACGGATTGCGCCGGGCCTGCGCAAACGCGCGCCTGGCCCAAACCAAGTCATAGCGACGGCGGCGCTGGCGGGCAGAGTCAGCATCCAAATATCGCCGCGCAAATGCCTCGTGTATCGCCTCATTCAACGCCAAACCTTCCCGCGCCTCCTCGGCGGAAAGCGGCGCCCAGTTCGGTGCCAGCCGCGTCAGACCTCTCCAAGCGACATCGGACACCGGCGAGCCTGACAGCCAGGCCATGTTGCGCCGGGCGACGTCCTCGACTCTCCGCCTCTGTTCGGCCGCGGTGTGAATCGAGGCGCTCCGGGGATGGATGCGATATTTCACCAGGACTTCCGGCAGGACCGCGGCTTGAGCCCAGCGGTTAAGCCGGGACAGCAGCTCGTAATCTTCGACAAACGCCCGCCGGATGCATTCTTCGTTGCTGTAGCCCTCAGTTTGGTCGACCACCGATTTGCGCATCATGACCGAACTGTGAATAAACACGTTCGTGAACAAGAGCGCCCATTTAATGGCGGCATCGTCGGTCGGGGAATAATCCCACCGGGCATGTTCCTTGCCCTGCTCGTCTATCGTGACGGCATAACTGCCCAGCAGCCCGGTCTCCGGATGCCGGTCGAGCCATTCCGCCTGCTTCTCCAGCCGACTTGAAAGCGCGATGTCATCCGCATCCAGGATGGCAATGTACTTCCCCTGTGCAGCTGCGAGCGCCTTGTTGCGCGAAACGCATTGCCCAAGATTCGACGGGTTGTACACAGCGCGGATACGCGGATCGGAATAGCTTTCGAGGACAGCCCGGGTGGCGTCCGTGGAAGCATCGTCCACCACGATCAGCTCAAAATCCGCGAGGGTCTGCGACAGGATGCTGTCCACGGCCTGAGACAGGTATTTTTCGGCGTTGTAGGCGGCCATGACCACGGAGACACGAGGCTCTGAGTTCATAAATTTCTCACGCCTTCGACTCCAAGGTGTGCGTAGAGCATCCCGGTGGCTGTGGCGCGCGGCATCAGCGACAGTGCGAAGAACCCTGCGCCGGTCAGCGCCTGTTCCAGTTCACGGGGACCGTGCAGGTGCCACTCGATGAGGAACGCATTTACCTGGCGCAACAAGCCCGCGGAGCGAAGCGCGGCGATGAGGGCGTACTCCGCGCCCTCGCAATCGATCTTCGCAATCACCTGCGCGTGCGGATAGCTGGCGCGCACCTCCTTGATCACCGCGCAGACCTCTTGCATATCCACGCTAACCCTGCTGATGTCGGATTCGGCGAGACCATGGGTGCGGCGAAACTCGGGACCCAGCCCGCTGATACCAACCGCTGCCCGCCACTGGCTGCAATAATCAAAGGTCAGCTTGCCCGCCGCATCGCTCAAGCCGAAATCGTGAGGAACGATCTTGGCCGCCACTGCCGGGTTCCGCGCAAAATTGCGCAGCGCGCGCGCGTATGTTTCGGGCACAGGCTCGTACGACCAAACGGCTTCGACCCAGGGCTGCGCCGCAAAATACAGGCTGGCAAACCCGACATTCATCCCGATGTCGAGCACGATGGAGCCTTGCCGGCCGGAGACCACGTTGTAGACACCGTACGCGACGATCTCATGGAGCAGGAAGAGTTCTTCCGCTGTGTCCACTACCACGCTGAAGGCGCCGGTGTCGGCAACAATGTCGTTGCCGCAGTTCCTGAAGGTAACGCCAGCTCCCTTCAGTGCAACTGCGCGCCACAACTCACTCAACAGATTGTGGTGCGCCGGAGCGAGATGAAGATCCAATTCCCGGACCCAATAAGTTTCTGTGGCGCGATCGTACAGGCAGGCGTGCCGGTCCAGGCGCAACTCGGCCATGGTGCGCGCAGCAGGGTAATCGCGCACATAACAGAAATTCCGCAACGTCCGAGCTTGCTTCAGAATGGGTGCGAGCTGCATTCCTTCCTCAACTCCGATTGCATCCTTTGCAGCCGTCGGCGCTAATCTGCCAGCGGTTCTCCCCTTCGTCCAATCTTGTGAAATACCTTGGATCAAACGGGAAAAAGAACCGGCGATAGACACCGGCGGCTTGTCGTACGGCTCGGCGGGCGATCCGTACAGGCATCTTCAATGGCCCAGGCACATACTGGCGAAGGGGACGCCGCGGACGCGAAGTCGCTTCCGCCGGCCCGGGCCGACCATCTGCCTTCCACATAACCTCTGTGTAGATGCTTTGTTGCGCCGGCTTTGCGAAGATCGCCTCTCTCCCCGTGCGTTGAGCGATGACCAGAAGGTAGGTTTCACGCCGATTCACCAAAGTCACCATCTCACGAAGCTGGAGTGGATCAGCGACCACAAACCAGGAGTTCTTCCCAGTTCGCTTGGTTTCGCAAGCCAGTATCCGGTCGATGCGGAAACCGTTTTCCTCGCTGAATACCCTGAAGTACAACTCCGGGCTGAATTGGTAGAAGCCGTGTCCGCAAGCATTGTTTGCCGGCGTGATCCCGAGGAAGTACCCACCAACCGTTAGCATCTCCATACAATTCCGAATCGCAACCGGAAAGTTGAAGATGTGCTCGAGCGTGCCGCCGTCTATGACGGCAGTGAATCTGCCGTGAAACTGGGGATGGATGGGGAAGTTGAAGTCGTGAATATGGGTCGCCTGCTCGTATGACGAAGCATCGAACGAACAGGCTTCCGTACAGCCCAGCAGCCTAAGAAAAGGCTCAGCATAGCCATTGGCTTCTCTAAGCAGGCTGCTGATCTCCACATTCCGGTAGCCGAAGTCGGCGAGATTGCGGCCGAGCGCGTCGGCCAAGTTCTCGCGAACCTGCGGATCGAGCCACAATCTGTGCCGGCCGATCATAGCGGTTCTGCTGAAATCCACGCCCCGGCTTTTCGCGTAGAGCAGGAACCGAGAACCGTCTGCATCGAACGCCATTTTTCAGACCTCCGCCACCGTGCGGGCAGCCCAATAGTCGCGTATGTAGCAGAAGTGTCGCAACGCTCGATCTTTCTTCAGGAACATTCTTCCCTCACTTCCAGCTCAAACGGGGGGACTGTCGCCCCAAGGACTGTGTCGAACACCGCTGCTGAACCGAAATGGCTGCGGGCGGAGACAGAGCAAGCGTCAATGTGCTCGATCCACAACTGCAACTGGCCGGCATCGGCAGCAAACAAGATCAGGTAGTACCTTCCGGGCGCCAGCATAGGCGCCTTGATCCTGTACATCAGCTCGCATTGCGAGTACGGCTCAAAATCGAAACTTCGATCCAGGAATTTGGCCCTCGAATGCACCACCCACTGGCCGCGCTCGTTGACCAGAGCAAAATCCAAATAGACGCTCTGCAGCGGACGCGGCCCAGTGCGCAGGCCGATGCGAAAGACAAGGTCATCCGCGCCACTGATCCCATCCAGATCCGCGCGGTTGCGGATACCCTCAAAGATCAGCTCGCCAGTGTTCTCGCGGTGGATTTCGTTGCGGTCGCTGAACATGGCGTTATATTCAGAGGTCACCTGAGAAGCCGCGCCGCAGGCGACCACCTCTCCCTTTTCGAGCAGGATGGCGCGGCGGCAAAGCGCCTCAACCAGGGCGACGTTGTGGCTAACGAGCAACACCGTGTGGCCGCTCTCACCCACCTTCTGCATTCTGCTGATGCACTTTTTCTGAAACTGCGCATCGCCCACCGCCAACACCTCGTCCACGATCAAGATTTCCGGTTCGAGGTGCGCCGCCACCGCGAAGGCCAGGCGCACGTACATGCCACTTGAATAGCGCTTGACGGGCGTGTCAATGAATTCCTCCAGCTCCGCAAAATCAACGATCTCATCGAACTTGCGCGCGATCTCGGCCTTCTTCATGCCCAGAATGGCGCCGTTGAGATAGACGTTCTCGCGGCCGGTAAGTTCCGGGTGGAAACCGGTTCCGACCTCGAGCAACGAGCCGACGCGGCCATAAATGTCGGCGGAGCCGCGCGTGGGCTTGGTGATGCGGGAAAGAATCTTGAGCAGCGTGCTCTTCCCTGCCCCGTTGCGCCCGATGATGCCGACCACCTCGCCGGTCCGAACCTCGAAAGAAATGTCCTTGAGGGCCCAAATCGTGGCCGTGCCCTTGGGCGATTGTCCGTTGCCGCCCTGGAGCGCGGCGCGCACGCGGCGGAACGGCGCGGTAACGGCGTCGGTCACGGTGTCGCGCAGGGCGCGGTAGCTTTCCCGCTGGCCGATGCGGTACTGCTTGGCAATACCTTCGCAACGAATGGCGATATCGCTCATCTCAGATCACGTCCGCGAAGCTGTTTTCCATGCGGCGGAAGTAGAACAATCCGCCCACGAGCAAAAGCACGACCACCACCACCGAGACCGCCAGCATCGCTCCCGGGGGCGGGGTCTTGCCCACCAGCGCCCAGCGGAAGCCCTCGACCACGCCCGCCATCGGGTTCAGGCCGTACAGCGGGCGCCAGCGCTCCGGCACCAGCGAACTGGGATAGGCCACCGGCGAGAGAAACAGCCAGATTTGGGTGAGAAACCCGACCGTGTAGCGCACGTCGCGGTACTGCACATTCAGCGCGGAAAGCCACAGGCCGACGGCCAGTGCGGTCAGGATGGCCAACAACACAAACAGCGGCAGGGTGGCGATGGTCCAGGTGGGGACGATCCCGTAGCGCAGCATAAGAAAGATGAGCACGCTGAAGGCGATGGCGAAATCCACCAGCCCGGCCAGCACCCCGGCGAGGGGAATCACCAGGCGCGGGAAGTAGACCTTGGTGATCAGGCGCTCGTTGGCTACCACGCTGTTGCTGGATTCGGCCAGAGCGTGGGCGAACAGTTGCCAGGGCAGCAGCGCGCAGTAGGCAAAGACGGGATAAGGGATGCCATCGGAAGGCACCTTGGCCAGCCGTCCGAAGAACAGGCTGAAGACCACCATGGTGAAGACAGGCTGGAGAATCGCCCAGGCGGCGCCCAGCGCGGTCTGCTTGTAGCGCACCTTGATGTCGCGCCAGATGAGGAAGAACAGCAGCTCGCGGTACTGCCACAGTTCGCCGAGGTTAAGGCCGATCCAGCCGCGCGCCGGCCGGATGGCGACGTGCGGCAGCGCCGCCGGCGACATCCCCGCCGCAACCACCGGATCCAGGCGCAAAGCTTCTCCCGAAAGCGTTGCCATCAGGCAGAACCTTGATGCAGCAGGCGGCCCGCCGCGCCGCCCACGGCCGCAGGATTCCAAAGCATGTTCACGGGAGTGGGAGAGGGAGTGAGACTGTTCTTTTGCAGCGCGTTCACCGATACCAGAAGAATTCGCCGAATATGGACTGAATATAGGTTCGGTGGATTTGATTGTCAAAATGTTTCCCGCGCGCGCCGTTGGCTTCCGATATGACCGTAATTGTGGAAAACTCTCGCGCCGCGGAAACGGCGTTTCGCCCGCGACGCCGCCCGGCGCGCCTGAAATCGGCGCTGCTTGTGGGGCGCGCGCATGATTGCGAGTTCGATTCCCCCGCCAAATCTGTTGAACAATCCACGTTGCACCTCATGCTAAAATCCAGAAAATTTTCTCCCATGATCTCCCTTTGGCCCCGAAAACTCGATGGAGCGGTGAATGGATCCTAGCAATCTGGTGCGCACCGAAGCCTCCCAATCTTTACTCCGGCCGGGAACGGCCAACCCCGAAGCAGAACTGGCGACGCTGGAACCCTCGCTGCTGGAATACTGGCGCTTACTGCTGAAGCGCAAGTGGACCATCGTTTCCTGCGTGGTGGTGATCACGGTGCTGGTGGCCATCCATTCCTTCCGCGCTACCAAGCTCTACGACGCTGTGGGGCGGATCGCGATCAACCATCAGAGCGACACGCTCGGCCTTAAGGGGACGGTGGGCGGCGGCTATGACGAGGAGGACTATATCGTCAACCTCGACACCCAGGCCAAAATCCTGGAGAGCGACGGCATCGCGCTGCAAGTGATCAAGAACCTGCGCCTGGACCAGGACCCTAGATTCACCGGGGCGCCGGTGAGGGCCGCCAGCCGGACCATCCCGCTGGGCTCGGCCGGGCTCACTGCCGCCCAGGAGAACGGCCTGCTGGGCGGGTTCCACGGGGGATTGACCGTGAAGGTGATCCCGCGCACCCAGATCGTCGAGCTCCATTTCCTTTCCACCAACCCCAATCTCTCGGCGCAGGTCGTGAACGAGCTGGCGCACGCTTACATCGAGCAGAACTACCAGGCAAAATTCGAGGCCACGGATACTGCTTCGCGGTGGCTTTCCGGAAAACTCTCCGACCTGCAGTTGAACGTGGAAACCTCGCAGCAGCGGCTGGTGGATTATCAGAAGGAACACGGCATCGTCGGGGTGGACGAGAAGCAGAACATCATCACCACCAAGCTCGACCAGTTGAACAAAGAACTGACCACGGCCGAAATGGAGCGTATCGAGAAGGAGTCGCTGTACCGCATGAGCCTGGAGGGGAAACCGGAGATGTTGCCGCGCGGAACCTCGCTCAATGAGACGGCGATCGACTCCCTGAAGAGCCAGGCCGGCATCCTGGAGTCACAACTGGCAGCCATGTCCACGCAGTTCGGCGCCAACTATCCCAAGGTCAAGGAACTCGACAGCCAGTTGAAGACGGTGCGGGAGACGCTCAAGAAAGAGTTGGCGAGCGGCGCCGAACGCTACAAAGCCACTTACCTGGCGGCGTTCGAGCGCGAGAAGCTGTTGCGAGACGCCTTCGAGAACCAGAAGCAGGAAGCCAACCAGCTCAACGAGAGCGCCATCCAGTACAACCTGCTGCGGCGCGACTACGAATCCAACCGGCAACTGTACGACGGGCTGCTGCAAAAGCTCAAGGAAGCCGGAGTCGCCGCCGGACTGCGCTCCAGCAACGTGCAGATCATCGACCAGGCGCGCGTGCCCATGGGACCGTCGCAGCCCAACATCCCGCGCAACATCACCACCGGTTTCTTCCTCTCGCTGGCGGGCGGCATCGGCCTGGCCTTCCTGCTGGAGATGCTGGACAACAGCGTGCGCAGTCCGGACCAGGTGGAACTGGTGGCTGGCCTGCCCACCCTGGGCATGATCCCCTCCAGCGTGCGCATGAGTTCCAGCCGCGGGCTGGCGCTGAAGCCGCTGCGGGCGGGATCGCAGATCATGCCACATCAGGAATCGGTGGAGACCATTTCGTACTTGCGCCCGCAATCGCAATCCGCGGAAGCCTATCGCACCCTGCGCACCTCCATCCTGCTCTCCTCCTGGGGTGCGCCCCCCAAGGTGCTGCTGGTGACCAGCCCGCTGGCCCAGGAGGGCAAGACCACCACCAGCGTGAACACCGCCATCGTGCTGGCGCAGCGCGGCGCGCGGGTGCTGCTGGTGGATGCCGACTTGCGCCGTCCGAGCATTCACAAAGCCTTCGGGGTGCCGCAAAGGCCGGGTCTCTCCGAGTACCTCACCGGCAACATCTCCGAGTGTCCCATCACGCCCTGGGCGCAACTCCCCAACCTGCACGTGCTGCCCTCGGGTGGATCGCCGCCGCATCCGGCGGAGCTGCTGGGTTCGGCGCTGATGAACAACATCCTGGCGGAGTGGCGCAAGCAGTTCGACCACATCGTGATCGATACGCCGCCGGCGCTGTCGGTGACCGACGCGGTGCTGCTGTCGGTGCAGGCCGATTCCGTGATCCTGGTGATCCGCTCCGGGCAGACCACCAAACAGGCGCTGCGCCGGGCGCGGCAACTGCTCGCTTACGTCAACTCCAAGATCATCGGCGTGGTGGTCAACGCCATGGACCTGAACGCCTCCGACTACTACTACTATTACGGCTACTACGGCAAGAAGTACGGCTATTACTACAAGAGCGACAAGGTGGACGAGCAACTGCCGCAGCAGTAACGGGACGCTGTTCTGGATCGCATGACACCTGATCCCGGTGGAACCATGGCGGGGCCGCGGACCGAAGCGGCGGCCAAACCAGCAGCCCGTGCTGCGCCGCTGGCGGCCCGAATCGCGCTTCTGCTGGTGGCGCTGGCGGCGGCCGGGCTTTACCTGCGCGCGACGTCATGCGCCTACCGCGCCTTCCAGTGGGCGGAAAATTTCACCCCGGACAACCTGAAAACCGCCGCCCGGCTGGAACCTTCCAATGCCGAGTTCCGTTACCGCCTCGGCCGCTATTCCCTGCTGATGCAGGATTTTCCCGACGCCATCGCCGGCCTCAAGGCGGCGATCGCGCTCAATCCCTACGACGCGCGCTATTGGCTGGATCTGGCCAGCGCCGATCTGGCCACGGACAATCCTGCGGGAACGCAGCAGGCCCTGGCGCGCGCCATGGAAGCCGATCCCACCACGCCGGAGGTGGTCTGGCAAACCGCCAACTACGAACTGGTGCAGGGAGAGACGGAGCTGGCCCTGCGCCGTTTCCACGACTTGGTGGAAAATGACGGGGAAACCCTGCTGGCGGTGCTGAACGTTTGCTGGCGGGCCACCCGCGACCCCGACCTGATCGCGGAAAAAGTACTGCCGGCGCGTCCCGACGACTACTTCACTTTTATTCGTTTCCTGTGGAACAAACGGCCGCCGCAAGCGGCCGACAGGGTGTGGTCACACCTGATTGCGCTGAAGCGGCCGTTCCCGGTGCCGCTCGCCTTCCCCTACCTTGACTACCTGATCAGCCGGGGAGAGTTAGGGCAAGCCGAAGTGGCGTGGGCGCAGTTGGCGGTGGCCAATCCTGAGTTCCGCCCCTACGTTCCTTCGGACGACCGGATCGTCAACGGCGGTTTTGAGCTGGACCTGCTCAACGGCGGTCTGGATTGGCGATATTCGCCGCAGCAGGGGGCGTCGGTAGTCATCGACGACCGGCGCGCGCACAGCGGGAATCGCTCGCTGGCCATCACCTTCGAGGGCGCGCCCGGGGATTCGGGTGTGGTCCAGTTGGTGCCGGTACGCGGCAACACGCGCTATCGGTTCAGCGGGTTCATGATGGCGGAGGACCTTGAGACCATCAGCCCGCCGCGTTTCGCCATCCACGGAGTGAGCCGCAACCAGCAGTACCTGCTCACCGACGGAGTGACAGGTGCTCACGGGTGGCAGGAGTTGCAGGGCGAATTCACCACCGGGCCGCAGGACGACCTGCTGCTGGTGCACATTATTCGGGTGCCCAGCCAGCGGCTTATCCGCGGAAAAATCTGGGTGGACGATGTAACCCTGGTCCCCAAAATCAAGAACCGGAGTTTGCCGTGAGCGGACAGGCACAGATCATGTCGGCGGAAGTGTTAGCGGCGGTGCGCGCGCGCAGCGCCACGGCGGTCGCGATCCCTGGCGTCCTGCACTGTCTCGTGCTGTACGGGCTGGCCGGTGTGTTGGTTTACGGCGTGGTCACGTTCGGCGCGGTCGAACCGTGGTCGCTGTTCGGATTGCAGGCGATGGCTGCCGGGCTGCTGGTACTGTGGGCGGCGCAGCAACTGGTTACCGGCGCGGAGTTCGTGCTGAGCCCGCTGTATGGGCCGGTGGCGCTCTTCGCCGCCATCGCCGGGGTTCAACTCCTGTTGCACCGGACCGCCTACGCCTACATGACGCGCACCGCCAGCTTCACCTACCTCGCTTACGGCATGATCCTGCTGGTGGCGGTGCAGATGCTGCGCGCGCAAGAAGACGTCAAGCGGCTGGCCGGCTTCCTCACGGTGGCCGGGTTCCTGATTGCCCTCTTCGCCCTGATCCAGGACCTCACCTCCAAAGGCGAGATTTATTGGATGGTGCCGGTGCGTGGCGCCAGCTTCATCTTCGGCCCTTACGTCAACCACAACCACTATGCCGGCCTGATGGAGATGCTGGCGCCCTTCCCGCTGGTGCTGAGCATGATGGAGGAGTTGACACCGCCCAAGCGCGTGCTGCTGGCCTTTGCCGGCGTGTTCATGGCGGCCACCATCTTTCTCTCCTTGTCGCGGGGCGGGATGACGGCGTTCGGCTTCGAGGTGGTCTTCCTGGCGGGGGTGCTGTGGTGGAAGAACGCCAGCCGGCGCTCCGCGGCCATCTTTGCCGCAGCCTGCCTGCTGATCCTGATGTTCCTGTTGTGGCTGGGCGGCAAGAGCCTGGTCGAGCGCTTTGTCTCCTTCAAGACCGACGACGCCAGCTATCACACCCGCATTCAGATCGCCCGCGACAGTATCCCCATGATCAAGGCGCGCCCGGTGATGGGATGGGGCCTGGGAACTTTTACCACGGTGTATCCCAAGTACCGCACCTTCTATGCCGACGTGTTCATCAACGCGGCGCACAACGATTACATCCAGGTGCTGGCCGAGACTGGAGCGCTGGGGTTCGCTGCCGCGCTCGGTTTTCTCGCGGTGGTGTATGTGCGTGGGTTCCGCAAACTGCGCGGCCCGGGGCTGGACTTGACGCAAGCCGCCACGCTGGCGGCGCTGCTCGGCGTCACTGGCATCCTGGTGCACAGCTTGGTGGATTTCAACCTGCAGATCCCGGCCAACGCCGCGATGTTCTACGTGGTGGCGGCAATCGCCGCTGCTTCCGACGGCGGCCTAGTTCAAAACCGGGTCGCTGTGCCAAACCACACCAGAAATTGGCCTCCCCTAGAAGGAGAAGGCCAACCCGAACGGGTTCTGGCCTCCGGTATTTACCGCTGACCCGCTCTGGGTGAGGGTTCCGGCGGTTGTCGGGCACGACGTCATCGTGCAGGTGGTAGCGCTGGTGACGGCGAATACCAGGATGGTTCCGTGGTCGTAGTCGGTGACGTATAGAAAGTGGCCGGGGTTGATAGCGGTAATAGTGGTGCTAGCGGCGATACTGCTAGGGTCTGGCACAACTACACCGACGGTGCCACCGACGGGGTTATTGTTTTGGAAAACAACAGGCGCGAGCGCGTTGCCATTGCCATCAGTTGGGCATGGGACGGACGTCGTCGCCACTATGGGGAGAGGAGTTTGCGTGCAGTTGAGGAAGAAGGAGACAGTGCCGGTTCCGGCATTGCCGGTATAAACAGTGTTGCCGCCGTCGATGCTCACCGTGATCGAAACGGGCATACTGCCGGGCGGCAGAGCACAAGGCGAATTGGGGTTAGGTGGGATGGGCGGGCAGGAAACGCTGGCGAGCGTGCCGCCGGCCGCGATGCTTTCGACGTACACCTTGTCATCCAGGCTGGCGATAAAAAGAAACTGGCTGTTCGGCGAAACTGCCAGGGCGATGGGTTGGGCGGTAGCGATGCCGCCGGGGACGAAGGTGCCAACGGCGGCCAGCGTGCCGTCGTTGTTGATGGAGAACACCGAGACCGAGCCATGGTTCTGGGGATTGGTGACGCAATCGCAATTGGCCACAAACACAAACTTGCCCTGGGGATCGACCACGACGTTGAACGGGTCGGGGCCCACGGCCACGCCGGCCGGCGGGCCGATGGCGGTCAGCGACCCTTTGCTGCTGTCGATGGAAAAAGCCGCCAGATGATTGGCCGTGAGGTCGATGGCGTAAAGGAAGTTGCCGCCGGGCGCGACGGCAATGGGATCGTAATCGCCGCCGCTGGCGAACATCTGTGACGTAGCCAGCGTGTGGTCGCTGTTGATGGGCATCAGCATGATGCCGCCAGTAACCGCACCGCTCAGCGTGCGACCCAGCAGGCGCGTGATCACCCCGCCTTTGGACGTCGCCGGGATCCCCGCGTACAGGAATTTGGTGGTGACAGCGGGCGCGGGCGAGGGCAGGGCCGGCGGCGAAGCTGCGATCGTGTAGGGCGCGTTCCCGTTGGTGACGAAGGGAGTACCGGCGATCTGAACCAGCGCTCCCGTAGTGACGGAAAAGGCAGCCATCGATCCCGGCCGGAAGCTGTTAGCGGAGTAGAGAAATCCATTGGGCCCGGTCACGGCGGACGACCCGCACCCTGAAACCGAAACCAGCAGCAGACAACTGAGGAATAGCAGGACGGCCTTGTTCACGCAGGTTCTCCGATGGTAAGACTTCATGCGCGTCTATCCGCGGCGCAAAAAGAAGAAGCTAGGGTACCACCGAGAACGGCAAGAGTGGAGACCGTCTCTTAGATTGCGCGACCTCAGGCGCGGGCGGGATCGATCTTCTCGGTATCCACGCCCAGATCCTGCAGGGCTTTCTGCGCCTTGCGGGCGTCGAACTTGCCGTCGCGGGCCAGGCGCGAGAGCGCCGCCGCCGCGATCGACTCCGCGTTCACTTCGAAGTGACGCCGCAGGTGCTGGCGGTTGTCGCTGCGTCCGAAGCCGTCGGTGCCGAGTGTGACCAGCCGCCCGGTGAGCCAGGGTGCGAGTTGGTCGGGCACGATCTTCATGTAATCGGTGGCCGCCACAATCGGCCCGTCGGCGCCGTCGAGGGCTTGCAGGATGTACGGCCGCTTCTCTTTTTCCGCCGGGTGCAGCCGGTTCCAGCGCTCGGTGGCCAGCGCCTCGCGGCGGAGCTGGTTGTAGCTGGTCACGCTCCACAGGTCGGCCTGGACCTTGTACTTTTCCGCCAGGATCTGCTGAGCGCGCAGAGCTTCGTTCAGGATGGGTCCACTGCCGAACAGTTGCAGCGCCGGCTTGCCTCCGGGCGCGGGCTTGAACTTGTAGATGCCGCGCAGGATGCCCTCGGCCGAGCCCTCCGGCATCTCCGGCATGGGGTAGTCCTCGTTGTAGACGGTGATGTAATAGAAGCGGTCTTCGCCTTCCTGGTGCATGCGGCGTATGCCGTCCTGCACGATGACGGCGATCTCGTACACGTAGGCGCAGTCGTAGGTGGCGCAGGTGGGCACCACGCTGGCCAGCACATGGCTGTGCCCATCGAGGTGTTGCAGGCCTTCGCCGGCGAGCGTGGTCCGCCCGGCGGTACCGCCGAACAGGAAGCCGCGCCCGCGCGCGTCGGCAAACGCCCAGATCAGGTCGCCGACGCGCTGGAACCCGAACATGGAGTAGAAAGTGAAGAAGGGGATCATGGGCACGCTGTAGTTGGCGTACGCCGTACCGGCGGCGGTAAATGAGCCCATCGAGCCCGCCTCGGTAATTCCCTCTTCCAGGATCTGGCCGTCTTTGGCTTCGCGGTAGTAGAGCAGCATGTCCTGATCGTGAGGTTCGTAGAGCTGGCCCTGGCTGGCATAGATGCCGACCTGGCGGATGAGCGACTCCATGCCGAACGTCCGGCCCTCGTCGGGGACAATGGGAACGATCAGCTTGCCGATCTCGGGATGCTTCAGCAAGTGCCGCAGCATGCTGACGTAGCCCATCGTGGTTGAGACGGCGCGGCCCTTGGAACCGGCCAGCGACTCCGCAAAGTAATCGAGTTCCGGAACCTTGATGTCGAACTTCGGGACCTGGCGCTGCAGGATGTATCCGCCGAGTTCCTTGCGGCGCTCCTTCAGGTAGAGGATCTCGAGGCTGTCCTCGGGCGGGCGATACGGGGCGCCGTCGAGCGCCGCCTGCTCGGGGATGGGGATATCGAAGCGCGAGCGGAACAGCGCCAGATTCTCGTCATTGAGCTTCTTTTCCTGGTGAGTGGCGTTGCGGGCTTCGGCCGAGCCCAGGCCGTATCCCTTGATGGTCTTGGCCAGGATCACGGTGGGCGCGCCACGATGCTCGACCGCGCACTTGTACGCGTTGTAAACCTTCTGCGGGTCGTGGCCGCCCAGGCGCAGCTTGGAAAGCTCTTCGTCGCTCTTGTCCGCCACCAGCTCCAATAGCTGCGGATACTTGCCGAAGAAGTAACTGCGAATGTACGCCCCGCCCTTCACCTTCAAGCTCTGGTAGTCGCCGTCGACGCACTCTTCCATGCGCTTGAGCAGCAGGCCGGTGGAATCGCGGGCCAGCAGTTCGTCCCAGTCGGCGCCCCAGATCACTTTGATCACATTCCAGCCCGCCCCCCGGAAGGCGGCTTCCAGTTCCTGGATGATCTTGCCGTTGCCGCGCACCGGTCCGTCCAGGCGTTGGAGATTGCAGTTAACCACGAAGATCAGGTTGTCCAACTTCTCGCGCGAGGCCAGGGTGAGCGAACCCATGGTTTCAGGTTCGTCGCTCTCGCCATCGCCGACGAAGGCCCAGATCTTGCGCGCGGTTTGGGAGATGAGGCCGCGGTTCTCCAGATAGCGCATGAAGCGCGCCTGGTAGATGGCGTTCAGCGGACCCAGGCCCATCGAGACCGTGGGAAAGCGCCAGAAATTCGGCATCAGCCAGGGATGTGGATAGGAAGACAGGCCGGGCTTGCCGCGCAGTTCGTGGCGGAAATTGTCGATCTGTTCCTCCGTGAGCAGGCCGGCAAGAAAGGCGCGAGCATAGACTCCGGGCGAGGCGTGGCCCTGCAGGTAGAGGAAGTCGCCGGGTTCAGTGCCGTAGCGGGCGCGGAAGAAGTGGTTGAAGCCGACCTCCAGCAGGCTGGCGATGGAGGAGTAGGTGGATATGTGTCCGCCGATGCCGGGGTCCTTCTTGTTCTGGCGATGGACCATGGCCATGGCGTTCCACCGGACCAGGCCCTTGATGCGGCGCTCGATCAGCCGGTCGCCCGGGTAGGGCTCCTCTTCCTCCACGCGGATGGTGTTGACGTAAGGAGTGTTCAACTGGATGGGCAGATCGACGCCAGCCTGCCGCGCGCGGCGGGTGAGCGTGCCCAGCAACTGCGCGCCGGCCATGGGACCTTCTTCGGCCACTAGCTGGTCGAAGGCTTCGATCCACTCGGACGTTTCCTCAACCACATCGGGCTGGGCTGCCTGGGGCGCTGCTGCTTCCAGGTCTGCGGGCGGAGCAATTTTGGTCGTTGTCATAGGTCATCTCTTCCGTTACAGAAACACCCGGGCGCGCAGGCGGACAGCGCACCGGGCGGAAGTCCATTGGGGAGGTATATGTGCTTTGATTCCCAATCATCCACTGGCGTTACTAACAGTTTAGTGTCTTCGCGGAGCTGCCGCAAGAGAAGGGGATGGTCCCGCCCGGACGCGGAGAAGCAGAAACAAAAAGGGGCAGCCCGGATTCAGGTTTGGGCTGCCCCTCCGTTATTGGCGTGCCAGCGCTAAGCTGCACCCGCCGTTCTTGATGGTGTCTGCGCCTCCACCAGCGGCAGATTCACCAGATGCTCGCTGACGAACCAGACCTGGAGTTCGTTGGTACGCAGTACATCACTGACCACCAGATCGTTGGTTCCATCGTCTCCCAACTCGGAGGCGCGGCGCGCCAGCTTCCTGGCCTCACGGATGATGATCTGGTGGGCGTCCAGCAGCCGCGAGAGTTGTACCGGGACAGCTTCGCGGCCGCGCGGTGGCCGCGGGATCGCCGTCGTCTCGGCGACATCGGGCGCCATGGCGATGCTTACCCCGCCCAGCAATTGAACCCGCTCGGCAATGGAGTCCACCAGTTCGGACTGCTCCCCAAAGTGCTTATCGAAAAGCAGGTGGAGCTGATAGAAGGTGGGGCCGGAGGTCTGCCAGTGGCACTTCTTGTACAGATCGCGCAGCGTCATGGTATCGGCAAGCAACTGGTTGAGCTGCTCCGTCATCTCCAGCCGGACCGGCTCTTCCAGCTCAAGAGGCAAGAGTGTGACCGTCCCGTAGGCCTGGACTTCAGGCGCACTCTGGTGAAAACGAGGCTGTGCATTGATGACTTCGGCGTGCAGCGCACGGGTTCGCTTTTCCGGCATTCAATTCTCCTTTCGCTGAATCGCAATGTACCTGGACGGTTTCTTTCTCGCGTCCTTTTTTAGAGAGCAAGCAGAGCAGTTCGTTCTGCTCGGGTAGGAGGCGCCGTCTCCGACGCTCTGCCAAGGGGTTGGCGGTGGCCAAAGAACGCTGCGCACGCAGCGAGGAAAGATTTTATCAAACCCTGAGCCGGAACGGGAGGCGAGGGCCGAGAGTGGCGATTCCAACCGCTACGAATCCGATTCCATCTCTCGTTTCATCCGGGCCAGCAGTGCAGCGGAGCTGCTGGCGTATCGGCTGATCCATCGGTTGTAGACTTCCTGGATGGGGACCACGTTCAGGTAGTTCCAACGGCGCCGCCCTTCGCGCTTCACGATCACCAGCCCGGCTTTTTCCAGCACTCCAAGATGCTGCATCACGGTGCAGCGGTCAATCTTCTTCTTGAAACGATCGCAGAGCTCGCCGGTGGTCTTGGGCGCTTCCTTGAGCAGGTCGAGGATCTGGCGCCGGCGGTGATCCGCCAGCGCTTTGAAAATCAAGTTCTGCGTGGCCCTTGACATGTTATATATTTATAACATATAAAGGATGCCCGCTCGAAAGGAGACACCATGGAGCTCAAGTTCCAAATACAGACCAAGATTCAGCGGCCCATCGCTGAAGTATTTGGCGCCGTCTACGATCCCAAGAAACTGAGCGTCTACTTCACCACCGCGGGCGCGAGCGGGCCGCTCAAAGAGGGCACAACCGTGCTCTGGAAGTTTGCGGATTACCCGAAAGAAATTCCGGTCACGGTGAAGAAGGTGGTTCGTAACGAACTGATCGTCTTTGAATGGGCGGCCATGGATCGCGAGTACAACACCCGGGTCGAGATGCGTTTTGAACCGCTTCCGCCCAATGGAACGCTGGTCAGGATTTCCGAGTCTGGATGGAAGGAGAACCAGCAGGACCTGAACAGCTCCTACAGCAACTGCAAGGGCTGGATGCAGATGAGTTGCTGTCTCAAAGCGTACCTGGAATACGACATCAATTTGCGAAAAGGGTTCTTCTGAGATGCGGGCCGAAATCCCGAGTGCAGCGAAAGAGGATCTCTAATTTTATTGGCATCCCGTAGGCTGCCGCACGCAAGGGGACTGGTGTTCTCCTTTCCGCCAGCCCCTCGGTTTTGAGCTTGCGGCCCAGGCGGTCCTTCTAACATGAGAGGCGACCGGAGGTCCGGCTTCCCTCCCGGTGCGCCGGGCCCGCATGGTGGGGGCCGGGTATCATCGTCCCCGGCTCCCACGTCTTTATAGACCGGCCCGTTTCCTCGAAGGTGTGGTGGCGCCCCTTGAACGCCGCACCAATTCGGTTCTGAGGTCGGTGAGTTCTTCTATTCCCAGAACCTTTCGCAACTTTACAATTACCGTCTTGACGGCGCGCTCTTCCGATATGGGGGCATCTTCCCACTTTCCGAGGCCGACTACCTCCGCAAACAGAGCGTACATCTCGGCTATTCTTTCGTGTCTCTCGTTGGCATTTAAAGAGGCATCCAGAAGGTGGGCATGGGCACCTATTTTCTGAATGGCGTTCTCAAACCGATCCAACTCAGTTTCGATATTTGCAGTCAACCACAGGGCCCACTTCTCTCGGACTTTATAGAGAGCTGTTGCGTGGCGCAGCACATCCTCTGTCGGTCCCTCTCGGAATAACGTAGAGAGTGCTTTGAACATTTCCTGGACATACTCCTCGCAAAAGCCCACGTGCTTCTCGAATGCAACGTTGGCCATGTGGGAAGTGGCACCCATGGAGAAGGCATTCTGCGCTTCCAGCAAGAAGACCGCCCGCTGATGAGCTAGGTGGTCCATGAAGACTTTGAAAAGCGCCCCAAACAGCGCTGCCACAGCTGGTACTCCAGCCAATTGACCAACCCAGCCCCCAGGAGACACCCAGACCAGCACCAGCGAGGCAACAAAGATGACCGCAAGAATTATGTAGAGCATAAGCGCCTGAGGGATCGGTGCGAATTATACCGCGCCGGGAGTGGCTCGCGTCCTGCCCGCGAACCTCGTCCTTGCAGGTGCGCTCTTCGCCGGGCCGCAGGGGGTGGGGGCCGGGTTCTCATCGTCGTCCCCCACGATTAGTTTGTAAACTGAGCCTGATCTCCCCACCCCATCCCTTACGGAATCGGTGAAGGTTGCACGGTCAAGTCGCGCGGTCCTGCTCCGCGCGGATAGAGCCTTCCAACTATAATGTTAGAAAATGAGGAGCGGAAGGCATGAGCATCAGGGTTTTCTTTTCCTGGCAAAATGACACACCTACGAGAGAGGGGCGCAACCTGATTGAGAAGGCGCTTAGGACCGCCGTTGCGAACATTGCCAAGGATGTGACGGTGGAGGAAGCTGTGCGTGGAGGACTGGAAGTAGACAAGGACACTCAAGGCGTCCCTGGGTCTCCGCCCCTCTTCGACACGATCTTGACCAAGATTAGGCAGGCGGCGGTCTTCGTTCCCGACTTTACGTTTGTTACTACTCGGTCCTCCGACAGACCTACCCCGAATCCCAATGTTCTCATTGAATACGGTTACGCGCTGAAAGCGGTCGGGCATTCGGGAATCATCGCAGTGATGAACGAGGCGTATGGAGGACCAGGATCCCTGCCGTTTGACTTGGCGCATCACCGATTTCCAATCAGGTATAACTTACCTGACGGTGCGCCCGATGCCGCGCGCCAAGTAGAACGGGAAAAACTTGCGAAGCAGCTTGAAACCGCATTGCGACTGATCTTTGAAAGCGAGGAGTTCAGGGCGAAGCTGCCGAAACCACCCGAGCCGCCTCCATTCCCGCGGAAGGAGCCAATGAACCGGCACGCCCGGTTCCGGCCACCAGGGCAGCCGCTCGGCGTTGGCGACCCGGTGGCGGCGGAGCTGTTGGGATTATCAGCGAAGGAGGGCATCTACTTGTCCGAGGGCCCGGCGATGTGGCTGCGGTTAATGCCTACATCAGATCCCGGCAAAGCCTGGCTGATTCGGGATCTTCAGGAGAAAGCGTTGGCATTAGCCCCTTTGCCGTTGATGAGCCCGTCCACTGGCAGTTTTGGCTTTGTCCGGGGCCAAGATGGTGGCGGCTACTACCCGGGCACTGGTGGCAACAAGACGCCCGCAGTTGCTTATGTCTTTGTCACTGGCGAGGTATGGTTGATCAACACTTGGCCCTTGCGGTCAGGCCTGATTCCGCTTGAGGAGGAGAGGTTCACCAAGAGTCTCGAAGACTGTGCGACGTTCCTTGACCGCTTAGGCGCTCCTAGGCCCTATAGCTGGATTGTCGGCATCGAAGGTGTACAGAACTACTCTCTATCTATTCCAAGTCGTTCTGATAGAACTTTTGGTCCCTGCTTGACTGATGTCGTTGAGAAAGAGGGCACTTACAAGAAGGACGATAACGCGGCCGAATTACTTCGGCCGTTCTTCGAGAAAATCTTTGACCAGTGCGGAACGCGACGGCCATGAAGCAACCCCGGAACACATCAAACCGTACTGCCTGCTGTTCGGGGGGTTGTCGCTTCCCGGGCGCTTCCGGCGACCGGAGCCGCAACGAGGGGTTGGCTAACCCCTTTAAAATCTTGGCGTCCCCGGCGGGATTCGAACCCGCGTTACCGCCGTGAAAGGGCGATGTCCTGGGCCGGGCTAGACGACGGGGACGCAATCATGGGGCAGAAAAACGCTGCAATTCACTACTCTACCAAATGCCCTCGGAACGGCCAAGCTGAGGAAACTTGTATTACGTCGCGGCGGCGCTTGGGATGGAGGCCAGCGCGGCAGCCTCGTCGTCGTAGAAGTCGAACAGCTTGTCCAGGTGGGTGACGCCGAGCGCCTGGCGGACGACCTCGTTGGCGCCCACCAGCTTCACCCGTCCGCCCACCGCCCTGAGCGACGAATAGCAGCGCATCAGGCTCCCCAGGCCGGAAGAGTCGATCATCGGCACGCTGCCCAGGATGATGACCAGGATCTTGGCGCCGCCGTTGATGGCTTCGCTCCACTGGGTGCGAAACTGCTCGACGGATTCGCCCAGCTTCAGCTTGCCGTCCACTTCCAGCACCGCGGCCCCGCCGTTCCTGCGCAGCTTGGTGGCCATGAGAGCGCTTATCATACTCCGCAACCCGGCGTCCCGGTAGAATAACGGGCCGGCGGATTAACATGGCCGACTCTCTGTATCTCAGCCTGTGGTTCCGCAGCTTCTCGGAAAGCGAGATGCTGCCCAAGCTGCTGTGCGTGCTGCGCCACTTCCCCTTCGCCGCCGAACGGCCGGGGATCGGCTACCTGGCCGTGCATCCCATCTCGTGGAACGAGCCGGTGATTTACCAGGAAACCTTCGGTTTTCACGCCACCCCGGAGCGCGCGGTGGAGACTGCCGGGGAATTCCTGCACGACGACAACGCCTATGAGTTCGAGGCCTTATGGGATCTTTGGGCGCCGGGCGAAGAGGCCGGCTGGGTGCGCTCCCCGCGCGCGGTGCGCTTCCTGGCGCGCGGGCTGAACTTCGACGAAGGCGCCTACGAGCAGGAGGGCCACGTGCAGGTGGACTTCGGGGTGGACACGCCCTTCCTCTATGAAGACGTGAAGCTGACGCCGCTGACAGAGGGGCGCGTCCGCGACAACGTGCGCCAGTTGGTCGGATTCACCAGCGCGGTAGAGAAGAATTGCGGGACGAGCGCCCGGCTGCTGTGGTCGGAATCGGACGAAAACCTGGCCCAGAAGCTGATTGCCCGTTTGCAAAAAGTCCAATAAAACCACGGAGACACGGAGGCACGGAGAATTCTGATTTCTCCGTGCCTCCGTGCCTCCGTGGTGGGTGTTACTTGGTTCTTCCCGTTTCCGCTTTCAGCTCCTCGCTGGCGGCGGCCTGGGCAGCGGCCAGGCGCGCGGTCAGCACCCGGAAGGGCGAGCAGGACACATAGTCCATCCCCACCCGGTGGCAGAACTCCACCGACGAGGGTTCGCCGCCGTGCTCGCCGCAGATGCCGACCTCGAGGTGTGGGCGCGTCTTGCGGCCGCGCTCGATGCCGATCTTCACCAGCTCGCCGACGCCCTGCTGGTCGATCACCGCGAACGGATCCTGCTTGAGGATGCCTTCCTCAAGATACGTCGGCAGGAATTTGTTGATATCGTCGCGCGAGAACCCGAAGGTGGTTTGGGTGAGGTCGTTGGTGCCGAAGCTGAAAAACTCGGCATCCTTGGCGATCTCATCGGCCACCAGCGAGGCCCGCGGCAGCTCGATCATGGTGCCCACCAGGTAGTGGACCTTGGTCTCCTTCTCCGCGAACACTTCTTCGGCGACCCGGCGCACGACGGCCGACTGGTGGGCCATCTCCTTCAAGGTGGTGGTGAGCGGGATCATGACTTCGGGAATCACCTTGACGCCTTCCTTCGCCACCTGAACCGCGGCCTCGAAGATGGCGCGCGCCTGCATCTCGGTGATCTCGGGATAGCGTATGCCGAGACGGCAGCCGCGGAAGCCCAGCATGGGATTGAACTCATGCAGCTCTTCCACGCGGGCGAGTATCTTCTTCAGCTCTTTGAGCTTGGGTGACTTAGGCTTGGTGGCTTCGAGCACCGCGATCTCCACCATCAGCTCTTCCCGCTTGGGCAGGAACTCGTGCAGCGGCGGATCGAGGGTGCGGATGGTGACCGGCAGTCCGTCCATGGTGCGGAACAGGCCGACGAAGTCGGCGCGCTGGAAGGGCAGCAGCTTCTTGAGCGCGGCCCGGCGGTCCTTCTCGTTGTCGGCCATGATCATGGCGCGCACGTGCTGGATGCGGCCCTCGCCGAAGAACATGTGCTCGGTGCGGCAGAGTCCGATGCCCTCTGCGCCGAAAGCGCGCGCCTGGATGGCGTCACGCGGGATGTCGGCATTGGCGCGCACGCCGATCTTGCGGAAGGGCTCGGCCCAGCCCAAAAACTTCTGCAGGTTGGGATCGTCGGGCGAGGGCTCCAGTTGATTGAGTTTGCCCTTGATCACGCGCCCGGTGGTACCGTCGAGCGAGATCCAGTCGCCTTCATGGAAGACCTGGCCGTGGACGCGCATTTCCTTGGCGCGCTCATCTACCTGCACGTCGCCGGCGCCGGCCACGCAGCACTTGCCCATGCCGCGGGTGACCACGGCGGCGTGGCTGGTCATGCCGCCGCGCGAAGTCAGAATGCCCTTGGCCACTTCCATGCCGTGGATGTCCTCGGGCGTGGTCTCGGCGCGCACCAGGATGACCGGGTTCTTCTTGTTGGGACCGGCCTTGGTGACGGCATCGTCCGCGGTGAAAACAATCTGTCCGATGGCCGCGCCCGGTGACGCGGGCAAGCCGGTGGCCAGCACTTCGATCTTGCCGCTCTCATCCAGCTTGGGAACCAGGAAGTCATAGAGCTGGTTGGGATCGACGCGGAAAATGGCTTCTTCCTTGGTGATCAGGCCCTCGTTCACCATGTCGATGGCAGTGCGCACGGCGGCGATGCCGGTGCGCTTGCCGTTGCGGGTCTGCAGCATGTACAGGCGCCCGTCCTGGATGGTGAACTCGAAATCCTGCACGTCGCGGTAGTGCTTCTCCAGGCGGGTGGTGATGTCGCGGAGCTGGTTGTAGACGTCGGGCATGATCTTGTGCAGCTCGGAGATGTGGACAGGCGTGCGGATGCCGGCCACCACGTCCTCGCCCTGCGCGTTCATCAGAAACTCGCCGTAGAACTCCTTGGCGCCGGTTGCCGGGTTGCGGGTGAAGCCCACGCCGGTGCCGCTGGTCTCGCCCAGGTTCCCGTAGACCATGGCCTGCACGTTGACGGCGGTGCCCAGGTCGTCGGAGATATTGTTGATGCGGCGGTAGTGCTTGGCGCGGTCGTTGTTCCAGGAGCGGAAGACGGCGTCGCGCGCCATCACCAACTGCTCGTGCGCGTCCTGCGGAAAGTCACGCTTGGCGTGCTTCTTGACCACCTTCTTGTACTCGGCAATCACTTCCTTCAGGGCCGCGGCGTCGAGGTCGGTGTCCAGCTTCGCCTTCTTCCTCTTCTTGATGCCATCGAAGACTTCGTCGAAGGCGGGCTTGGGGATCTCCAGCACCACGTTGCCGAACATCTGGATCAGCCGGCGATAGGAGTCATAGGCGAAGCGCGGATTCTTGCTGCGCTTGGCCAGCGCTTCCACCGACTGGTCGTTCAGCCCGAGGTTGAGGATGGAGTCCATCAAGCCGGGCATGTAGAACTAGTCGCCGGAGCGCACGCTGACCAGCAGCGGGTTTTCGCCCGCGCCCAGCTTCTGCTTCTGGAGCTGCTCCAGGCGGGTGAGCGCCTCTTGCATCTGGCGATCGACGTCGGGCGAAATCTTGCCGCGCATGGATTCGCGGCAGGCGTCGGTCTGGATGGTGAAGCCCGGCGGCACGGGCAGGCTGGCGTTGGTCTTCTCGGCCTGGCGGGCGCCATTGCCGCCCTGGTCGTGCTTCATCTTGCCGTGGCCGTCGGCTTTGCGGCTGGCGAATATGTATACGTTCTTGGTGGGGGCTGTGGAGGTTTTGATCGGGGTGGGGG